>JAISTC010000021.1 GCA_031272805.1 Propionibacteriaceae bacterium
TCCGCGTGCGCGGCGATCGGCAAGGCGGAATCCACGGCCAGGGCGCTCACCGGAGCAACCTACCAAACGGCCCGCGGCGAGTCCCAGGTGCGCGGCCGGGGGGCGGGGATCGGGCTACGCCACGGCGTGGGTCACGGCCAGCGTCCACGTTTCGGCGCCGACGGCCGGGGGCGTCACGGTGGCCGTCCAGGTGGACTCGGCCGTCACCGTCTGGCCGTTCCAGCCGCTGCCTGTCGCCGTGGCCGTGTTGGCGTAGGCGGGCAGGCCGGTCCAGCGGGCGCTCAGGCACCAGGTCGCGCTCCCGGTCGTGGCGGCCGCGTCGACCAGGGGGAGATCCGCCAGGGCCGCGGCCGGCTCCCCCGCCGCCGCGTCCACCGCGCACTCGGCCGCGTCGCGGACCCGGAACAGCCGCACGTCCGCGTCGTGCAGGACAGTCCCCGCCGCCGCCGTCGCCGGATCAGGCGGTGACAAGGTGTAACTCAGCTCCCGCGGCCCATCCGCCCGGCCCTCGACCAGGAACGGGACGGCCAGGCCGCCGTCGCGGACCAGCGTGACCGCCTCCGGCGTCAGTGTCACGGCCAACTCGGAGTCCGGGCCCGTCGCGTACAGCGTGACCGGCGGGCTGTTGCCACCGTCCAGCCGCGTCAGCCCGAAACCGACCAGCCCGGCGTCGCCCAGCGCCAGGCCGACCGGCGCGGCCGCACGGTCGGACCACCAGGCGCCGGCCGTAGCGGCGCCGGCCAGGAGCGTGACGACGGCCAGCGCCGCGGCCAGCCCGCGCGACCGGGGCGTCATCCGCCGCTCCCGATCTGGACGAGGTCGAACCGGAGGCCGGGGAGGGCCACGGGCGTGCCGGAGAGGTCGGTCGTGTACGCCAGGTCGGGGGCGGTGGTGTAGGCGACCGTCACGAGGATGGCCAGGTCGGTCGCCGGCGCGGGCGGGCCGCAGCCGTCCGCCCCGTCCGCGTGGATCGGGATGGCCTCGCCCAACCCGCCCTGGGCGCTGAAGGCCGGGACCCCGCCGACCGAGCCGACCACCGTCACGGTCGTGGCCAGCCCGGCGGGCGGCTCCTCCTCCCCCGCCGTGTCCCACGTCGTCACGAGCGCCGCGCAGAGGTGGTCGCCGACGAGGGTGGCCGTGGCCGCCTGGGCGAGGACGACGGCGTCCCCCACCGCCAGCACGGGGTCGCCGACCACGTCCGCTTCCCCCAGCTCCAGGCGGAGGTCGCCGTTCTGGAGGACGAGGCCGTCCGCGTCGACGGCGGCCGACCCGCCCCAGAACGCGGCAGCGGTCGCCGCCGCGGCCAGGGCCAGGCCCAGCGCGACGGCGACCCCGCGCCGCAGCCCGCGGGCCCGCGGCGGCAGGTGGCCGGCCATCAGGTCACCTCCGCCGGGGCCAGCGGGCCGTGGGCCAGGCAGCCGGCCGATTGGCCGGGCGCCAGGGCCGCGATGACACAGACCTCGCCGAGGTCGGAGTCGGTCACGACCACGTTCTTCAGGGTTCCGTAGCCCGTGTTGGCGACGGTGTAGGTCCACCACACCACCGTGCCCCACCCCAGCGTGACGCCGCTGGGCAGTTCGGCCGCCGCGCCGCCCGTGACGAGGCCGTCGTAGTCCGGGTCGGCCAGGCCGAGGACGGACCAGGCGCGCTTCGCGATCTCGAGGCGCGGCGTGACGTCGCACGTCCCCGTCAGCGCGATCTTGGCCGAGTAGGCCGAGGACGCCAGCTGGCCCCAGGCGCCGCCGTTGTCGGTGTGCGTCTGGACGCGGAGGTAGCCGCCGACGGTCAGGTTGTCGGCGCCGACCGCCTCGGGTGGGACCGTGAACGCCAGGGTCGCCGCCGCCGCCAGGTTGGGGTAGGCGCCCAGGTAGACCTCGGCCTGGTTGGTCGCCGTCCAGTACAGCTCGACCGTCACGGGCGTCGGCGGGATGCTCGTGTAGTTGGCCGTCGAGGTCGGCGGCTTGACCCGGACCGACGCCTGGCAGTTCTCCGCCACCGCCGCGCTCGCCGGGTCGGGCGCCCACGACCGGATGCGCTGGTTGACCGTGTCGGCGCCGTTGCTGATGAGGCCCTTGGCCGCCGCGGCCAGCATGTCGGCCTCGTCGATGCCGGTCGACGCGGAGTTGGGGCCGAAGGTGTTCCGCTGCATCGTGACGAGGCCGGTCGTGGCCTGGAGCTGGATGCCGACGATGGCGAAGCCGTCGAAATAGTTGTCGGAGATCGTCACGCGGGACGCGGTCGTGCCGGTCGGCAGGCCGAGCCAGCCGATGGCGATGGGCTCGCGGACGCCCTCCTGGATGGTCGTGGCGTTGTCGAACGTGTTGTGGTCGAGCGAGTTGGTCCCGAGGAGGCCGCCGCCGTACGGCAGCATGACGAGGCTGTAGATCCAGCCCGTCGGGTTGCTGACGATGTTGATGTTGTCGAGGAAGTCGTTGTCGTGGAGCCGGAAGTTGCCGAGCGACCCGGCCGTGGCGACGAAGTAGGCCGAGATCGGGTAGCGCTCGGCCAGCCACGCGCCGTGGCGCGTGTGCTGGAAGGTCGAATGGTGGATTTCCAGGCCGTAGACCCGCGCGTTGGTCCAGACGTTGACGCCGTTGGCCGAGCAGCCGCGGTACGCCGTGCAGGTCGTCCCGGGCAGCGGGTTGTCGAACGTGACGCGGGCGATCTCGACCTGCCGCGTGGTCTTGGCCAGGTCCCCCTGGAACACCACGCCGCCCGCGCCCGAGTCGTCGTCCACCGACAGGAGGCCGGAGAGCGTGTAGTCGCTGAACGTGACGTTGCGGGCGCCGTTGCGCACGTACAGGAAGCGGGTCAGGTTGCCCGTCGTCGTCTGGACCGTCGAGCCGCCACTGATCGTGACGTAGGCGGCGTTCGACGCGACGACGACCGCGTCCGAGCCGGCGATGATGTCCGTCAGGCCGAGCAGCGTCACGTACGGCGCCTGGACGTGGAAGGCGGCGGCGTAGATGTCGGGCACGGCGGCGACGTGGAGGCGATTCTTGAGGTCGATGGTCATGGGCGCCTTGACCGCCCAGTACGCGCCCTGGGGCGTGCGCCAACTGACCGCGCCGATGCCGGCCGTGCTCGGCAGCATCCAGTCGGCCGACGTGTAGTCGCCCGTGGCGGCGATCGTGGCCTCGGGCAGGTCGGCGTCGAGCGTGACCGTGACCGGGACCGCGCCGTTGATCGCGTTGGCCAGCTCGATGGCCGCGCGCAGCGTGCACTCGGGTTTGACCTGGCCGCCCAGGGTCACGGTCTGGCCGGTGTCGCAGGTCCGGCCGGCCGTGGCCGCGGCCAGGTTGGGGCCGCCGAAGCGGGCGGAGTTGACGTAGATGGTGGTGGTGGCGGGGGCCTGGGCCACGCTGCACGTCCCGCGGAGCGCGACCGTGCGGCTGAATTGAGACGTTTCAGCCGCGCCGTTGGCGCTCGTCTCCGTCTGGAGGCGGAGGTAGCCGCCCAACTGGCCGAAGGCGCCGATGGCCTGCGCCGGGACCGTGAACGTCAGCTCGCCCGCCTGGCTGTAGGGGCCGAACGAGCCGAGGTAGACCTCGGCCGTGGCGAGGGCCGTCCAGTAGAGGTGCAGCGTCACGGGCGTGGCCGGGATGGTCGAGTTGTTGGCCAGGTCGGCGCTCGTCGGCGGCGCCACCCAGACCGTCGCCGTGCAGGTGGTGGGATTGGCGACCTGCGGCGACGGCCGCAGGTCCGGGTCCGGGTAGTAGTCGGCCGGGGCCCAGGAGTGGAGGCGGTGGTTCGTGCCCGCGAGCTGGCGGACGAGCGCGGCCGCGGCGTCAGCCGTGACGCTCTCCTCGGTGTTCGTGGCGACGTCGGAGAAGCCCTCGGCGGTCGTGACCACCGCCTGGCTGCCGGAATTCGGGCCGAAGGTGTTGCCCCTGACGGGCACCAGGCCGGAGTCGGCGGTCAGGTACACCGACGCGGTCGTGAAGCCGTCGAAGGCGTTGCCCGTGATGGTCAGGCCGGACACCTTGTTCGTGCCGCCGCCCGCGTTGCCGCCGATGGCGTAGGGCTGGTTCCGGTTGGTCAGGCTCGACGTGGCCAGGGCGGCATTGTTGAAAGTGTTATTGTTGATCGTATTGGTCCCGATCAGCGCGCCCGTGGCGGCGGGGAGGACGACGACCGCGTTGTAGAAGTCGGTGCCGGACGCCACGAAGTTGTCCTTCAGCGTGTTGCCCGTGAACGTGAAGTTGGCCAGGTTGCCCGCCGTGACGTAGCGGGCCATCAGCGCGCTGCGGCCGGACAGGTACTGGAACCGGGAGTTCTGGATGGTCAGGCCGTCGATCTTGGGCGAGCGGCTGGTGGACGTGCCGAGGACGATGGCGTTGTTCTGGTTGACGCAGTAGGTGCCGCTGGGCGATGTGCAGGTCGGGTCGGGCTGGCGGAACTGGACGTTCTCGATGACGACGTTCCGGGTCACCGCGGTCGTGGACTTGTTGTCGAAGACGACGGCGCCGTAGTCGGCCGTCGCGCCGGTCGCCAGGCCGCCGACCTGGTAGTTGCGGAACGTGATGTTCTGCGCGCCGTTCTCGATGACGAGGAAGCGCTTGTCCAGGGCGGAGGCCAGACCGAGGAAGCTCTGGCCGCCGTCGACCGTGACGCGCTGGGCAGTGCCCGAGATCAGGATCGCCGTGTTGACCGAGCGGACGTTCGTGAAGTTGAGGAGGTTGACGTCCGTGGCGTCGACGTAGAACGTGGCGAACTCGCCGGCCGTGTTGCTCGCCAGGAGGAAGCGGAGCCGGTTGTCGAGGTCGATCGTGACGGGGGCCGTGATCCGGTAGGCCGCCAGCGTCACCTGGTTGGCCGAGAAGTTCGTCAGCGTCGTCGCCGTCGAGAGCATGTAGTCGGTCGTCGCGTTGGGGATCGTGATGGCCTCGTCCGCGCCCAAGCCCAGGCCGGTGATGACCTGGATGCGGACGTCGCCGGCCGGGGCGTTGAGGGCGTTGCTGAGTTCGATGGCGGCGCGCAGGGTGCATTCCGGCAGGGTGACGTCGTCGCGGGTCACGCTCTGGCCGGTGTCGCAGGTCCCGCTGGCCGTGGCCGTGGCCAGGTTGGCGCCGCCGAAGCGGGCGGAGTTGACCACGATCACGGTGGCCGGCTCGGGCTCAGGGGTGGGAGTGGGCGTGGGACTGCTATCCGGCTCGGTTTCCTCGTCCGGCGTGGACTCGCCGTCCGGCTCGGTCTCCTCGCCCGGCTCGGTCTCCTCGTCCGCGGGTTCTTCGTCGGACTCTTCGTCGGACTCTTCGGCCGGCGCGGGCTCCCCGGTCTCGGGTTCGCCGTCCAGTTCGGCTGCGACCTCGGCGTCGGGCGTGGCGCTGGCCGAGGGGGCGGCCTCGGCCGCGGGCTCCGCGTCGGCCGGCGTCACCCCGCCGAGGGCCAGCCCGAAGGCCAGCGCCAGGCCGCCCAGCCGCGCGCCCCAGCGTCGACTGGGATGTCCAGGTGTCCGTGTCCGCACGATCTTCCACCTCCTGCCACCGCCCGTGGCACCGTCCGGCAAACGTTTCAACCAACCCAACGCGCACTGGCCGCGAAACATTCCCGCGCCGCCCCCGCCGCGCGACACGGTGTGACATCGGGGACGGTTCCTTTGTCACGCCTCAGAGGGCCGTGTGCGTCACGCGGCCGGCCAGCAGGGTCAGCGCGACCGGCATGGTCCGCAGGTCGGCCGGGTCGATGGCCAGGGGGTTGCGCTCGACCAGTTGGAGGTCGGCCGTCATGCCTGGTTCGACCGTGGCGCGGCCGCGGGCGCTGGCCTTGAGGGCTTCGCCGGTAGTCATGGCCTGTTCTGGGTGCCACGGGCGACGCTGGCCGCGCGTCCGCGTCACGGCCGCGCCGACCGCGATCCACGGGTCCAGCGGCGCCACGGGGGCGTCCGAGCCGAGGGCGAGGGTCACGCCGGCGTCGAGCAGGTCGCGGAAGGGGAAGGCCCGCGCGGTCCGGCCGGCCCAGTAGCGGTCGGCCACGTCGCGGTCGTCGACAGCGTGTTCGGGCTGGACGGACGCCGTGATACCCAACCGGGCCAGCCGCCGGATGTCCTCCGGGCGCAGCAGTTGGGCGTGCTCGATCCTGCCGGGGCAGCCGACCTGCTCGAAGGCGTCGAGGGCCGCCGCGTTGGCCCGGTCGCCGATGGCGTGGACGGCGGGCACGAGGCCGGCGGCCCAGCCTGCCGTGATCAGCGCCGCCAGCTCGGGCGGCGGCACGGACGCCACCCCGCACGCGTCCGGCCCGCTCAGGCCCGGGTAGGGGTCGAAGCACCAGGCCGTGCGCGTGTTGAGCGACCCGTCGGTGATGACCTTGAGGGGGCCGACGGTGACGAGGCCGGCTGGGTCCGCCGGGTTGAGCGGTTGGCCCGTGCGGTAGCCGCGCTGGACCGCCCGGCCGAGGTTCTCGGGGTAGACGCCGACGGCGACGCGGACCGGAACTCCCCGCGCGGCGCGTTCCGCCCAGGCGTCGAACCCCCAGGTCAAGTCCAGGTCGACGATGCCGGTCACGCCGCGCGTGGCCGCCTGGGCCGCGGCCTCGAGGATCCAGCGGTCCTCGGTGGCGGAGTCGGGGCCGGCGGTGGGGTCGGCGGTGGGGCCGGCCAGGGCCTCCATGACGCGGAAGCAGTCGGTTTCGCGCAGGAGTCCGGTGGGATGCCCGGCCAGGCCGTGGCGGGCCAGGGCGGGCGAGTTGAGCCACATCGAGTGGAGGTCGCCGGAGAAGGCGTAGACCGCGCTATCGGGCGCGGCGGCGTCGAGGAGGCCCTTGGCGGGCGCGTCCGGCCAGAGGGCGTCCCGGAAGCCCACGGCGATCAGCGGCGACGACGGGTCACGCCGGGCGCGGTCGGCCACCAGGGCCGCCGCCGCGGCGGCCGACGGGGCGGCGCCCAGGTCCAGGCGGCGTGACAGCTCGGCCCAGAGCCGGAAGTGGACGTGCTCGTCCCAGAACCCCGGCAGCAGCCAGCGCCCGTCGCCGTCGACTTCAGGTCCGGTCCCGGCCGCCGGCCGGTCCGCGTCCGGCCCGACCCACTCGACCACCCCCGTGACCCCGATCAGAACGGCGGCCGGACCCGGCCGCCCCAGCAGGTGGACGTGACGCAACAACATGGGGCAAGGATGTCACGGGGCCGCCTGTCGATTCCTTCACACCGCTGACACCGTTTGCCGCCCGGTCTGTTCACAGACGCGGTCTAGCGTGGCGGGCATGACCAGCATCGCTCCCATCCGCGACCCGCGCCAGGATTGGCTCCTGACGCCGGCCAACGCGGCCGTCGTCATCATCGACTACCAGCCGACCCAGATTCACTCGGTCAACTCGATCAACACGTCCGATCTCATCCACCACATCGTGACGGTGGCCCGGACGGCGAAGGTCTACGGCCTCCCCATCGTCCTGTCGACCGTCAACGTGGCCACGACGCGCAACCAGGAGACCGTGCCGCCGCTGAAGGAGGCCCTCGACGGCGTGCCGAGCTACGACCGGACCTCGATCAACGCGTGGGAGGACGCCGAGTTCGTGGCGGCCGTCCAGGCGACCGGCCGGAAGAAGCTCATCATGTGCGCGCTGTGGACCGAGGCGTGCCTCGCCTTCCCGACGCTCGACGCGCTACGCGAAGGCTACGAGGTCTACCCGGTGGTCGACGCCATCGGCGGCACGTCCACGCTGGCCCACGAGACCGCGCTGCGCCGCGTCGAGCAGGCCGGCGCCCAGCTCATCACGATCCCGCAGTTGATCTGCGAACTCCAGCGTGACTGGAACCGGTCGGAGACGGTCGAGCCATTCCTGGACCTGATGTTCGAGGCGCGGGCATTCGTGGGCTTGTAGCGGTGGCCGCAGCTCGTCGCCCAGGCCGGGATGACCGAACGGGGCGGCCCAGTGTGACAAAGGAACCGTCCCCAATGTCACGGCTGGTCGAGGTAGCTGGGCTCCTCGTCCATCGCCGCCAGGGTGTGGCCTGCCCGCCAGGGTCACGTCAGGCGGGTGTACAGCAGCCAGAGCACGACCCAGGCGCCGGCGCAGAGGATCACGAGCATGATCGGGACGGCGACGCCGGAGACGCAGGCGGCGCTGGTGCGCTGGTAGCCGGTCACGGGCAGCGCCCGGGGGTCGCGCAGGCGCGCGGGTAGCGTGGCGAGGAGTTCTGGGTCGGCCCAGTTGACGCGCGGCCAGTCGGTGCGCCGGAACTGGCGGACGCGGCGGATGCCCCAGACGAGCGCGCCGAGCGAGAGAACGGTGGCCAGGGCGGTCATCGGCCAGAAGAAGAGGCCGAAGAGCCAGATGGCCAGGGTGGCGAGGACGAGGATCTGCGTCGGGCGGATGTGGCGGCGCAGGTGGATGGCCGCGGCGGTGGCGGGACCGCGCCCTTCTTCCGGACGGGGTGGGTCGGGCATCACGCTCATGGAGGGCTCCTCGGGAGGCGGCGGCAACTCCGAGCGTAGCGGTCACGCGGTGGGCGGACAATCGCTCGACCGGTCCGGTGAGCGTGGCGCGGACCTCTGCTATCGTCGGGGGTATTCGCCGCCCCTCAATTGCAGGTCGCCATGGACCCCGTCATCGCCCCGCTCCCCGGCTCCCCACCGGACCGGCCGCGCATGGGCGGCCGCACGCTGACCAGGCCGGGCGTCCGCGGCGCCGGCCAGGTGTGGCTGGTATCCGCCGTGGCGGGCGTATTCCTGGCCATCGTCGAGTGGACCAATGCCCGGCCGGGCCCGGTGCCGCGCGGCAGGGTGATCCTGGAGGTCGTCTACATCGTGGGGGCGGCGCTGGCCGTGGCCCCCGGGCTGGCCTGCCTCCGCTCGGCCCGGCGCGCGCCGGCCGTCACGCGGCGGCTGGTGGCCCTGCTGTGGGCGACGGGCGCGGCCATGGTGGCGGTGACGGCCGCCGGCGTTGCCGTCCTCGCTCTGACCGGCGCCCTGACCAACCACGCCGGCGGCCTGGCCATACCCCTCTTCGGCGCGGCCTGGGCCATGTTGCCCTTCTACCAGGGCCGCCCCGGCCCCTACGCCGAGGCCGCCCCGCCCGACCACGGCCGGGGAGCGTGACCCGTGGCCGGCTCGAAGGACTCGAAGGATCCGTTCCGCCCGTGGAGCCGCACGGCCGTCGTCATGACCCTCGCCTTCGTCGCCGCGCTGGACCTCCTCGACGCGTTCGTGACGCGGGTCGCCGCCCCCCGCGTGACCCTTGAAGGCGGGACCCCATGACCCAGCCGCGCCACCTGGCCCTGGCCGCGTTGCTGGCCGGGCTGTTGGTCCTGGCCGGGGCCGGAATCAGCGCGCCGGCCTCGGCCGACCACGTCCTGCCGCCCAGAACTGTCTCTCCCGACCCGAGCCGGGTCGCCGGGGGGCTGGGCGACCTGCCTCGGATCGCCGGCCAGGCGTACCAGGAGACCGCCGGCTTTGCCGCCGTCCGCGACTCGGGCTTCGACGGCACGGGGGTCACGGTCGGAGTGATCGGCGCCGTCGCGAACATCGACGCGCCCGAGTTCCTGGACATCGGCTGGCTCATCGGGGACTGGTACACGACGACGGGCTCCTGCGCCCCGTGGACCCCCCAGGCCTCGGCCAAGGGGGGGAACGATTTCTCCCCCCTGATCCACCCCGATTGGGGGTGGGCGCCCGACGTGGCCGTAGTCCACTTCGTCCATGCCCTGGAGCCCGACGAGGCGGCACAGTGCGCGGCCAAGGACCCCATCTACAGCACTCTGGCGGCCGCGCTCCAGACGACGCTCAACTACGGGGCGGACATCGTCGTCATCACGGAGCCGGTCGACGCCGCGCCGCCGGGGCCGGAGTTCGCCTACGCCGTGGCCCGGGCGACGGTGGCGGGCGTGCCGGTCGTCGTGGCGGCCGGCGACGACGGGGCCCTCAACGACTGGGCCCGGGTCAACGGCGTCCTGGCCGTGGGCGCGGCCGATCTCGCGGGCGAACCCGAGGCGTTTTCCCCGCGCGGGACCGGGTTGACCGTGACGGCGCCCGGCACGATCACCGGCCGGGACGGCTCCCTGAACATCGTCAGCGTCTCCAGCACGTCGTTCGCCGCCATGATCGTGGCCGCCCTCCTCGCGGTCGGGGAGGAGAAGTGGCCCCAAGCTTCGGGCCACCAGCTCGTCGCCGCTCTGCTGGCCACCGCGTCGGGGCGCGGGACGTGGACCGAGGCGTCGGGCTGGGGCGCGGTCGACCCGGTGGCCTACCTGGCCGACGACCCGTCCCGGTACCCCGACTACAACCCGCTCCTCGGCAAGATGGTGGACGACCCCACGACCGACGGCGTCCTGACCGCCAGGCTGTTCGCCGACTACCGGGACGGCCTGGCGTGGCCGGACGCGTTCATCACGCCGTACGGCGACCGTGACTACGTCTACCTCGGGCCGGGCTCGACGGCGCTGCCCCGGTCGCCGTCGCCGTCGCCTGCTCCCACGCCGAGCGCGGACTGGGGCGTAGTCGGAAGACGGCCGTGGCTGACAATCCCCGCGGCGGTCCTGCTGGCGCTGGCGGCGGCCTGGCTCGTCCGGCGGCGCGGGCAGCACGACCAGCGTTAGGCCCCGGGTAGGCCGCGTGTCATCCCGCCGTGCCTCAGCCCCGGCTGAAAGAACTCCCCGAAGGTCACGCTCCCGAGGCTACTCCCGTTCGTCACCGCCGACGTCGCATGGCCTTGGCCGGGCCACCGGCCAACCCGTTCGGCCGCCGTGGTGACGCAGGTAGAGCGTCAGCGCCCAGTCTTGGTCGTTGGCCAGGGGGTCGGGCCGGTGGGCCGGGCGGCCGTCGACCGCTGAGGGCATCAGGAAGGCGCACGTGGCGGAACCATCGGCGGCGAAGAGACCCAGGTTGGCCGCGAACACCGCTGGGGCGGCCGTCTCCGTGCGCGGCGTCCGCAGGGCCTCCGGCAGTTGGGCCAAGGCCACCCCGGTGAGAACGCTCCAGTAGTGGGGAAAGGTGTCGCCCCACAACCTCAGAGCACCGAACCAGAAGCCGTCCCAGTGCCGGATGGCCACCTCGTGGAGGTACGGATGCGGTTGGGGCCCGTTGAACGCCAGCAGCCAATCCCGCGCGGTCGCCAGGGGCGTCAAGTAGCGGTCGTCGCCAGTCAGCCGGTGGGCGGCGGCCAGGTAGCTGACCAGCGGCGCGACGATGGCTTGCTCGTACCGGACCTCCTGGGCGGGCAGCCGCGCCCCGAGGTCGGCGAAGTAGGCCGCGGCGCGGACCACGGAGGCCCGGATGGCCTCGGCCCGCGCGGGTTGGCCGGTGTCAGCCAGGAGGTTGGCGACATGAAGGCTGGCCTCCGCCCAGCCGATCGACAGGTGTTGCCACTCGCCGGTCTCGATGAGCCGCTCCAACAGGCCGGCGGCCAGGTCCAACTCGGCCCGCGCACCCGTCAGGACGAATTCGTCGGCGAAGAAGTGGGCCAGCCAGGGGGAGTTGTAAGGGCGGGGCTGGGTGATGATCGTGTCCGTTCCCCATAGGGGGTCCAGTGCAGCCGTGATCAGCCGCTCGCGCGCGAACCGGGCCCACCCGCGCAACGGCTCATCGACCTCGGCCCCCGCGAGGCCCGCCAGCCGCGCCTGTTGCAGCAGGCTCGGCATGCCCGTGCGCTCGGCCCCGTCCGACCAGTCCGGCCAGCCACTGGTCAGCTTGGTCAGGCCGGTTTCGGTGTCGACGGGCAGGAACGCCTGGGCGTCGACGCCGCCCCGGCCGGCGCCCCGTTGATGGCGCAGCAGGTAGGCGACCCGGCTCCGCACGAGGTCGGCCGCGTCGGCCGCGAACAGCACGGCCCCGCGGTCCGCCCCGACGCGGATATCGACCAGGCCGTGCCCGCGTGATGTCACGGTCGCGCCGCCCGGCGCCCGCGCCACGTCCACGGCCGGTGCGGGGCCGGGTCCCACCGGCCACGCCGCCCGGGCCGTGACCTGGGCCGGCGCGTCGGTCGCGATGGCGACCGGCTGTCCCACTTCCGCTACGAGGGTCACGCCCGCCAGGGGGCCCGCCACGAAGTGCTCGGCGGCCGCCCGGTCGGGGTGGAGGCCGAGCGTCCAGGCCAATCGCAGGCAGCCGCCGGGCGCGATGACGACCGGCTCCTGCCCGCCGAAGGCGTGCGGCGCCCGCCGGTCGACCGCGTGGAGCACGAGGTGGCCGCGGACGTTGGACGAGGAGAAGTGGTTGCGCGACTCGATCGAGTAGGCGTTGACCGACCCTTCGGTCACGCGCAACGACAGCACGGGGCTCCGCCCGGACATCGGCTCGGCCAGCACGTACGCCGAGGCCCCGCCCGGCCAGACGTGCGCGTGGACGGCGGTGGCGATGGCCTCCGCCGCGGAGGGGTAGACATCGCGGAAGGGCGTCACGATGCCGAGCGTGGCGACCGCGACCGGCTCGGCCGTGGCGTTGCGGTAGGTGAAGACCTCGCTCAGCCGGTCCGCCACCCGGCGGGACACGCAGACCGCCAAACCCGCCACCGTCCCGTAGTCGGCCTCCCAGCCATCCGCCGTCCACTCCAGCCGGACCGGCACGTTCCAGCGGCCCGCGCCCCGGTCCGTCACCAGGAACCCGCTGCCCCAGCGGTGTTCCGGCGTGTGCCAGGCGTCCTTGCCCTCATCCAGCAGGTACAGCCGGTCACGGTCGGCGTCGGCCTCCACCTGGGCCAGGGCCCCGGTACCGAACACCGTCACCCGGCCCCCGTCGATCTCGAATTCGGGCAGCACGGCGTGGTCCATCATCGGCCCTCGCGCCGCAGCGCCGCCGCCGACCAGCGCGTGACCTGCGCCAACAGGTCCTCGGCCGCGTCCTGTGTGTCGGTCTGGGTGCACAGGTACAGGCCCCTCGGGCTCAGCTCCTCCAGCAGCGGCTCGATCTCGTGCGGCTGGGCCAACAGGTACAGCCGCCGGCCAGACTGCTGGATGCGCCGGTAGCGCGGCAAGTACTCCGCGGTCAGGGTCGGCGGGGCGCCGATCCCGGGCGTGAACTCGATCGCCTTGACACAGTTGATCTCCAGCAGCGGGTCGAGCATGTGCCGCATGCACGCCGGCCCGTCCAGGTGGTACATCCCGTAGTCCATCCAAGCTCCCATCCGCTCGATGTCGCGGACGAAGACGTCCCGGAACGTGTCGGGCGACAGCAAGGACGAGAAGTCGCAGGCGAGCTGGTCGATACGCCCGGGCGCCCACAGGCTCATCCAGGGCAGCACGCCGCCGCCCTGGTTGGCCGCCAGGGTCAGTTGGTAGAGCGGCTCGTGGAGCTTGACCCACCAGGCGTCCATGAAGTCGATCGCCTCCGCGATGCGCTCCGGTTCCTCCAGGCAGTCGACGGCCAGGTCGTCCATCCCCCGCATCAGGGACAGGTTGTCGGCCGCGTTCCCGAACTCCGGCAGCCCGACGAAGTAGCGGCCCTCCGCGCGCTCGGTCAGATACGCGGTGATGTCCCAGATGGTCCGCCACCAGCGGTTGGCCGCTGCGTCGAACTCCCACTGCCACGTGTCCCAGTCCGCGATGACCTTGGGGTACCAGACCGTGGTCTTCCTGAACTGCGGCGGGCTGCCGAAGAACCCGGCACCGGCGGACGCGCCCCAGTTGACGTACGTGGCGGGAATGGCCTCGCCGCCGAACCACGTGTTCTCGAACCACGTGACAGCCCGCTGGTAGTTGGCCTCCGGGTCGGTCCACCAGCGCGTGATCCCCTCGGCGTCGTCGTCCGCCAAGGCCTCCAACCCGCCCAGCCAGGGGCCATGTTGGAGTTCCGGGAACGGCGGCAACTGGGAGCCCCGGCGTGGCGCGAAGACCGCCACGCAGCAGCGGTCGATGACCTCGCCCTGCCAGAACGCCTCCAGGCGTTGCCGGGCCTGGTCCCAATCGTCCTTGTAGTACATCGGTTTCCCCTTCTGTGTCGGCCACGGACAGCGTGACCAGGTGAATCAGCGGAACGTGCCCTGCGACACCGAGCCCTCGAGCCGCCGCTGGAAGATGACGTAGACCAGCAGGACCGGGGCCACCGTGATGACCACCGCCGCGAAGAGCGAGCCGTAGTCGACGGCGTAGCCGGTGCGCTGGGAGAAGTCCTGCATGGCCTGGGTGAGCACGAACAGGTCACGGTCGGTGTTCAGCACGAGCGGCAAGAGGTATTGGTTCCACAGGCCCAGGGTGTTGAAGATCGTGACCGAGACCATGCCGGGAGCGGCCATGGGCAGCATGACCCGGAAGAACGCCTGCCACTCCCCCGCGCCGTCCACGATGGCCGCCTCGTAGACGTCCAGCGGCAGCGAGCGGAAGAACGAGTGGAGGAAGAAGACCGTGAACGGGAGGGCGAAGGCGACATAGACGAGGATCAGGCCGGGCCTCGTGCCCAGGAGGCCGAGGTTCTTCAACACCGAGAACAGCGGGACGAGGGCCAGGAAGATCGGGAACGCCAGGGCCCCCAGCATCACGTTGTAGATCACGCGGTTGCCGGGGAAGCGGTAGCGGGCCAGGACGTAGGCGCACATCGCCCCGAGGATCATCACCAGCGCCACGGAGCAGCCGACGATGAGGATCGTGTTGCCGAAGAACCGGCCGATGCCCGCGTCGTTCCACGCGCTGACATAGTTGTCGAAGGACCAGCGCTCGGGCAGGCTGAACGGCGACGACATGATCTCCTTGGATGTCTTGAAGCTGGACAGCAGCGTCCACAGGAACGGCACGATGACGATGACCGACCACACGCCCAACACGGTGTGGGTGGAGACGGCGAAGCCGGCGTCGCCCACGGCGTGGTGGTCGCCGACCCCCTGACCGCGCTGCCGGTGCCGCCGACCGCCCCAGCCGCTCCGCCGCCGCAGCAGGCGGAAGACCAGGAAGACCAGGGCGGCGTAGAGAAAGCTGACCGCCGCCAGGACGACGCCCATCGCCGTGGCGTAGCCGAACTGGCCCTTCGTGAAGGCCATCATCCAGACGTACTGCGTGATGGTCAGCGTCGAGTAGCCCGGACTGCTGGCCCGGGGGAACATGGCCTGCATGAAGACGAACGAGTCGATGACCGCCAGCCCGAAGTAGATGTAGCCGGTCTGGACCGTCTCCAGCATCTGCGGGAACGTGACGGACACGGCCACGCGGAACCGACCGGCGCCGTCGATGCGGGCCGCCTCGTAGGTTTCGGCGGGGATGCCCCGGATGGCCGCCACGAAGAGGACCGTGTAAAAGCCGACGTTGCCCCACATGATGACGAACATCGCCGACGGCATCGCCGTGGACGTCTGGCCGAGCCAGGCGAAGTTCTGGAAGGAGTCGAGGCCGATGGCCCGGAGGGCGCCGTTGAGCAGGCCGCGCTGCGGGTCGAAGACCTGCCCCCAGATGATGCCGATGACCAGGGCCGGCACGGCGAACGGGAAGAACGAGATGACCCGGTACAGCCCCGACCCCTTGAGCCCGCGCGGGGCCCCGACGCTGGGCCCTCCTGCCGTGATGACCGTGGCCAGCGCGAACGCGAAGGCCAAGGTGAGGGTGGGCACGACCACGACGAGCTCGATCGAGTTGCGCAGCGAGATCAGGAACGTCTTGTCCTGGAACAGTTTGAAGAAGTTGTCCGCGCCGGTGAACTGCATCTGCTGGGAGAAGCCGCTCCACGAGGTGAGGGAGTAGTAGAAGGCTTGGAGATAGGGCCACAACTCGAACGTGCCGAACAAGGCCAGTGGCACAACCAGGAACACCGCCATGAAGCTGACCTTGTCGAAGGTCAGCTGCCGCCGCGCCCGGCGCGTCTTGCCCCAGGGGCGGATGGCCCGCGCCGAGCGCGGGCCATCCCCCTGGATCCGAGAACTCCCCATGGGCTAGCTGAAGGTGATCTTGTCGATCGAGGAATCGGCGGCCAGCTTGTCCGAGATCTCCTGCAGCTGGGCGACCATCTCGTCCACGCTCAGCTCGCCGGACAGGAACGAGTTCCAGAGCACGTTGTGGTCGGCGTAGAGGCCGTAGTACTCCAGGAAGTTGGTCAGCGCGGGCATCGTCTCCGAGGAGTTGACCAGCTTGGCGGCGGTGGCCAGGGCGGTGGAGCCGTAGCCGTCCTCCGGCACGGTGTCCTTGACCACGGTCAGCGTCATGCGCGTCTGGGAGAAGTGGCTGGCGGCGTCCTTGCTGTACAGCGCCCGCAGGATCTCCTTGGCGGCGGCCGGGTTCTTGGCGGCGGCCGGGATGATCAGGTTCTCCTGGAGGGCCGTGGCGACCGACCCCGCGCCATACGCGCCGTTGGCGCTCAGGCTCGGCACCGGGGCGACGGACATCTCGAAGCCCTCGGCCGTGGAGTCCTTCATCTCGCCCTCGATCCAGGTGCCGGTGTAGTACATGGCGACGTCCTGGTCGTTGCTCCACCGGATCTGGGCCTGGCCGAAGGCCGTGCCCGCGCCGCCGGGCATCCAGTAGCCGGCGTCAACCGTCTTCTTGATCTCGGTCAGGGTGGCGACCACGGCCGGATCGGACCAGGCGCCATCCTTCAGGTTGGCGATGTTCAGGTAGACATCGCGCCCGCCCTCCTTGATCGCCACGTCCGCGGCGAACCAGTCCCAGTAGGCGGCGGCTTCCTTGCCCCAGGCGAAGCAGTACTTGCCGGCGGCCTTGACCTGGTCGCAGAGCGTCGTCACGTCGTCCCAGGTCGCCGGCGGTGTCCAGCCGTTGGCCTCGAACAGCGACGCGGAGTACCACAGCCCGTAGGCCGTGACGACGTAGGGCGCCCGGACGGAGAGGCCGTTGTACGTGCCGGCCTCCTTGACGCCCGACACCAGCGAGTCCAACAGCGGGCCGCCGTCGTAGGACTCCGACGCCCAGACGTCGTCGAGCGGCAGCAGTTCGGGGACGAGCTGGGCGACACCGCCGTTGGTGTTGACCAGGTCCGGGGGCGTCCCGGCCACGAACAGCGGTTGCAGTTCCTGTTGGATCTCGGTGGAAGGAGTCACCGTGGTGGTGAAGTGGGTGCCGGAGTGCTCGGCGGCCAGCGCGGCGGCGTAGTCGGCCCAGTCTGTGCCGTAGCCGCCGTTGAAGAACATGGCGGTCGCGGTCGAGCCGGCCTCGACGCCGAACGGGTTGTCGGCGCTGGCGGCGGGGGCCTCGCTTGAGGTGGCGGCGGCGGGCGCGCTGGAGCCGGCCGCGGTCGTCGGGGTGTCGGAGCCGGAGCCGCTGGCGCAGGCCGACAGCGTCAGCGCAGCGGCCGTGGCGATGAGGATCCCGGCCCTCGTCAGGGTGGTCTTGGGCATCTTGAGTACTCCTTCTGTCCAGCAACGATGCTCGGATGCGGTGGCGGCGGTGACGTCACGTTGTCAGCCAGGCGCGAGGACGCCGTCAGTACCGCCGGTTCCGAACTTTCCACGCCCGCCGCCCGGCGGCAACGAATCCGGCCAAGTGCGCAATCGGAATGATTGATACGGTGTTGCCGAGACTTCAAGACTGGAGAAAGAGCTTGTGAGCGGGTATGCGGCGATCCCCGACATCGGGGCCAAGCGGTCGCAGCGGATGGCCGCGATCGTGGCGCTCGTCTCCCGCGAGGGCTCGGTCGACAACGCGGACCTGGCCGCCGCCCTCGGCGTGTCGCTGTCCTCGATCCGGCGCGACCTCGCCGTCCTCGCCGACCACGGCCTGGTCCAGCGGACCCACGGCGGCGCGCGGCGCCAGGCCAGCCGCCCCGAGCTGCCGATCCGGCTGCGGCAGCAGTCGCCGGACGCCAAGGAGGCGATCGCGCGCGAGACCCTCAAGCTCATCCCCCGGACCCGCCTCGCCATCGGCTTCACGGGCGGCTCGACGACGGCGCTCATCGCCCAGCGCATGGCCAAGGGCGGCTACGCCAACGCCCTCGTCGTGACCAACTCCCTGCCCGTGGCCGAGCTCGTCCCGACCTACCCCCAGTTCCGCGTCCTGCTGACGGGCGGCTATCTCCGGCCCGAGTCGCTGGAGATGGTCGGCGCGGTCTCGGAGGCGACGTTGGCCGCCGTCACACTGGACATTGCCGTTGTCGGTGTCGACGGCATCAGCGCGGACGGCATCACGACCCACGACCCCGTCGAGGGCCGGACCAACGCCGCCATGATCGGCCGGGCCCGCCAGGTCATCGTCGTGACCGACGGCTCGAAGGTGGGTCGGCAGACCGAGGCCTTGATGGCGCCGCTCGACCAAGTCCACGTCCTGGTCACAGATCAATCAGCCCCCCCCCCCGCGCTCTCCGAGATCGCGCAGGCCGGCGTCCGCCTCATCCAGGTGGCCGCGCCCGCGTGACGGCATGACCGGTCGAACACGGTCACTTTGCCTGTGCGTTTTGCGCGATTGGTTGCGCTGCGGCGGGGTGGTGGACATGCTGGGCGGGTGAACGAGCACGCGGTCGGACGGGTGGTGCCCGCCCTGGATCTGGGCGGCACGTATGCCAAAGGGGCGGTCATCGACGCGGGCGACGGCACGGCGCTCTGGGAGACCCGCTGGGACGTGCCGCGCGGGCTGACCGCGGACGGGCTGGTCGAACAGGTCGCCACGTGGTGCGAGCACCTCCTCGGCCAGGCCGCCCGGCGGCTCGGCCACCCGGCCGACTGCCTCGGCGTCGCCGTCCCGGGCATCGTCGACGACGCGACCGGCACGGCCGGCTTCTCTGCCAACCTCGGCTGGCGCAACCAACCGCTCCGCGCCCGCCTGGCCGAACGCCTTGACTTCCCCGTCACCCTCTGCCACGACGTCACGGCTGCCGGAGTCGGCGAAGCCGCGTTCGGCGCCGGCCGGGCCGCCCACACCGTCCTCACCGTCGTCGCCGGCACGGGCATCGGCGGCGTCCTCACGATCGGCGGCCAGCCCTACCGGGGTGCCCACCACGGGGCCGTCGAACTCGGCCACCTCCCCGTCGCCGATCTCACCGGCCTCTGCGGCTGCGGCGGCCGCGGCCACCTGGAGACAGTCGCCGCCGGCCCCGCCATCGTCCGCCGTTACAACGCGGCCACGCCCGCCGCCCCCGCCGCCGACGTCCCCGAAGTCCTCGCCCGGGCCGCCGCCGGCGACGCCACAGCGGCCGCGTTTTGGGACGAGGCGGTCGCCGCGTTCGGCCGCGCCGTCGCCCAAGCCGTCATCCTCCTCGACCCCGAAGTCGTCGTCCTGGCCGGCGGCCTCTCCCGCTCCGGCGCCGCCCTCCGCGCCCCCGTCGCCGCGAGCCTGGCTTCCACCCTGACCTTCCACGAACCGCCCCCCGTCCTGACCAGCCTCCTCGGCGACCGGGCCGGCGTCATCGGCACCGCCCTGACCGCCGTCCGCGAAAGGACCCACGGATGAGTCACGTGCTCGCAGAGATCGCCTCCCAGCCCGCCTGCTGGCGGTTGGCCACCTCGGCTGTCCCCAAGGCCGCCGCCGCGCTCCCCACCCCGGGCGAGCGCGTCGCGGTCATCGGCTGCGGCACGTCCTGGTTCATGGCGATGGCCTACGCGGGCCTGCGCGAGGCGGCCGGCCTCGGCTGGACCGACGCGTTCACAGCCTCGGAGTTCCTGCCCTCCCGCCGCTACGACCGCGTCATCGGTATCTCCCGCTCTGGCACGACGACGGAAGTCGTCCGCGCCCTCGCCACCGTCGCGCCGGGTACGCGGACCACGGCCCTCGTCGGCTCCCTCGCCACGCCCGTGGCCGGCGCCGCCGACGCCACGGTCGACCTGTCGTTCGCCGACGAGCGTTCGGTAGTCCAAACCCGGTTCGCCACGTCGGTCCTGGCGTTCCTCCGCGCCGGGCTGGGCGAAGACCTGACCCCCGCCATCGCCGACGCCGAGGAGGCCGTGACCGCCGCTCTGCCCCGCCGCTGGGCCGACGCCGACCAGGTCGCCTACGTCGGCCAGGGCTGGACCGTCGGGCTGGCCCAGGAGGCGGCGCTCAAGCTGCGTGAGGCGTCCCAGGGCTGGGGCGAGGCCTACCCGGCGATGGACTACCGCCACGGGCCGATCGCCATCGCCCAGCCGGGCCGGATCGTCTGGGCGTTCGGGCCCGTGCCCCAGGGGCTGGCCGACGAGGTCGCGGCGACAGGCGCGGAATTCGTCTGGTCCCCGGCCGACCCGATGGCCGACCTCATCCGGGCCCAGCGCCTGGCCGTCGCCCGGGCTCAAGCCCTGGGCCTAGATCCTGACCACCCGCGCAACCTGACCCGCTCCGTGGTCCTGGCCGGCTAGGCCCCGGCCGCCCAAGAGCGCTGGCTATCCTCCGTTCGGGAGCCGAACCTGTTCCGAGAGACCGCGCACCAGGACGTTAGCCAGGCGAGCTCCCTCCGAAGCGTGATTGCCCATCACGCCCGATGCCATCCGATACCGATACGGCCTCGGCCCGGGCGGACCGTAGAGTGTCCGTGTGCTGGTCTTCATCGACGATGCGGGGGATCCCGGGTTCAAGTTCGCGCGTGGGTCCAGCCGCTTCTTCGTGGTTGCCTACGTCGTGTTCGATGATCGGACCGACGCCGAGGACGCCTGTCGCCGCATGCAGGAACGAGCCCAGCCCAACCGCCGGGCCGTGAACCAGCACAACCGAAAGATCGCTGGCTTCGACTACGCGGACTCCGCTGGCAACGATCTGATCCAATTGGCCGACATGGTCGCCGGGGCAATCTACCGCTCCTACCAGATCGACAAGACGGATTGCGCCACATATCGGAGCGTCCTGCGACCGCGCATCGACGACGTCTGGGATTTCGGGTAAGGGAAACCGGCCCTAGCCAACCTGTCGCTGGCAAGTACACCATACGGTGCCGGTTCGGGCCGGTCTCTTGCTGAGTTCAGCGTACCAGGGGGTTGGAACCCATCCAAGCGAATGGGGAACTGTTCCCTGACAAGCCCTAGTCCGCTGCGGCGGTCATGCGCTGGCCTGTCAGCTCGTAGAGCGCTGCGCCGGCGAACCAGTTGCGCCAGGCAGCCGGGAAGGCCGACCGGTGGCCGGCCGTGTTCAAGGGCAGGCAGCGCTGGACGGTCAAGCCCAGTTCCGCGAACAGCGCCTCCAGGTCCGTCAGGGAGCCGAAGTGGACGTTGGGCGAGTCGTACCAGGCGTAGGGCAGGTCCTTCGAGCGCGGGGCGTGGCCCGAGAGGAGCCCGAGTCGGTTGCGCCAGTACGCGAAGTTCGGCATCGACACGATGATCGTCGGCGCGATCCGCGCCATCTCCAGCAGGACCTCCTTGGGCCGTCGCACCGCCTGCAGCGTGCGTGACAGGACGACGACGTCGTAGGCCCGGTCGTCGAAGTTGTTGAGCTGGTAGTCGATGTCCAGCTCGATGACCGGCACTCCCCGCTGGATCGCCGTCAGGACCGACTCGTCGTCGATCTCGACGCCCTGGATCGTGCAGCCGCGCTCGGCCTGGAGGTGGCGCAGCAGGGAGCCGTGGCCGCAGCCGAGGTCGAGGACGCGCGACCCGACCGGGATCAGCGAGCTCAGCAGTTGCAGGTCACGCCGCAGCCGGTCGGGGCGGCTGGGTTGCGTCACGCTCGTCATCGCCGCTCCCCCTCTCTGACGGCCAGGCCGCGGTCGAGGAAGGCCCGGATCGTGTCGTGGTAGCGCGGGATCGGCATGAGGAAGGAGTCGTGGCCCTGGCTCGACGGGATCGACCGGTACGTCACGGGCACGCCGGCCCCGTGCAACCGCGCCACCAGGCGCAGGGAGTGGGTGGCGTCGAAACGCCAGTCCGTCGTGAAGGAGCAGGCCAGGACATTCGGCCGGACCTCGGCGATGGCCGCCGTCGCGCCCGGCCGGGCGAACGGGTCGAAGTAGTCCATGACCCGGCTGAGATACAGGTAGCTGAGCGCGTCGAAGCGGTCGAGGAAGACCTCGGCCTGGTGGTGGAGGTAGCTCTCGACGGCGAAGTCGACGCCGAAGCCGGGGGCGAGCCCGTCGAACTGCGGCTCGCGGCCGAACTTGGCGGACAGCGCCTCGCCCGAGAGGTACGTGATGTGCGCCATCATGCGGGCGATCGAGAGCCCCATGTCGGGCGAGGTCCCGGCCTCGGCGTAGTGGCCGCCGCGGAAGCCCGGGTCGCGCATGATGGCCTCGCGGGCGACGGCGGAGAAGGCGATGTTCTCGGCCGTCAGCCGGCTCGACGCCGCCACGATGACGGCGTTGGCCAGGTCCGCCGGGAAGCGCAGCGCCCACTCCAGGACCTGCATCCCGCCGAGCGACCCGCCGACGACGGCGAGCAGCCGGTCGATCCCGAGGTGGGCCGTCAGCGCCCGGTGGACCGTGACGAAGTCCGCCATGTCGAGGATCGGGAAGTCGAGCCCGTAGACCGCCCCGGTCGCCGGGTTGACCGAGCCCGGCCCGGTCGTGCCCTGGCAGCCGCCCAGGAGGTTGGGGCAGATGACGAAGAACTTCGTCGTGTCGACGGGTTTGCCCGGGCCGATCAGGTTGTCCCACCACCCCGGCTTGTCCGAGCCCTCCCGGAAACCGGCCGCGTGGGCGTCGCCGGTCAGCGCGTGGCAGATGAAGACCGCGTTGTCCTTCTCCGGGGTCAGCCTGCCGTAGGTCTCGTAGACGACCTCGACGTGGTCGAGCCGGCCGCCGCGGGCCAGGGTCAGGGGGTGGTCGGGGGTGAAAAGCCTCACGTTCTGCGGCGCGACAAGGCCGACGGACGTCGGATCGGGGACCGGGGCTGGCACCCTGGCATTCTAGGCCCCGGTAAGGTGAAGGCATGACCTACCAGGGGCGGGACGGCGACACCCGGCTGGGACGGCGCCTGACGGCGCTGGCCCTGTCGGCCTTCGGCGCCTCCGTCGCGTTCCTGCTGGCCGCCCTCCTCGTCGCGTCGAAATGAGCATCGTGAAGAAGTCCCCCCGGCGTCTCGTCGCCGTCATCGCCGTCGTGGCCGCCCTGGCCGTCGTGGCCGCCGTCATCGCCGCCCTGGCCCTGCGGGGCGAGAATCCGGACGGCCGGACCTGGTACCTGAGCTCGTGGTCGATCGGGCGTGACATCCCGCCCCAGGAGGTCGTGTCGCTCTACATGTCCGACGGCGGCTACGGCGTCTACGCCAACGGCGCCCAGTTCTCGGGGAGCGTGACCCGGGACGGCGCGTCGATCAGCTTCGACCTCCCCGCCGCCATCACGACGGCCGAGGAAACCACCCCCGTCATGACCCTGTTCTGGGAGGCGCTGCCGGAGATCGACCACTGGGAGCTGGCGGACACGACGCTGACGCTGACCGGCGGCGGCCAGACCTTGACCTTCGAGGAAGCCCCCAAACCCTGAGGCGTGGGAGCAGACGGTGCTCCCCCGGTTGGCCTGTTCGGGCTAGAGTAACCGCGTTGGCGAACTGCCGGCTCAGCCTTCCCCCGGACTGAAAGGGATCTCCGTATGAGCGTGGACACCGGATGGGCCCTCGGACTCGACGTCGGGTCGACGACCCTGAAAGCGGTGGTCCTCGACGGCGACGCCGTCCTCTGCGAGGAGTACCGCCGCCACAACGCGGATGTCCAGGCCGAGCTGACCAAGCTCGTCCACGAACTGGCCAAGCGCTTCCCCGACGCCTACGTCCGCCCCGCCATCACGGGGTCCGGCGGCCTCGGCATCGCCCGCGCCCTCGACGTCGAGTTCGTCCAGGAGGTCATCGCCGGGACGAAGGCCGTCCAGCGCTACGAGCCGGACGCGGACGTCGTCATCGAGCTGGGCGGCGAGGACGCCAAGATCACGTACCTGAAGCCGATCCCGGAACAGCGGATGAACGGGACCTGCGCGGGCGGCACGGGCGCGTTCATCGACCAGATGGCCACGCTGTTGCGGACCGACGCGGCCGGCCTCGACGCGCTCGCGGCGGGCCACCTCCACCTGTACCCGATCGCGTCGCGCTGCGGCGTCTTCGCCAAGTCGGACCTCCAGCCGCTGATCAACGACGGCGCCCGCCACGAGGACCTGGCCGCGTCGATCTTCCAGGCCGTCGCCACGCAGACCATCTCCGGCCTGGCGCAGGGCCGGCCGGTCCGCGGCCACGTCGTCTTCCTCGGCGGCCCGCTGTACTTCCTGCCGCAGCTCCGCGTCGCGTTCGAGCGGACGCTGCAGCACCAGGCGACCGGTTTCACCTGCCCCGACCGGGCCCAGCTCTACGTCGCCCTCGGCGCCGCCCTGGCCGCCTCGGGCGAGCCCGTCCGCCTGGCCGAGCTGGCCGACCGGCTGCTCGAGCGCCGCCACCTGGTGCCGACGTCGGGCCGCATGGCCCGGCTGTTCCGCGACGCGGCCGACCGGGCGGAGTTCGACGCCCGCCACTCGGCCCACGTCATCCCGCGCGGCGACCTGGCCGCCACCCGGGGCGCGACCTTCCTCGGCGTCGACGCCGGCTCGACCACGATCAAGGCCGTCCTGATCGATGAACAGGAGCGGATCCTCTGGAGCTGGTACGGCTCGAACGAGGGCGACCCGGTCAAGGCGGCGATCCGGATCGTGACGGAGTGCCGTCACGCGCTCCCGGGCCCCGCGGTGATCGCGCGGAGCTGCGTCACGGGCTACGGCGAGGGCCTGATCAAGGCCGCGCTCCACATCGACGAGGGCGAGGTCGAGACCATCGCCCACTTCCGCGCGGCCGACAAGATCGCCCCCGGCGTGACGTCGGTCATCGACATCGGCGGCCAGGACATGAAGTACCTCCGCATCCACGACGGCGTCATCGACTCCATCGCGGTCAACGAGGCCTGCTCGTCCGGCTGCGGCTCCTTCCTCCAGACGTTCGCCGAATCCCTCGGGCTTACGATCGAGGAGTTCACCGCCGCCGCGCTCGACGCCGCCGCGCCGGTCGACCTCGGCTCGCGCTGCACGGTCTTCATGAACTCGTCGGTCAAGCAGTCGCAGAAGGAGGGCGCGACCGTCGGCGACATCGCGGCGGGCCTCTCCTACGCGGTCATCCGCAACGCGCTCTACAAGGTCATCAAGCTGCGCGAGCCCGGCCAACTGGGCGAGAAGGTCGTCGTCCAGGGCGGAACCTTCCTCAACGACGGCGTGCTGCGCGCGTTCGAGCTGCTGACCGGCCGGGAGGTCGTCCGCCCCGACATCGCCGGGCTGATGGGCGCGTACGGGGCGGCGCTGACGGCCCGCGCCCGCTTCATCCCGGGCCTGCCGGGGCAGTTGCTGTCGGTCCCGAAGCTCAACCAGATCACGGTCCAGACGGAGATGGCCCAGTGCCCGCTCTGCCAGAACCACTGCCAGTGCACGATCTCGGTCTTCGGCAACGGCGAGCGCCACGTCTCGGGCAACCGCTGCGAGCGCGGCGCCGACCCGACGAAGGCCAAGTCGAGCCTCCCCAACCTGTTCGACTTCACGTACAAGCGGCTGTTCGGCTACCGGCGGCTGACGGCCAAGGAGGGCTGGCGGGGCGACATCGGCATCCCGCGGGCGCTCAACATGTACGAGAACTACCCCTTCTGGTTCACGGTCCTGTCCGCCCTTAAGTTCCGCGTCGTCCTGTCGCCGCGCAGCTCGCACGACCTGTTCGAGAAGGGCATGGACTCGATCGCGTCGGAGAACGTCTGCTACCCGGCCAAGCTCGTCCACGGCCACATCGAGGCCCTCCTCGACAAGGGCGTGACGACGATCTTCTACCCGGCCGTGCAGTACGAGCAGAAGCTCATCCAGGGCTCGGACAAGAACTACAACTGCCCCGTCGTGGCCAGCTACCCCCAGGTCATCCAGAACAACCTGGAGCGTCTGCGCGAGCCCGGCCCCCGCTTCCTCAACCCCTACCTCAACCTGGCCAACCCGGAGAAGCTGACCGACCGGCTGGTCGAGATTTTCGCGGAGTGGGGCGTCACGCGGGCCGAGGCCGAGGCGGCCGTCGCGGCCGGGTACGCGGAGGACCGCCAGGCGCGGGCCGACATCCGCGCCGAGGGCGCCCGGGCCCGGGAGTACTGCCGGGAGCACGGCGTCCGCGGCATCGTCCTGGCCGGCCGGCCATACCACCTGGACCCCGAGGTCAACCACGGCATCCCGGAGCTGATCAACAGCCTCGGCATGGCCGTGTTCACGGAGGACTCGGTCATCGCGGACACGGCCGACGGCGGCGCGTCGCCGCTGGAGCGGCCGCTGCGCGTCCGCGACCAGTGGGCCTACCACACGCGGCTCTACGAAGCCGCGGCGGTCGTGACATCGGACCCGACGCTGGAATTGGTCCAGCTCAACTCGTTCGGCTGCGGCCTCGACGCCATCACGTCGGAGCAGGTGGCGGAGATCCTCGAGGCCAAGAACCGGGTCTACACGCTGCTCAAGATCGACGAGGTGTCGTCGCTCGGCGCGGCCCGCATCCGGCTGCGCTCGCTGGCCGCCGCGGCGACGGAGCGGGCCCAGCGCCAGACGGCCCTCCCGCCCGTCCGGTCCCACGCGCTCAACCGCGTCGTGTTCACGAAGGCCATGCGGGACCAGGGCTACAAGATCATCGCCCCGCAGATGGCGCCGGTCCAGTTCTCGCTGGTCGAGCCGGTCATCCGCCGGGCCGGCTACAACGTGTCGATCCTCCGCCACGCCTCCGCCGCCGACGTCGAGGCGGGCCTGACGACGGTCAACAACGACGCCTGCTACCCCGCGGTCATGGTCATCGGCCAGCTCGTCAACGCGTTCAAGACCGGCGCCGAGAACCCGGACAAGACCGCCGTCATGATCACGCAGACCGGCGGCATGTGCCGGGCCACGAACTACGTCGGGCTGCTGCGCCGAGCGCTGCGCGACGCCGGCTACCCGCAGGTCCCGGTCATCGCCGTGTCGACATCGGGCATCGAGGAGAACCCGGGCCTCAAGATCACGCTCGGCATGGCCCACCAGGTCATGCGGGCCCTGGCGGCCGGCGACCTCCTCCAGGACCTGTTGCTGCGCGTCCGGCCCTACGAGGCGGTCCCCGGCTCCGCGCAGGCGCTCTACGAGCGCTGGGACCGGATCGGCCGGGAGTTCTTCGAAACCGGTCAGTCGGCCACGCTCGGCCGCCGCCTGACGTACAAGAAGCTGGTCCAGGCGATGGTCGACGAGTTCGACCGCTTCCGGTTGACGGACGCGCCGCGCCGGCCGCGGGTCGGCGTCGTCGGCGAGATCCTCGTCAAGTTCCAGCCCGACGCCAACAACAACGTCATCGACGTCATCGAGTCGGAGGGCTGCGAGGCGGCCCTGCCGGGGCTGTTCGAGTTCATGGTCAACGGCCTGTACCAGCTCGAGTGGAACATCGCCAACCTCGGCATCGACGAGAAGGGCGCGGCCCTCAAGAAGCTGCTCCGCCGCTGGGTCGGGACCTACCGGGCGCCCGTCATCCGGGCGCTGCAGCGGGCCAACGCCCGTCACGCGGAACCCAAGTTCTCGCTGCCCGGCGACCTGGGCGTGATGGCGGAGCGGGCGCAGACCGTGACGTCGCTCGGCAACCAGGCGGGCGAGGGCTGGCTGCTGACGGCCGAGGTCCTGGAGTTGATCCACGACGGCGTGCCGAACGTCATCTGCGTCCAGCCGTTCGCGTGCCTGCCGAACCACGTCGTCGGCAAGGGCATGTTCAAGGAGATCCGGCGGCAATACCCGGGCGCGAACCTCGTCACGATCGACTACGACCCCGGCGCGTCCGAGGTCAACCAGCTCAACCGCATCAAGCTCATGATCGCCACGGCCCACCTGGCCCGCGAGGCCGGGACCGACGAGTTCCCCGAACTGGCCCACGAGCTGGAGCTGGCCGGCGAGGCGGCGGCGCGATGACCGACCCGACCCCGACTCCCGCGCCCGCGCCCAACCCCGGCCTCCCCCGGCTGGCTCGGATCGTCCTGCCGGCGGTGGCGCTCGTGACGGGGGCTTCCCTGCTCGTGACGCTGGCGCAGGACGCCGCCGTCCACGGCCACACGTGGACGGGCGTGCTGGGCGACCAGTGGGTCGTCATCACGGACTACCAGCCGCTGGGCGACGCCCGCGACATCGTCTACCCGGCGGACTACCCGGTCGACCTCCAGCTCGTCCGCCTGCCCGTCACCGTCCAGCTCAAGGCGGTCGAGTCGATCTCGGTCTACCGGCGCGAGGACGTCATCATCGCGTACTCCATCCGGGCGGTGGTCGAGCCCGTCGACGGCGTCGAGGCCGTCATCCGGCAGGCCATGGAGAACCCGGCCTACTCGCTGGATTTCAGTTGGAACGAGCAGCCTGGAGAGTTCTCGCTGCGCTGGAACCTCCCCGAGTGACGGCCGGCGTCTGGCCGGACAGCAGCCCGGCCAAGCCCTTGCCGTGGGCCGTCGCCAGGAGGGCGACGAGGACGATCGCGGCGAACAGCGTCCCCAGCATCGGCCAGTAGCCGAGGACGAGGTAGCCGCCGATGCCGCCGAGGTAGCGGAGCAGGCGGGCGACCAGCGGCGACGTGCCGTCGGCGCGGGCGAAGCGGATGTCGACGGCCCAGTCGCCGGGGGTGCGGCCGGTGGCCAGCGTCACGGCCAGGGTCAGGACGATGGCGCTGATGCCGCCGAGGGTCTGGGTCAGGCCCGCCACGTTCGTCCGGTCGGCGTAGCCGAGGGCCTCGGCGCCGAGGCGGAGGCCGACGATGACCAGGCCGCTCAGGAACGCGGCGGCCAGCGCGTCGCAGACCGCGCCGACGAGGCGGCGGCCGCGGGTCACGGCGGGGGCCACCCGGTCGGGGTCGGGCCGCGCGTCGAACGAGACCAGCCGCGCCACCGGCCAGCTCAGGACGGCGCCGGCGAAGGCGCCGGACGTGTTGGCCAGGAGGTCGTCCACGTCGAAGTAGCGGTAGGCGCAGGAGTACAGGCCCCAGACGCCGGTCAACTGGGTCGTCTCGATGAACAGGGAGAGCGCGAAACCCAGCACGGTCGTGACGACGACGCCGCGGCGCCAGAGCAGCCGCGTGACGAAGCCGAGGGGCACGAACAGGGCGATGTTGTAGGCGAACTGGAGGAAGGCGGGGTTGTGGAGGAGGTCGGCCAGCGCGTGGGGGTACTTGCGGATGTCGTCCAGGACCTGGAGCAGGCGCGTGTTCCGGCCGACGCACTTGAGCGTCGCCGGGTCCGGGAACGGGACCAGCGTGAACGTCCAGATGGCCAGCCCGTAGACCAGCGCGGCGACCCACGTCAGCGTCCGGCCGACCGACATCCCGCCCCGCCGCCGGTACGAGAGGACGGCAAACGGGATGAAGAACACGGCCGCCAGCAGCAGCCCCCCGGCCACCGCCAGCGCGGCATTGGCCACCTGATCACTCATAGAACGGCGATGCTAGCGGCCTTGTATGAGCATTCGGTGAAGACATGTGAACAAGGCCACTCCCAAGGCCATGGGGTCGGGCACGGTGGCTACGGAGCGAGGAACGAACGATCTCCACCGGGCCTGACACCGTGGCCGCCCCTCCCAACCAGGTTCACGCCACCGCCCGATCAGCCACCAACACGACGCCCCCGATCGCCGGGACCGTCAGCGTGACGGCGCCGTCCGCCCCCGCCGTGACGGGCGATCCGCCGCCCCACGCCACGCTGTACGTGGCGCCCGGCGTCAAGGACGTGAACGTGACCTCGCTGTCCGATTTTCCGGAGTTCAGCGCCACGATGACCTCGGTCCGCTCGGCCTCGTCCAGGCGCGCGAACACGAAGACGGAGTACTCGGCGGCCAGCGTCACCTGGACGCCGTCGACCAGCGCGGCCTGGCCGGCCCGGACGGCCGCCAGCTCCGCGATGGCGGCGTAGAGCCCGCCGGTCCCGTAGTGGTCGCCCGTACCCATGACGGTCCCGTCGATGAGCTTCTGGTCCACGAACTCCGGGGCCACGTTGCCGAACAGGTCCTGGCGGGCGGACTTGTCGCCGCCGGTGCCGGCGAAGCCCTGCTCGTCGCCGTAGTAGACGACCGGCTGGCCGCGGGCGAAGAACATCAGCGCGTGGGCCAGGATGTCGCGGCGCAGCGCCTCGTCCTGGTACTGGAGGAAGTAGCCGACGCGGCCCATGTCGTGGTTGCCCAGGAACGTCACGAGGCTCCGCGCGTCGGTCGTGGCCGTCTCGTAGACCCCGTCCTTGTCGAACAGGTCGCGCAGCTCGCTGGCCAGCCCGCCGGCCGCGAAGGAGACGGCGGCCTTCTGGAAGGCGAAGTCGAGGACGCCGTCGAACCCGCCCTCCACGACGTATGGCGCCAGCGCCGACGGCACGGTCAGGTAGACCTCCGCGAAGTCGAAGAACTCCTGGCCGTTGTCCGCCGCGTGGGCGCGCATCGCCGCGGTGAAGCCCGTCCAGAACTCCATGTTGACGTGGCGGCCCGTGTCGACCCGGAAGCCGTCGACGCCGAAGTCCTGCCACGCCTCGTAGATCCCGGTCATGCACTCCAGGACCGCCGGGTCCTCCGTCGCCAGGTCGTCCAGCCCGGAGAAGTCGCCGTAGCGGTACATCTCGTCGTCCTCGCTGCCCCAGACGATGTCGCCCCGGTTGTGGTAGCGCGTGACGGGTTCCAGGCAGTCCGGCGTCACGTCGCCGCCGACCCGTTCCGGCACGTACGGGAACGACGTGGCCGGGTCGAGCGCGGGATAGGCGGTGGTGTCGGCGCCGACCGTGGGGTCGAGGACGGTGCCGTCGGCGGCGGTCAGGGGGTACTGCTGCAGGCTGACGTAACTGCCGCCGTAGCCGCGCGGGTCGGTCAGTTGGATGAGGTCGGCCGTGTGGTTCGTGATGACGTCGAGGTAGACCTTCATCCCCTTCTCGTGGGCGGCGGCAACGAGGGCCTTGAGGTCGCCGTTGGTCCCCAGGTGGGGGTCGACGCGGCTGAAGTCGGTCACCCAGTAGCCGTGGTAGCCCGCCGACGCCGAGCCCGCGTCGCCTTGCACGGGCCGGTTGGCGAAGACGGGCGTCAACCAGATGGCGGTCGTGCCGAGGCCCTGGATGTAGTCGAGGTGGTCGATGACGCCCTGGAGGTCGCCGCCGTGGAAGAAGCCCGTGTCCGCCGGGTCGTAGCCGGTCTCGAGCCGGGTCCCGGAGAGGCCACCCTCGTCGTTGGCGGGGTCGCCGTTGGCGAAGCGGTCGACCATGACAAAGTAGAATTGCTGGCCGGCGGCGGGGTTGGCGGGGGCGGAGTAGTTCGGCGCGATGGGGGACGCGGTATCGGGGGGCTCGGGTGTCGGCGCCCCGCAGGCGGCGAGCGCCAGGGCGAGGACCCCGAGAACAACGGCGGTGGTGCCCTTCATGGGGCCATGCTACTGGGCCCGACGGACTAACATGGCCCGGCGTGACGCACATCAAGCCCTACCCCATCTCCCCCACGCTCCACGTCCCGGCGTCGATCCCCCGCCCCGAGTACGCCGGCAAGTCCCGCCCCGAGCCGCCGTACACGGAGTCCCACGTCCAGCCGCCCGAGATCATCGAGGCGATGCGGGAGGCGGGCCGGATCGCCGCCCAGGCGATCGACGTGGCGGCCGCGGAGATCGCGCCCGGCGTGACGACGGACCACCTGGACAAGGTCGCCCACGAGTTCATCTGCGACCACGGCGGCTACCCCTCGACGCTGGGCTACCGGGACTTCCCCAAGTCGATCTGCACGTCCGTCAACGAGGTCATCTGCCACGGCATCCCGGACGCCCGGCCCCTGGAGGACGGCGACCTGGTCAAGATCGACATCACGGTGTTCAAGAACGGCGTCCACGGCGACAACTGCGCCACGTTCGGCTGCGGCACGCTGGACCAGGCCTCCCACGACCTCATGGTCCGGACGAAGGAGGCGATGGACCGGGCGATCAAGGCGGTCAAGCCGGGCCGCCAGCTCAACATCATCGGCCGCGTCATCGAGGCCTACGCCGACCGCTTCGGCTACGGCGTCGTGCGCGACTACACGGGTCACGGGGTGCACCGCTGGTTCCACTCCGGCCTGATCGTCCTCCACTACGACGAGCCGAGCCTGACGACTCCGATCGAGAAGGGCATGACGTTCACGATCGAGCCCATGCTGACGCTGGGCGACTACCACTCCCACGTCTGGGACGACGGCTGGACGGTCGTGACGAACGACTACTCGCGGGTGGCGCAATTCGAGCAATCGCTGGTAGTCACGGACGACGGCGCCGAGATCCTGACGAAGCCCTGACCCAGGCCGAGGTGTCAGACGCCCTGGCCCAGGCCGAGGTGTCAGGCGCCCTGGCCCTGGCGAGGAACGAGCCCGGGCGAGGGCACCTGATACCGCGGCCGACCCCCGCACAGCCCACCGCTCCGTTCACGTTGACCGCGCGGCCCCGGCGTCCCACCAGCGCTTGATGAGTCGGTACGCGATGGAGGCCGGGCCAGGCAGTGACAACTGGCCGGATTCCAGCCCCGTCACGAGGTCGGCGCGGGCAAACCAGCGCGCCCGCTCGATCTCCGCGCCGTCCGGGGACAGGGCCGTGGTGGCGGCGTGGGCGGCAAACCCCAGCATGAGCGAGCGGGGGAAGGGCCACGGCTGGCTCGCCACGTACGTGGCGCGGTCGACGACGACGCCCGTCTCCTCCAGGACCTCGCGCCGGACCGCCTGCTCAAGCGACTCCCCCGCCTCGACGAAGCCCGCCACGACGGAGTAGCGGCCCGGCTCCCAGACGACCTGGTGGGCCAGCAGTAGCCGGTCCGCGTCGTCGGTCACGGCCACGATGACCGCCGGGTCCGTCCGCGGGAACAGATCCTCGGCGCACCCGTCGCAGCGGCGGGACGCGCCCGCCGCCGTGATCCGGGTGGCCGCGCCGCAGCGGGGGCAGAAACCCGCCTGGCCGTGCCACGTCACGAGGGCGACGGCCGTGACGGCGGCGACCGCCTCGGCCGGCGGCAGGAACCCGAGCGCCCGCCGGAGATCCTGGCCGCGCTCCGGCCGGGCCAGGTCCACGAAGAGCCCCCGGCCGGCCAGCGTGCCGACCAGCACGTGGGCCGACGGATCGTAGGCGGTGCTGCCCGTCGGCGTGACCGCGAGCGCGCTCTCGCCCGACGGCTCGGTGCCGTCGAACAGGGCCCGGCTCGTGACCAGCCAGTGGTCCTTGGCTGCGGGCCGGCTCCCCGTCACGCCGACGCTCGGGCCCGGCCCGACCGTGACGAGCGCGCCGGACTCCCAGAGCGACCGCACCAGGCGGTCGTCCAGCCGCTCCTCCCGGCCCAGGCGGTCGAACTGGCCGGGTGCCTCGCCGATGTCCCACGACAGCACCCGGCCAGCCTAACGCCGCGCCGGCCAGACCCGGCTACCGGCTAGCCGACGGCGGCGACCGACGGCAGTTGCCCCAACATCTGGAGCAGCAGGTTGATGAGCTGCTGGAGCAGGGTGATGATCTGGGCGATGAGCTGTTGCAGCGTCCCGCCGCCATTGTCCGCCGGATCGACCTGGAGGTACGTCCCCCAGCCCGGCTCGAGGTCGTAGAACCCGGGTGTGGTACCCCGCAGCAGGAAGTGGCCGTTGCCGGACTCGTCCTCGTAGTAGGACCCCGGCACGACCTCGACGCCGCCCGTCAGCCAGGACGCGAACGTCGACTCCTCGTACCCCGGGTAGACGCCGCCCCGGTCGTAGCAGTACCAGCCGTATTCGGGCTTGTAGACCGGGTAAAAGGCGGTCACGGCGACGGTCTCGCCGACCTTGACCGTGCCGCTGGCGAGGCTGAAGTGGACCTGGCAGTCCGAGCCGATGCTGCGGTCGCCGACCGGCACGTACGTCCAGGCCCAGGTCGACGCGCCGCCGTAGCCGAGCGTCAGGGAGAAGGACCCCGGCGCGTTGGCGTACAGGCTGAAGCCGTAGACGCCGGGCTGGTACTCGCCATCCAGGTAGACGTCCAGTCCGGGCCACGTCGGGTTGGCGTCCGTCTCGTCCCGCTGCGCGACGAGGCTCAACTGGTCGGATGTCAGCCCCGACACCGGGTTGCCCCACGGGTCGAGGACGACGGCCGCCAGCGTGCCGTAGGGATAGTCCATGCTCATGGCGGGGGCCGGCGTCGTCAGGACGATCGGCGGGGCCGGCGCGTCGCCCAGCGTCAGTGTCATCCAGGCGACGGTGACGCCCCGGACGTTGAACGTGACCTGGTAGTCGCCCGGGGCGCCGCTCAGGATGTACGGGTACTGGTTGTGGTAGTAGCCGTAGTCGTTGAAGTAGTACCCGGGGTACTGGTCGAAGACGTAGCCGGGGACGGGCCACAGGTAGTCGATCGGAACCGCCTCCAGGCCCGCGGGCTCCGACGTGACGGTGATCTCGTCCGGGCTGAGGTCCTGGGTCGGGGTGCTGCCGTAGTACCAGCCGTACGTGTTGTCCCAGACCTGGAGCAGGGCGGCGACGGACTCGGTCGGGGGCCAGGTCGCGTTGAGCGTGGAGACGCCGCCGTAGTACGTCACGGGCACTTCGGCCGACGCCGTCACGGTTTCCGTCAGCCGGTAGTGGCCGCGCCAGTCCGTCTCCTCGGCGTAGGCGAACACGGTGACACGGCCGGGGTAGGAATCGTAGGGGTAGAGCGCCCAGTAGCCCGAGTCGTCGGCGACCACGGAGTAGCTCGTCAGGTAGACGCCCAGATAGGCGTTGGCCGTCGGCGTCGCCAGCCACACGTCGACGGTCGCGTACGGGTCGGCCGTCCCCTGGACGACCGTGTAGCCCCACTCGTCGACGCCGATGGAGCCGATCGTCGGCCCGCTGGTGACGGCGCCGCAGGAGGATTCCTGGTACAGGTCGAGGTAGCCCGGGATGGCGAGGCCGTCGGCGGTCGTGACGGTGATCGAGTAGGAGCCGGCCGGCCCGCTCAAGGCCACGACGAGGCCGTCGCCATAGGCGGACGACGCCAGGAACAGGTCGGGCCGGAACGTCAGCGTCGCCGGGTCGGAGGTGAACGTCAGGCCGTCGGCGGCCCCGGGCTCGGCCACGGCGTCGGCCGTCAGGTCGGGCACGGCGTAGACCGGCAGGCCGAACTCGGCGATGAACAGCGGTTGGCCGGCGCTGCAGCCCACCTGGTAGGTGCCGTAGGAGTAGTAGCTGTAGTCGACCGGGGCGGTGCCGAAGTCCGGCGTCGGGCTGACGTCGGCGTCCTCGGCCTGGGCGGCGGGCGCGGCGGCCAGGCCGGCCGCTCCGAGGACGAAGGTGAGGGCCGCCCCGAGGGCGAGGCGGCGGAAGCTACGTGGCTGGGCACGCATGGGGGCTCCTTCCGAGGCCGCGGGGAGGAGGGGCGGCGGCCCGATTCTGGGGGTGGGAGGTCGTAGGTGTTCCTGCGCTTGCGCGGAGTCTATGGGCTACCCCTCTTGCCGTCTATCCCCCAACCGGCGGATTTCCCGCCGGGGCCGCCAGGAGGGCGGCGAGCCCGGCCTCGTCGAGGGGGTCCGGGACGAGGTCGAGGCGGTCGTCCAGGACGGTGTAGAACCCGGCCGCCACCCTCCCCGGGTCGACCCCCTGTTGGCTCGCCCACGCCAGCCGGTACACGGCCAGTTGCAGCGGGTCGGGCGCCTGGCGGCCGGTCTTCCAGTCGACCACGAGCCAGTCGGCCCCCTCCGGCACGACGGCGGGCGCCGTGGCGCGGTCGTAGACCGCGTCAATCCGGCCCCGCAGGTGGTGGGGGCCGACGCCCAGCGTGACGGAATGCTCGACGGCGACGGGGGTTTGCCCGCCGAACCGGCCCGCCCGGAACGCCTCCTTCAGCGCGGCAACGGGGGCGGCCGCCGGGTCCTCTTTCTCCCAGGGGTCGTCCGCCCAGTCGAGGTCGTCCAGCAAGGCCGGCCGCCGGACCGACTCCTCGACCCAGGCGTGGAACGCGCTGCCGATGCGGGCCGCCGGGGAGGGTGGCCGGGGCCACGGCCGGGCCAGCGCGGCGGCGAACTCGCTGGGGGCCCGCCGGGCGAAGACGAGCTGGCTGGTTGTGAGGTCGCCGGGCAGGGCGACGGTCACGCTGTCGCCGGGTTCGGCGGCCGCCTCCGCCACCAGCCGGGCGGCGGCCTCGTCCCAGAGCGCCACCTGGCGCCGGACCTCCTCGGGGGCGGCGGCCACCACCGCCGCCGCGGCGGCCACCGCCTCCGGCGTGGTCCGCAGGACGTCGACGCGCCGGGCCAGCGCGGCCGTCCGCGCCAGCCGCTCGGCGTCGCGGGGGTTGGGCCAGTCGTGGCCCGGGTCGGCCCCGGCCAGCGGGTTGACCCCGGCGTCCGGGGGCCGGGGCCCCGCCGTCCCCGCCCGCCGGGCGGCGTCTTCGAGGGCGAGGAAGTACGGCGACGGGCCGACCGGCGTGGCCCGCCCCGGCCGCCACCAGTGGGACGTTGCCACGAGCCGGTGCCGCGCCCGCGTCACCGCCACGTACGCCAGCCGCCGCTCCGCCCGCTCCTGGTCCTCCCGCAGCGCCTCGGCGAACGCCTTGAGCCCGGGGCCCGTGACGGCGCCCAGGGCCGGGAGGCCGCTCCGGTCGGCCCGCAGCTCGTGGGGCAGGACGGCAACCTGGGTCACGGGGTTGGCCGTCCCGCGCGTGTTCGGGAAGACCCCCTGGCCGAGCGCGGGCAGGAAGACGAGGTCCCATTCGAGGCCTTTGGCCCGGTGGACGGTCAGGAGCTTGACGGAGTCCTCGGCCGTCGTGCCGCCCCGCTCCAGCCCGATGCCGGCCTCCGCCTCGGCGTCGAGCCAGGCGAGGAAGCCCGTCAGGCCGGCCCGGCGTTCGCCGGCCGCGTACTCGGCCACGGCGTCGCGGAACCGCGCCACCTGCCGCCGCCGGGCCGAGCCCGCCGGGCCGGGCCGGGCGGCCAGTTCGGCGTCGAGGCCGGTCACGGCGATGACCCGGTCGAGCAGTTCGAGGACGGGCAGCCGGGCCAGGCTCCGGAACAATTCGAGTTCATCTGCCAGCGTCTGTAGCAGCGGGTCCGCGGCGACCGCCGCGAGCAGGGGTTGCGGCGCGTCGTCGGCCAGGTCCAGCTCCCGGCCCAGAGCGGCCGCCGCCCGGCCCAACCCGGCGAGGCTCTCCCGGCCGACCGCCCAGCGCGGCCCGGTCAGGAGCCGGACGAGGCTCGGGTTGTCGGCCGGGTCGAGGACCAGGCGCAGGGTGGCGACCAGGTCCGCCACCTCGGCTACGTTGATCAGCCCGCCGACCCCGACCATTTCGACCGGCACGTCCCGGTCGGTCAGCGCCTCCCACAGGTCCCCCAGGTCCCGGTTGCGCCGCGCCAGGACGGCGACCTCCCGCCACTCCGGGGCCTCCCCCGCCGTCAGCGCCCGGGCGATCCGGTCGGCGATCCACGTGACCTCCTCGTCCCACGTGGCGAAGCCCGCCGTCTCGACCACGCCTTCGCCGGCCTCGGCCGCCGCCCGGACGAGCCGGTCCGGCGCGCCCGCCCGCAGGGGTTCGGCCAGGTCGTTGGCCGCCGCGATGATGGCCCGGTCGGACCGCCGGTTGACGGCCAGCCCGAACTGGGCGGCAGGCCGGCCGGCGACGGAGTAGTGGGGCGCGAAGTCGGCCAGGTTGCTGGCGGAGGCGCCGCGCCAGCCGTAGATGGACTGGAACGGGTCGCCGACCGCCAGGACCGGCCGCCCCGGATCGGACCCTTCGGGCCCGAACAGCCGCCGCAGCAGGACGCCCTGGGCGACCGACGTGTCCTGGAACTCGTCGAGGAGGACGACCGCGCCCCGCCGGGCGAAGTCCGCCCGGGCCACCGGCAGCCGGGTCACGAGGTCGATCGCCGCCCGCATCTGGTCCGCGTACTCGGTCCAGCCGAGCTCGCGCTTGCGGGCCGCGTACGCCTCCCGCAACGCCAGGAGGTCGAGGCGGGCGGCGGCCGTCGCGTCCGCCTTCTTGACCTCGGCGTAGACGTTGCCCCGGGTATTGGGCGGCGCGGCCGCCAGGTGGGCGCGGAACGCCGCCGTGGCGGCCACGAGATCGGCCGGGTCCACCAGGTTGGAGTTGAGCGCGGCGTCCAGGTCGAGGACCCAGCCGGTCAACGTCCGCTCGGAGTAGCCGTCGAGCGCGCCGAGCGGCCCGGCGGCCGCCGCCACCACCTCGGCCGCCAGCCGGTAGCGGCCCGCGTCGTCCAGCAGCCGGGCGGGCCGGTCAAGCCCGAGCCAGGCGCCGTAGTCGCCGACGAGGCGGGCGGCGAAGGCGTCGTACGTGGCGACGAGGGGTTCGCCGAGGCCCTCGCCGAGCGGCCGGCCCGCCGTCGCCAGGGCCTCCGCGATGCGGCGGCCGAGCTGGGCGGCGGCCTTGCGGGTGAAGGTCAGGCCGACGACCTGGCCCGGCTCGATCTGGCCGGTCAGGACGAGCCAGACGACCCGGGCGGCCATGACGGTCGTCTTGCCGGACCCGGCGGCGGCCTGGACCAGGCCGGAGCCGAGGGGCGCGGCGATGGCCGCCAGTTGCTCGTCCGAGAACGGGACGCCGAGGACCGCGGCCAGGTCGGCCGGTCGGAACTCGATCATGCGGCCTCCTCGTCCACGGCGTGGACCGGGCAGCTCGACCGGAACACGCAGTAGCGGCAGGCCGTCCCGGCGACCGCCGGGTAGCGGTCCTCGGCTTGGATGAGCGCGGCGGCGGCCAGGGCGTGGTGGACCCACGTCGGGTAGTCACGCTGTCCGCCCAAGCGGGCTTGCCCGGCGTCGGTCAGCCCGGCGTAGGCGGGGTCGGGGTCGAGGTAGGGCGCCTCGGCCAGGGGGGCCTGGACGTACGTCTTGGGGAGCGGCGCCTGGTCGTCGGCCGGGCGCAGGTAGACGAGGGTGGGGCCGTCCACGACGGGGGCAGGTCCGAGGTCCGCGCCGAGGCCGCCCGCGGCGACGGCCAGTTGGTACAAGCCGAGCTGGGCGTGGGCGGCCACCTGCTTGGCGGTCGGGGCGGTCTTGCCGGTCTTGAAGTCGACGATCCGGAGCCGGCCGCCGGCGTCCGCGTCGACCCGGTCGAACCGTCCGCGCAGCCGCACCGTCCACTCCCCCGCCGCGACCGTGGCGTCGAACTGCTGCTCCAAGCCGACGACGCGCCGGCCGGCCTCGGCCCGAGCCCAGGCGCAGTAGCGGTCGAGCGCCTGGTGCGCCGCCGCCTGCTCGACCCGCGACTTCCACTCGACGGTGAACCCGAGGGAGGGCCAGCGCTGATCCAGCTCCAGCCCGGCCGCCTCAGCCGTCAGCTCCCCGACGGCCAGGCGCTGGACCAGCCCATGAATCAGGCTCCCGAGCCGGGTAGCGGTCCCGGCCAGCGGTTCGGCCGCGGCCCGCCGCGACAAGAACCACCGCCGCGGACACTCCAAGATCCCCTCCAGCGAACTGGCGGTCAGGGACACGGGGTCGCCCAGGCCATGGGGTCCGGCACCGTGGCCACCCAGGCCACGGGGTCGGGCACCGTGGCCACCCAGGCCATCGGGTCCGGCACCGTGGCTACCCAGGCCATGGGGTCGGGCACCGTGGCTACGGAGCGAGGAACGAGCGACAGCCACGGGGCCTGACACCGTGGCCCCCGCAGCGAACACTCCCGCCTCCCCAGACCACCAGTCCCCCGGCTCAACGGACTCCAGCCGGTCCGCCAACCGCGCCAACCGCACCACCGCCGCCTCGCGCAACCCCGGCGCCACGCCCGGATCGGTCGCCGCCTGCCGCAAGACCCCGACCAGACCGGCCACGCTCGTGACCCCCGGCTCCGGCTGCGCCACCGCCTGGACCGCCACCCCGAGATCGTCCATGAACCGCGACGGCCGCAGGTCCCCGGTCCCGCCGTCGTCAACCGCCGTCACGATCAGCGCCTCCCGGGCCCGCCCGCAGGCGGAGTAGAACAACCGCCGCTCGGCGGCCAGCGCCTCGCGCAAGGTCGGCGGCCCGAGCCGCCCGTCGTCGGTCAGGTCGCCCAGCCTGAACCGGTCGGCGGGCTCGCGCAGGACCGGCCAGAGCCCCTCGTTGACCCCGGCCACGACGACGACGCCCCACTCCCGGCCCTTGGCCCGGTGGGCGGTCAGGACGGCCACCCCGGGCCGGTACTCCTCCGGCGCCCGCGGCGCGCCGACGGGGATCGCCTGGGCCTCGACCTCGTCCCGGAACACGGCCAGGCCGAGGGCCCCGGTCAACTCCGCCCGGCGGTGGGCCAGGTCGAACAGGGCGCACACCGCGTCGAGGTCACGCTCGGCCACCAGCCGGGCGGCCGGGTCGCCGGCCAGCCCGTCCCGGACCTGCTCGGGCCAAGCCGACGTCTCCCACGCCCGCCACAGCAGGTCGACCACCGGCACCCCGTCGGGCGCAGCGGCCGCGCCGACCCGTTCCAGCAGGTCGGCCACAGCGGCCTCCTCGGCCAGCGGCACATCCGTCCAGCCGATGGCCACCGGCACCCCCGCCGCCGTCAACCCCGACGCCAGCGGCCCCACCGTCCGGCTCGACCGCACCACCACGGCCATATCGGTCCAGTCTCGCCCGGCCAGCCGCTCCGCCCGCAACCACCCCGCGATCCAAGCCACC
>JAISTC010000222.1 GCA_031272805.1 Propionibacteriaceae bacterium
CCTCCAAAGAGTGGGGCGACGGGGCTCCGCTCGGCCATCGACAGGGGTTGCGCGGTGACCGGTCAGACGCCGACGACGGCGGGCAAGGTAGTGCGGTTCTTGGCCGCGCTCTTCGCCGGGACGGCCATCGGCGTGACCGGCTACACGGTGATCTACTCCGACGCTGCCAGCTACCTCGGCTCCGACCCCGCGACCTGTGCCAACTGCCATGTCATGCAGCCCTATTACGACGCCTGGAGCCGCGGGGCCCACCACTCGACCGCGACCTGCAACGACTGCCACCTGCCCCACGACAACATCCTCCACAAGTACGCCGTCAAGGCCGAGGACGGCGTCCTCCACTCGACCAAGTTCACGCTCGGCACGTACCCGACGGTCATCGTCGCCCGCCAGAGCTCGCTCGACGTGGTCAACCAGGCCTGCCTGAGCTGCCACGCCGACATCACCGACCAGATCTTCCAGGCCCGCATGGGCACGGGCGAGGACATCACCTGCACCCGCTGCCACTCCGCCGTCGGGCACGACACCTAAGAGACACCTGCTAAGCCTGTTAAGGGAGCAACCATGACCGAGACGACACCTACCGGAGGCAAGCCCAAGAACCGGGCCTGGGTTTACGTGGTGGTCGCCGTGGTGGCCGCCGCCGTCACGTTCGGCGTGACCGCCCTGCTGACGAACATGTTCGAGAAGAAGACGGAAGCGTCCAACGGGACGCCCCCGGTCGTGACCCTGACGAGTACGACCTACGACGCCGCCACGTGGGGCCAGAACTACCCGCTCGAATACGCCGGCTTCAAGGCGACCGCCGACTTCACGCCGTCGAACCACAACACCGCCCTCGTGCCCGTGGCCGGCCCGCGCGCCGCCGTCGTCGAGAAGCTCGGTAGCGACCCGGAGACGAGGACGGAGACGACGGCGTCCAAGATCGAACAGGACCCCCGCCTCGTCACGCTGTGGAAGGGCTACGCCTTCGCGCTCGACTACCGCCACCTCCGCGGCCACGAGTGGATGCTGACCGACCAGCGGCTGACGCTCCGCGTCCTGCTGAAGGACCAGCCGGGCGCGTGCCTCAACTGCCACGCCTCGACCGTCCCCGTCATGGAGGAGCTCGGCGACGGCGACGCGATGGCCGGCTTCGCCGCCATGAACAAGCTGGCCTACGCCGACGCCACGGCGATGGCGGCGAACCCGATCCAGTGCATCGACTGCCACGACCCGGAGACGATGAACCTCCGCATCACCCGGCCGGCGCTGATCAACGGCCTCAAGGCGCTCAAGGCGTCCGAGGGGATCGCCGACTACGACGTCAACACGGATGCCACGGTCGAGGAGATGCGGACCTACGTCTGCGCCCAGTGCCACGTCGAGTACTACTTCGCCGGCGACGACAAGACCCTGACGTTCCCGTGGCAGTACGGCACGGACATCAACGACGTCTGGCAGTACTACCAGGAGATCGGGTTCACGGACTTCGAGAACGCCATCTCCGGCGCCAAGGTCGTCAAGGCCCAGCATCCCGAGTTCGAGACCTGGTCGGCGGGCATCCACGCGGCCAACGGCGTGAGCTGTGCCGACTGCCACATGGCCTACGTCCGCGAGGGCGCCCAGAAGGTGACCAACCACGACATCACTGACCCGCTGGAGAACATCGCCACGACGTGCGGCGTCTGCCACACGGACTCGGAGGAGGCGATCCGGGCCGAGGTCTGGACGATCCAGAACCGCTTCGTCGACTCGCGCGACCGCGCCCTCGACGCCACGGTGGCGCTGATCAACGACATCGCGGCGGCCAAGGAGGCCGGCGTGGCGGAGGACCGGATCGCGCTGGCCCAGGAGTACCAGAACATGGCCAGCTTCTACGTCGACTACTCCTACTCGGAGAACTCCTTCGGCTTCCACGCCTCGGACTACATGCAGCGCATCCTCAGCCAGTCGCTCGACGCCGCCCGCAAGGGCCAGCTCGCCCTGCTCGGCCAGACGAAGGCCCAGTTGGAGCCGTCGGAGGTGGCCCAGGCCAACGCCACCGCGGCGGCCGACATGGGCATCATCTGAGGCCGGATCGCTATCGTTGGCGCATGTCCCGTCTCCGTGATTCCCGGCTTGGCACCGTCCTCGTGCTCGCCGTCACGACCGTGGCGATCCTGGTCGGCGTCTGGCTGGTCCAGGGCGGCTGGAAGGACGCCGACGGCGCCACGTCCGCGGTCGACCTGACGGGCGACGTCGCCGCCGCGGCCCCGGCCGTCGGCGCGGTCGCCCCCGACTTCGCCGCGACCGCCACCGATGGGGCGGCCATCCGGCTGTCGGCCCTCCAGGGCAAGCCGGTCTGGCTCGTGTTCGGCGCCACGTGGTGCAGCAACTGCCGCGCCGAGGCCGCCGACATCGAGGCGGTCCACCAAGCCTTCGGCGATCAGGTCACGGTCGTCACGGTGTACGTCGGCGAGACGGCGGCGACCGTGACGGACTACGCGGCCCGGCTGGGCCTCACCTCCGCCCAGATCGCAGACGAGTCGACCGCGCTGGGCTCGCTCTACCGCGTCCTCGGCATCCCCACCCACTACTTCATCGCCGCCGACGGGACGGTCGCCGCCATCCGCGTCGGCGGGCTCAGCCAGCAGGCCGCCACGGACGAGCTGAACGACCTGGTGGCGGGGTAGAATCCCGCCCCGTGGCTACATCCGACGACCTGCGTACCAGTCTGTCCGCCCTCGGCTCGACCCTCGAGTCGATCGAGGCGGTCGTCGACGTGCCCGCCAAGCTGGCCCAGATCGCCGACCTGGAGCAGGCCGCCGCCGCGCCGGACCTCTGGAACGACCAGGACCACGCCCAGGCCGTGACCCAGAAGCTGTCCCGGCTCCAGGCGGACGTCGAGCGCGTCACGGCCCTGCGCCAGCGCCTCGACGACCTCGACGTCCTCGTCGACCTGGCCGTCGAGGAGGCCGACCCGGCCGCGCTGGCCGAGGCCGAGGCCGGCATCGCCGCCCTCAAGCCCGAGGTCGACGCCCTGGAAGTGCGGACGCTGCTGTCCGGCGAGTACGACGACCGTGACGCCCTCGTGACGATCCGGTCCGAGGCCGGGGGAGTGGACGCCGCCGACTTCGCCGACATGCTGTTCCGCATGTACCTGCGCTGGGCCGAGCGCCACAAGTACCCGGTCGACGTCATGGACACGAGCTACGCCGAGGAAGCGGGCCTGAAATCCGCCACGTTCACCGTCCACGCCCCCTTCGCCTACGGCACGCTCTCGGTCGAGCAGGGCACCCACCGGCTCGTCCGCATCTCGCCCTTCGACAACCAGGGCCGGCGCCAGACCAGCTTCGCCGGCGTCGAGGTCCTCCCCGTGACCGAGGAGGCCGACCACATCGACATCCCCGAGCAGGACATCCGCGTCGATGTCTTCCGCTCGTCGGGCCCCGGCGGCCAGTCCGTCAACACGACCGACTCGGCCGTCCGCATCACGCACCTGCCGACCGGCCTCGTCGTCTCCTGCCAGAACGAGAAGTCCCAGCTCCAGAACAAGGCCGCCGCGCTCCGCGTCCTCCAGGCCCGGCTGCTCGAGCGGGCCCGGGCCGAGCGGGAGGCGGAGATGAAGAGCCTCAAGGGCGACGGCGGCAACTCCTGGGGCTCCCAGATGCGCTCCTACGTCCTCCACCCGTACCAGATGGTGAAGGACCTCCGGACCGAGTGCGAGACCGGCAACCCCGCCGCCGTCTTCGACGGCGACCTCGACGACTTCATCGACGCCGGCATCCGCTGGCGCAAGCAGCA
>JAISTC010000019.1 GCA_031272805.1 Propionibacteriaceae bacterium
GCGTTCGCCCACAAGGCCGGCCTCCACGCCTCGGCCATCCGCGTCAACGCCGACCTCTACCAGCACACGGACCCCGACCTCGTCGGCAACGGCATGCGCATGCTCATCTCCGACATGGCGGGCCGCGCCAACATCCAGATCAAGGCCGAGCAACTGGGTCACGATCTGACGGACCGGACGCTGGCGGCGCGCGTGACGGATCGGATCAAGGCGCGCGAGGCCGAGGGCTATTCCTACGAGGCGGCCGACGCGTCGTTCGACCTGCTGCTGCGCGAGGAACTGGGCATCCGGCGCGAGTTCTTCCACGTTCCGGCCTGGCGCGTCATCACGGACCAGACGGAGTTCGTCGAGGCGGTCGTGCGCGTGGCGGTCGGCGACGAGCCGTCCCGGCCGTTCGTCGGCGAGGGCAACGGCCCGGTCAACGCGCTCGACGCGGCGCTGCGGGTGGCCGTGGCGGCCCACTACCCGGTCGTGGCCGGGTTCGAGCTGTCCGACTACCGCGTCCGGCTGCTGGCCTCCTCCCACGGCACGGACGCCATCACGCGCGTCCTGATCGACACGCAGTACCAGGGCGACACATGGACCACGGTCGGCGTCGGCGGCAACATCATCGAAGCCAGCTGGGAGGCCTTGGTCGACTCCATCACCTACGGCCTGGAGCTCTACAACAGGTAGGCGCGCCAGGCCATGGGGTCGGGCACGCTGGCTACAGAGCGAGGCACGAGCGACAGCCAGCGGGCCTGACACCGTGGCCCCCGTCTGGGACCCAGCCCGACGACGCCCGCCGCGTTAGGCTCTCACCCATGAGAATCGCGCGTTACGCCGTGGGCGACCAGATCCACTACGGCACGGTCGAGTTGGAGGCCGACGGGGGCCAGTTCCCCGACTCGGTGGCGGACCTGACAGGCGACCCGATGGTCGGCCCGGTCAACCTGACGGGCGGCCGTCACGCGCTGGCGGACGTGCGCCTGTTGGCGCCGGTCATCCCGCGCTCGAAGGTCGTCGGCCTGGCCCACAACTACGTCGCCGAGGGCCCCGTCCCGGAGCTCGGCCCGGACGCCCACCCGGAGGTCTTCCTCAAGCCCAACACGTCGGTCATCGGCCCGGACGAGCCCATCGTCGTTCCCGCCCTCTCCCACGACACCGGCCTGGAGGGCGAGGTCGCCGTCGTCATCGCCCGGATCTGCCGCCACGTCCCGCTGGAGCGCGTGCCCGAGGTCATCTTCGGCTACACGGTCGCCAACGACGTCACGGCCCGCGACTTCATTCGGCCCGGCGAGCCGTGGGGGATCGCCAAGGGCTTCGACGCCTTCACGCCGCTGGGCCCGTGGCTCGTCACCCACCTCTCCTTGGAGGAGGCCGAGAACCTCGAGCTGACCACCCGCCTGGACGACGAAGTCGTCCAGCAGGGCACGACCAAGCGCCTGCGCTGGCCCATCGCCCGCCAGATCGCGTATCTGTCCGAGGTCATGACGCTGCTGCCCGGTGACGTCGTCCTGACCGGCACCCCGGCCGGCGCCTGCGCCATCGCGCCCGGCCAGACCGTGACGGTCGAGGCGGCGGAGATCGGGACGCTGGCCAACCCGGTCGTGGCCGAGGCGGCGTAAGTGGCCGCGTGGACCCGGCCGCCGGCCGGCGTGACCTACGCCGAGTCCCTGCTCGACGCCCAGGACAGCCCCGGCGACCCGCGCCTCGTCTCCCAGGGGGCCCTGTTGGTCATCGGCGCCATCGCCGGCTACTTCGTCCTCTACCTCGGCGGCACGCACGCCGTGGCCGCCCTCGGCTGGCTCGTGACCGGCCGCGACGGCGCCTACTCCGACTTCTACGACGCCGCCGTGACCGGCTTCGGCTCCCCCTGGGGTATCTGGGCCGCCCACTTCGGCCTGTCCATCCTCGTGCTCGGCGCGTGGGCCTACTACCGCCTCGCCTGCCACCGCCGCCTGGCCTGGCTCTGGTCGGTCATGCCGGGCGTCCGCTGGCGCTACGGGCTCCTCTGCCTGATCGCCGCGCTCATCCTCTTCGGCGGCTACGCCGGCGTCACGTTCGCCGCCGGCCCCGGCTGGCAGCCGCCGCCGGACTGGGTCTGGTACCTCGTGCCGATCGTCGTGACCTCGCCGCTCCAGGCGCTGGGCGAGGAGGTTCTGTTCCGCGGGCTGCTGCTCCAGGCGCTGGGTTTGATCGTGCCTCGGCCGTGGTTCCCCGTCCTGTTCTCCGCGCTCCTGTTCGCGTTCTTCCACGGCGCCCAGAACCCCTGGCTGTTCGCCAGCCGCTTTGTCTTCGGGATCCTCGCCGGGGCGCTGGTCTGGCGGACGGGCGGGCTCGAGGCCGGCGTGGCCGCCCACGCGGCCAACAACCTGGCCGCCTTCGGCCTGGCGCTCGTGACGGGCGAGCTGACCCAGACCCGGACCGTGACGGAGATCACGCCGCTGGCGGCGCTGGGCGAGGCCGGCCTGTTCGCGGCCGTGGCGGCGGCGGCGTGGGGGCTGGCGCATGTCCTGCGCGTGCCCAACCGGGCGCCCGCCGCGTGACGGGTCGCGCGGCGGGTCCGGCGGCGGCGCCCGTGGGAGAATGGCCCACATGGCGAAGCTCTATTTCCGGTACGGCCCGATGGGCTCGGGCAAGTCGGCGCAGTTGCTCATCGTGGCGCAGAACTACCGGGACGCGGGCCGCCGGGTCTTCATCATCAAGCCGGCCACGGACACGCGGAGCGAGCTGATCGAGTCGCGCATCCCGGGCGTCGAGGCGCGGGCGGACCTCGTGGCGCCGACCGGCCTGAACCTCTTCCAGGCGGTCCTGGAGGCCCACGCGCAGGCGCCGCTCGACTGCGTCCTCGTCGACGAGGCCCAGTTCATCGCCCCGCAGCAGGTCAACGACCTGTTCCTGGTCACGGTCAAGCTCAACCTCCCGGTCATCGGCTACGGCCTGCGCACGGACTACCAAGCGGAGTTGTTCCCCGGTTCGGCCCGCTGGCTGGCGCTGGCGCAGTTGGAGGAGCTGAAGATGATCTGCCGCTGCAACCGCAAGGCGACCTTGACCGGCCGCAAGCGGGCGGACGGTTCGTTCATCGCCTCCGACAAGGCAGAGAACGACCAGATCCTGATGGGCGGCAGCGAGTCCTACGAGGCCCTGTGCCCACTCCACTACGTGGAGTGGGTCGGCGACACCCGCTTCCGCCGCTAGCCCCCGTCTGTCACCCTGAGCGCCCTCCGTCTGTCATCCCGAGCGCCCCCCTCTGTCATCCTGAGCGCAGCGAAGGATCCCCCGCCACCGACCCAACCCCCGCGCCCTCACTCCGCCGACACCCCCGTCATCAGTTCCTCGTCCAAGACCTGCCCGGCGCGCACCACGGTCAACGACCCGTCCGCCTCGATGATCGCCAGGTGCACGTCCGCCAACCGCGTGACGCCGGCGCGCCGGAGCCGGACCCACAGGTTCACCTCCGTGATCGCCAGCTTGTCGAGGATGGCGGGGTTGGCGACGCCATCGGCCATGACGACCCAGGCTTCGCGGTGGCGGCGGCGGCCGCGCGTGAACCAGCGGGAGCTGTGGCGGAGGACCCACTCCCAGAAGAACAGGATCGTCAGCGCGATGAGGCCGCCGACCAGGGTCGGGGTCTGGCCGAGGATGGCGCGGGCCGTGATGGCGCCGATCACGGTCATGAGGGCGAGCGAGGCGGGGGAGACCCGGAGCCGGAGGCGGGGCCCGAGCCAGTACGTCACGCCCGTGAAGAACCAGAACAGGACGGTCGTGGAGATCACGAGGGCGAGGGCCGGCCACGGGTTCACGCCCAGGTCCGCCCACAGTTGCCGGAAGATGTCGGTCACGCTCCCACCGTAGCCGGGCGTAGTTCACAAAGTTGAGTGGAACGCGGGTCTTGGGCTAGTGTTGCCCCTCGGCGCCGCGCGCGCCAACCCCTGGGGTATGGGGTAATTGGCAGCCCAACGGATTCTGGTTCCGTTAGTCCAGGTTCGAGTCCTGGTACCCCAACGCAGACGAGTCTGCGGACAACTGAAGACAACTGAACATGGCCCCGTTGTGTAGCGGCCTAGCACGCGGCCCTCTCAAGGCTGAAACGGCGGTTCGAATCCGCTCGGGGCTACCAGATCGGCGTTGTTCAAACCAACGCTCAATCGCCTAGTGAAGGCCTCCTTGTCGGAGGCCTTTCTGGTCTCATAGGCCCGGACGGCAAGGGCTTGCATCTCGGGGTCGGGCCTCAGTGCCATCACGCGTCACGAAGCTGTGCCGCAGCAGTGTCAGTGGCAGGCGATACGCTGCCGGCAAGGACGAGGGGGCAGCCTCGACTACCTGACCACCATCAGGTTCATGGAGAAGTGGGCCGCCCACTGGAACCAGGGAGGCGCGCCAAGATGACCACGACCGTGTATCTGGACGAGTCGGGCGACCTGGGTTTCGACTGGACCAAGCCGAGGACTTCGCGCTTCTTCGTTGTCGCCGCCATG
>JAISTC010000038.1 GCA_031272805.1 Propionibacteriaceae bacterium
CCCGACTTCGCGCGGGGCGACAAGCTGCTGCTCAGCTACCACGGCATCCCGGTCACGTACGTGGCGGCGGGGGACCCGTACCCGCGGGAGTGCGAGGCGACGACGGACCTGTTGCGGGCCCGGCTGGGGCTGACGGCCGAGCACTGCCTGATGACGTACCAATCCAAGTTCGGCAAGGGGGAATGGCTGACGCCGGCGACGATCGACACGGTCGGCAAACTGGGCGAACTGGGGACCGGGCGGCTCGACGTGTTCTGCCCCGGCTTCGCCGTCGACTGCCTGGAGACCCTGGAGGAGATCGGCTTGCTCAACCGGGACGAGTTCCTGAGTCGCGGCGGCGGCGAGTTCCGCCGCATCCCCTGCCTCAACGACTCGGGCCCCTGGACCGCCGCACTGGCGGCGATCGTGACGAGCAACGTGCAGGGCTGGCTGCCATAGGCCGAGGTGTCAGGCGCCGCGGCCCTGGCGAGGAACGAGCCCGGGCGGCGGCACCTGACACCTCGGCCTTGGTATCGCTCAGGCGCCGAGCCAATCTTTCCAGCGCGGGAGCTCTTGCCTGGCCTGGGCCAAGCCCCGCTCGAACGCCTGGTTCAACGCCGTCACGTCGGTCGTGTGATTGGTCACGGCCACGCTGGCCGGCGTGAACAACAGCGCTTGTCCGGAACTCTCCAGGTCGAACAGCTCCTCGCGGGTCCGGTTGTAGTTCCGCCAGCGCGTGTTCAGCCCTTCCGCCACGGCGGGGTAGCGGCGGAACCACGCCCGGTACGCCGCCGGCCACTTCGGCGGCCGCTTGACGTAGCCGCGCTCGCGCGTGAGCACGGCGAAGACCCGGCCGAACCCGTCGGCCTGGGCGGCGTCGAGCGCGATGCCGCCGGACGGGCCGAGCGCGCCGTCGAAGTAGACGCGGCCGTCGATCTCCGGCGGGGGCATCAGGATGGGCATCGTCGACGACGCCCGGACCCGCCGCATGAAGCCTGCGAGGTCGGTCATGTCCGCCTCCGTCCAGTACACCATCCGCCCCGTCTCCGCCTCGAACGAGCCGACGCGGCGGCGCGCCGGGTTGGCGGCGAACGTGGCGAAATCGAACGGCAGCGCCTGGCCCGGCGCGGCGGTCGCCTCGTAGATGTAGTGGGCGTTGAAGAAGCCCGTCCCGCGCAGGAAGGAGCCCCAGCCGCCGAAGTTCGGGTCGGCGGCGAACGTCGTGAACGACGCGCGGGCGCGGGCGGGGTCACGCGAGACGTAGTTGGCGAGGTTCGACGCGCCCGCCGAGATCCCGGCCACCCAGTCCACGAAGATCCCGGCCTCCACGAGCACCTGGACCACGGCCGACGTGACGGACGCGCGCATCCCCCCGCCCTCGAAGATCAGGGCGGTATCGGTCACGGTGCTGGCCAGCGCAGGCACGGCACAGAGGTTAGTACGGTGACGTGTGACATTGGGGACGGTTCCGTTTGTCACACCTACCCTGTCATCCTGAGCGCAGCGAAGGATCTCGGTGGCGGGAGAGATCCTTCGCTGCGCTCAGGATGACAGACACCGAAAGTGTGACAAACGGAACCGTCCCCAATGTCACACCCACCCCACAACCCCACCCCCGGCCGAGGCATCAGATGCCGCCGCCCGGGCTCCTTCGTCGCCAAGGCCGCGGCATCCGACACCTCGGCCTCACCTTCCACGCACGCCTGCCCGCGCCCTGACCACCCAACGTGAGCTTGCCACCGCAAGACCGCGCCATCAGGACCAACCCAGCCACGGTTGGTGACCGCTCCGCTGGCTGAGGCGTGGAGGGACGGCGTTCGCTCCGCCCGCAGCGCCGCCGCCGCCCAACTGGCGCACAGCGTGACGGTTCGGCGGCCGAGGACGGAGAGAAGGCCGTGCCTTCGCGCCGGACTTACCGCCCAACGTGCGAGCGCAGCGAGCAGTGAAGCAGTGTGACAAAAGGAACCGTCCCCAATGTCACACCAATGTCACACTCGCAACGTGCGAGCGCAGCGAGCTGCTGAGAAGTGTGACAAAGGAACCGTCCCCAATGTCACACCCCCGTGTGACAGAGGAACCGTCCCCAATGTCACGGGCGCGGGCGGGTGGGGGTGGGGGCGGGGAGACGAAGGAGGCCCCGGGTTTCCCCGGGGCCTCCCTCTTGCTTGTTAGGCGTTTACCGTGATGATCCGGTCAGATCACATCGGGTAGGGCGCGCCACCCAGGCTCGCCGGGTCAGCACCGCGGTAACCGTTGCCTTCGATGAAGTTCTCGATCTTCCACACGAAGGCGGCGGCGTCCTGACGGTAGACCGGCCAGAGGCCCTCGAAGGAACCCCAGTTGTAGCCGATGGTGATGCGGTGGGCGTACAGCCAGTAAACCGCGTCCTGGTGCGCCGTGGCGCCAGCGATGTACTCCTTGGCATCGACGTTCAGGTCAGGGTGCTGGCCGCTCTGGACCTCGGCCTGCACGATGCGGTAGACCCACGCCGCGTAGTCCTGACGGAGGACGTCCTGGTCAAACCCGAACTTCCACGTCGAGGCCTTCTTCGGCACGTTCCAGTTGTACACGCCACCAGCGGAGACGTCGTCACCGGCCGTGACCAGGAAGCCGTCAACCAGGCGCTGGCCGCCGACGAGTTCGCCATACTTGTTGAACTGCGCGTCAATGACGGTGTTGGCCATGAGTTCGATCGTGTAGTAGTAGATCTTCTCAGCTTGAGTACCACTCGCCAGGCCCTTGATATCCTGGAACTCGCGGTAGAGCGGGTCGCCCACCGGGATCGTCACGAACGTCGGCTCGTTGCCAGAATCCCAGTTGCCGTCAGCGGCACCATTCTTCCAACCCTGAGTGTAGGAGGCGTTGGTGTAGTCCCACTTGTTCAGCCAGTTCTTGAGGCCGTCGGGGCCGTCCAGGTAGTTGCCCCACGTGTCAGGGGTATACGCGTCGCTGTAATCGTTGATCAGGATGATCCCGAGCCACTTGGCGAGGTCCTGGCGGCTCGCGTTCGTCAGGGGCTCATACGCGTACAGCTTGTAATACCCGGTACCGTTGTCCCGCGCTTCGTCGACAGCGTCGTTGGCATCGCCGTTCGGATACCACGTCGTCGGGTTGTTGGCCGGGAACGGGTTGTTGTCCTCAATCTGCCAGCTATAGGTGCCAGACTTACCCCAGTACCAGTTGGCGCCGTCGTAGATCCAGCCTTCGGCACCCGGCGTCTTGTAGCAGCCGATCGTGTAATCGAACTCGTTGAAGTAGGCACCGGAAAGACCGAGTTGGGTCCGGACCATGTCGTCGATTTCCTTGGCCCACGGCGTCTGGGTGTAGACATCGATGTAAATACCAGTAGAGGCGGCGGGAAGCTTGGCGCTGCCGCAATTGCTAGCCGCTACCGGGAGGATGTCCACGGCGTTGGCCGGCGGCGCGGCCAGCAACGCGCTGGAGGCCACGACGGCGAAGGCCGCAGTCGTCGTTAGAATTTTCTTGCGAATTGACATTGAGTCTCCTCAAATTGTTGTCGTCTAGACGTTGTTTTACTCCGGCGCAGGTCAGCGACTACTCGGCTAGTAGCCGCAGTCGCCACGCGTTGGAGTGCTGGCCACTCTATTCGCGGCCAGGGAACGGTGTCAACACAACCACGCGGCGGTCGAGGGTTCTCTCACCGGGGGATTGAGCTTCACCTACCCGGGGATGGACGTTACCGGAGGGGGTGTGAGGGGGGCAAGTTGGGGGGTGGGTGACGGGCGGGGGGACGGGGGTCGGGACGGCTCTGTGGCGGGTCCAAGATCCCGGCTTTCGCCGGGATGACGATGGTTTGCCGGGATGACGATGGTTTGACTGGGGACGGCCACGGTGTCAGGCCCTGGGGCTGTCGCTCGGTCCGCGCTCCGTAGCCACAGTGCCCGACCCCATGGCCTCTCGCTCCTTCCCCGCTCCGTAGCCACAGTGCCCGACCCCATGGCCTCACGCTCCTTCCTCGCTCCGTAGCCACAGTGCCCGACCCCATGGCCTCACGCCACAGTGCCCGACCCCATGGCCTCACGCCACAGTGCCCGACCCCATGGCCTCGGCGGGTAGATCCTGCGACTCCGGCGCTGGCGCGCCTCCGCGCAGGATGACGGGGTGTGTGGGGACGGGGTGTGTGGGGACGGCCGCGGTATCAGGTGCCGCCGCCCGGGCTCGTTCCTCGCCAAGGCGGCGGCGCCTGACGCCTCGGCCTGGGCTCAGAGTAGGGTGACCCCCGGAAGTATCACACTTGGAAAGGTGGCCCCTGTGGCAACTATCGATTTCATCGAAGCGCGCGAGATCCTCGACTCGCGTGGCAATCCGACCGTCGAGGTCCAGGTCGTCCTCGACGACGGCTCCCAGGGCCGCGCCGGCGTCCCCTCCGGCGCCTCGACCGGGGCGTTCGAAGCCATCGAACTGCGTGACGGCGACAAGGCCCGCTACGGCGGCAAGGGTGTCCTCAAGGCCGTCAACAACGTCGTCGAGCAGATCGGCCCCGAGCTCCTCGGCTACGAGGCCAGCGAACAGCGCGTCGTCGACGAGGCCATGCTCGAACTCGACGGCACCCCCAACAAGGCGACCCTCGGCGCCAACGCCATCCTCGGCGTGTCCCTCGCCGTCGCCCACGCCGCGGCCGAGTCCGCGGAACTCCCCCTCTACCGCTACCTGGGCGGCCCGAACGCCCACGTCCTCCCCGTCCCGATGATGAACATCCTCAACGGCGGGACCCACGCCGACTCCAACGTCGACGTCCAGGAGTTCATGATCGCGCCGATCGGCGCGGGCTCCTTCGCCGAGGCCCTCGAGTGGGGCGCCCGGGTCTACCACTCCCTCAAGGCCGTCCTCAAGGCCCGCGGGCTCTCGACCGGGCTGGGCGACGAGGGCGGCTTCGCGCCGAACCTCGACTCCAACCACGAGGCCATCGACCTCATCATCGTCGCCATCCAGGACGCCGGGCTCAAGCCGGGTCACGATGTCGCCATCGCGCTCGACGTGGCCGCCTCCGCGTTCTACGAGAAGGACAAGGGGACCTACCTCTTCGAGGGCGAGTCCAAGTCCAGCGAGGACATGACGAAGATCTTCGCCCAGTGGGTCGAGAAGTACCCGATCGTGTCGATCGAGGACCCGCTCGACGAGGAAGACTGGGACGGCTGGGTCAAGTTCACGGCGTTGCTCGGCGACAAGGTCCAGATCGTGGGCGACGATCTGTTCGTGACCAATCCCGAGCGCCTGGCCAAGGGCATCCAGCTCAAGGCCGCCAACGCGCTCCTCGTCAAGGTCAACCAGATCGGCTCCCTGACCGAGACGTTCGACGCCGTCGAGCTGGCCCACCGGTCGGGCTTCCACTGCATGATGTCCCACCGCTCCGGCGAGACCGAGGACGTCACGATCGCCGACCTCGCCGTCGCGGTCAACTGCGGCCAGATCAAGACCGGCGCCCCGGCCCGGTCCGAGCGCGTCGCCAAGTACAACCAGCTCCTGCGCATCGAGGAGGACCTCGACGAGGCCGCCACGTACGCCGGGGCCGGCGCCTTCCCGCGCTTCCAGGCGTAGGGGAGGTCACGATGCCCGGTGGACGTCCGACGGGTGCCAGCCGCCCGGGCCGGGGTACGCCCCGGACCGGCGCGGCGCGTGACCGCCGGGCGTCCGCCGGGTCCGCCGCGTCGCCGGACTCCGCCACGCGCGTGGTGCACTCGAAGGCGCGCGTGCGGCCGTCCGGGCGCGGGTTGGGGCTGACACGGCGGGCGTTGGTCCTGGTCGCCGTGTTGGCCGTGTTGGGGCTGGCTTATGCGCGGAGTTTGACGTTGTACCTGTCCCAACAGCGGGACATCCAAGAGACCATCGCGGCCAATGACGCCCGCGCGGCGGAGATCGAGAGACTTGAGGACGCCGTGGCGCGGTGGTCGGACCCGGATTACGTTCGGGCCCAGGCGCGCGCGCGGCTGGGGTGGGTGTTGCCCGGGGAGATCGGGTATCGGATCGTGACGGGTGATGGGACTGTGTTGGGTGCGCCCGTGGAGGATGTTGTGGCGGACGGGTCGACGGAGGATCTGGGGCCTTGGTATGCGGTGGTGTGGTCGTCGGTGAAGTCGGCGGATTTGCCTGGGTGAGGAGGCGTGGGGGCGGCCGCGGTATCAGGTGCCGCCGCCCGGGCTCGTGCCTCGCCAAGGCCGCGGCGCCTGACACCTCAGCCTGGCGGA
>JAISTC010000216.1 GCA_031272805.1 Propionibacteriaceae bacterium
CGGGGATGTCACGCCGGAACCGCCCGGCAGAAGGAAAGAACGACTCGGAGGTAGTCACGTCATCGGACATGGGGTCAGACTACCTTCCCCCTTGTCATCCCGGCCCGTTGTCACGCCGCCGTGTCATCCCGGCCCCGTGTCATCCCAAACCGTTGTCGTCCCGAACCGTTGTCATCCCGAACCGTGGTCATCCCGGCGAAAGCCGGGATCTTTCCTCCGGCAGCCGACCATCAGGGAAAGATCCCGGCTTTCGCCGGGATGACATGGGGCCGGGATGACATGGGGCCGGGATGACACGGGGCCGGGACGACGCTAGGGAGCGGGGATGGCCCCGTCGGGAGCGTATAGACTGCTCGGGCTAACCCCAGCTAGGAGTCCGAACCGATTGACCAGTTCATCGCTTGAGAGCGTCAAGCTGCGCCATCCCGGCCACAGCAAGGGCCTCATCGAGGTCCCCCGCTGGTGGTTCCTCCTCCGGCTCCTCGTCCGCAAGGAGCTCCGCGTCCGCTACCGCGGCTCGGTCCTCGGCATGGTCTGGACGTACGTCAAGCCGGCCGTCCAGTTGACGGTCTACTACCTGGCCATGGGCAAGTTCATGAACTTCAACGAGCGGGTCGACAACTACGTCTTCTACCTGTTCTCGGGCATGGTCATCGTCAACCTGTTCAACGAGATCCTCCGCAACACGACCGGCTCGATCGTCTGGAACGGCGCGCTGGTCGGCAAGATCTACCTCCCCCGCGAGCTGTTCCCGGTCTCGTCGGTCTGGGTCGCGTTCATCCACTTCCTCCCCCAGGTCGCCGTCCTGTTCCTGTTCGTCCTCGTCCAGGGCTGGCACCCGGGCCTGAGCAACATCGTCAACCTGTTCGCGGGCGTCCTCCTCGTCACGATCGCCAGCCTCGGCCTGGGCCTCATGTTCGCCGCCTGGAACGTCATGTTCCGCGACGCGGAGAACCTCGTCGAACTGATCGGCATGGTCGTGATGTGGCTGACGCCCGTGTTCTACCCGTGGACGATGGTCCACACGGTCATCGGCGGCCACCCCTGGCTCTGGGCCCTCTACGAGTCGAACCCGCTCGTCCTCGGCACGGAGTTGTTCCACTCCGCCTTCTGGGCGCCGACATCCGGCGTGTCGGCCGAGATGAGCGCCCTGCCGGCGCACTTCACGGCGTGGACCGCTGCCAGCTTCGCCACCGCCGTCGCCCTCCTCCTCCTCGGCCAACTCGTGTTCCGCCACCACGAGGCCAAGTTCGCCCAGGAGCTCTGATGACCGAGCCCGCCGCCGGCCTGCCCGTGGTCGAGATCAGCCACGTCGACAAGGTCTTCACCCTGCGCCACACCCGGTCGATCAAGGAGTACGTCGTCTGGACGGTCAAGGGCCGCAAGGGCGACCTGTCCGAGACGTTCAAGGCGCTGGACGACGTCACGTTCACGATCACGCAAGGCGAGTCCGTCGCCCTCCTCGGGCTCAACGGCTCCGGCAAGTCCACGACGTTGAAGCTCATCTCCGGCGTCCTCCAGCCGGATAAGGGCGACGTCCTGGTGCGCGGCGCCGTGGCGGGCCTGATCGAGGTCGGCGCCGGTTTCCACCCGGATCTGACCGGGCGTGACAACATCTACCTGAACGGCGCGATCCTCGGGATGGGCAAGGACGAGATCGACGCCCGCTTCGCGGACATCGTGGCCTTCTCGGAGATCGAGCGGTTCATCGACACGGAGGTCAAGTTCTACTCCTCCGGCATGTTCCTGCGCCTGGCGTTCTCCGTCGCGGTCCACTCCAACCCGGACGTGTTCCTGGTCGACGAGATCCTGGCCGTCGGCGACGAGCCGTTCCAGCGCAAGTGCCTGGCGCGCGTCAAGGAACTCCACGAGGCGGGCCAGACGTTCGTCGTCGTCTCCCACAGCATCGACCAGATCCGCCAGATCTGCGACCGCGGCATCGTCCTGGAGAAGGGCCGGCTGGTCTTCGACGGCCCGTTCGACGCGGCCGTGCGGCGGCTGCGGCACGAGGACTGAGGTCACGGCGGGAGAGAGGCCCAGGCAGTAGGCTGGGGCGGTTGACCGCCGGAAAGGAGAATCGTGGCCCGCGCCAAGAGACAATCGGGGCAACCGGCGACGCCGAGCAGTCCCACCGCCGCCGACCAGCCGCTGTTGTCGGTCGTCGTGCCGATCTTCAACGTCGAGCGCTACCTGGACGAGTGCCTGGCCTCCCTGCGGGCCCAAACCTTGACCGACTTCGAGGTCATCTGCGTCAACGACGGCTCGACCGACGGCTCGCGTGACATCATCCAGACCTACCTCGACGCCGACCCGCGCTTCCGCGTCATCGACAAGCCCAACTCCGGCTACGGCGCGTCGATGAACCTGGGCTGCGCCGCCGCCACCGGCAAGTACGTCACGATCCTCGAGTCCGACGACTTCCTCGACCCGGCCTGCTACGAGGTCCTGGTCGGCCTGGCCGAGCGCCACGACGTCGAGGTCGTCCGCGCCAACTTCTTCTTCTACTGGTCGCAGCCGTACCCCAAGGACGAGGTCTGCGACCTCATCCGGCCGGCGCTCTGCGACCGCGTCGTCAACCCCCAGCGCGAGCACGACATCTTCTTCGTCAAGTCGGCCATCTGGGCCGGCATTTACCGGCGGGACTTCCTGGCGGCGAACGACATCGGCTTCCTGGAGACGCCGGGCGCCTCCTACCAGGACACGGGCTTCAACTTCAAGGTCTGGATCGCCTGTACGCGGGCCTGGTTCGTCCAGCAGGCCTACCTCCACTACCGCCAGGACAACGAGGCCAGCTCGGTCAACTCGGCCGGCAAGGTCTACCCGATCTGCGACGAGCACGCGGAGATCGAGCGGTACCTGGCCGCCCGGCCCGAGCGCGCCTACCTCGACGGGGTCCGGCTGCGCGTCAAGTTCGACAACTACCTGTGGAACTACGACCGGCTGGCGCCGCAGTTCAAGCCGGAGTTCCTCCAGCGCATGAGCCAGGAGTTCGCCGCCGACCTCGCCGCCGGCAAGGACTTCTCCGAGTTCAACCGGTGGCAGAAGGCCGACGTCGAACGCCTGGCCAAGGAACCCGAGTGGTTCCACGCGGCCTGGCAGGCGAAGGACGCCCACGGCTACCTCTCCAAGGCCCGCCGCTACATCCAGACGGGCGGCCCCCGGCTGCTGCTCGACGTCGCCCGGAACAAGCTCACCCGGAGGAAGTGACATGCCCCGCGTCTCGGTCATCGTCCCCGTCTACAACACGGAGGAGTACCTCGCCCTGACCCTGGCGTCGGCCCGGCGCCAGACATGCGACGACCTGGAGATCGTCTGCGTGGACGACGGCTCGACCGACCGGAGCGCGGACATTCTCAGCCTGACGGCGCAGGTCGAGCCGCGACTGAAGGTCATCCGCCAGGCCAACGCCGGGAGCGCCGCCGCCCGCAACGCCGGGCTGCGCGCCGCCACCGGCGACATCGTCATGTTCCTCGACGCCGACGACCAGCTCGAGCGGACGGCCGTGGCGACGGTCGTGGCGGCGTTCGACGCCCACCCGGGGGCGGACATCGTGACGTTCGGCGGCTCGGCCTACCCCGAAACCGCCGCCTACCCCTGGCTGGAGGCCCGGCTCGTGCCGGAGCCCGGCGTGACGGAAACCTTCGACGCCGAACTGCTGTTCGGCGACCGGGCCCGGCCGCACCTGTGGTACTCCGCCTTCGCGGCCGACTTCCTGCGCCGGGAGCACGTCACGTTCGACGAGCGTCTGGTCCTGGGCGAGGACTACGTCTTCAACGCCACGGCGTTCCCGCTGTCGCGCCGGACGGTCGCCATCGCGGACCGGCTGTACCTCTACCGCGTGGCCCGGCGCGAGTCGCTCATGGCCGAGCGGTTCACGGACACGGCCAACCGGCTCGAGGAGCACCTGGCGATCGCCGAGACGATCCTGACGCTCTGGCGCGAGCGCGGCTGGCTGGAGCCGAACACGGCGGTCCTCCTGCGCTGGCTGTTCGTCTTCTTCCTCTCCGACACGCTGAGCCAGCCGGCCGAGGAGCGCGGCCCGGCGCTGGCCGGCCTGGCGCGGCTGCTGCGCGAGTTCTTCCCCGGCCCCGGCGACGCCGTCGGCCCGGCCGACCTTCAACTGCTCAAAGTCCTGAAACACGAGCCGCGCCACGACGGCGGCCGCCGCCTCATGCTCGAGGTGACGCGCTACTACATGGCCCGCCACGGCCTCGCCTCCGGCCTGGCCCGGTCCGTCCGCGGCGCGGCCGCCTCCGCGCCCGCCCGGCGGCTGCGCGACCTGGCCCGGCGCGTCCTGCCACCCCCTGCGGCCACGCTCGGCCACCACCTGGCCAGCCTCGGCGACCAAGTCGACGACACGGCCCGCCGGGCCGCCGCCCTCGACCTGCTCCGCGCCGAAGTCGCGGCCAAGACCGGGGAGCGGGCGGCGTGACCACCTGGCTGCCGCTGGCGCCGTACTTGCTGGCGGCGGTCCTCGTCTTCTTCCTGCCCGGCCTGGCCGTCGGCTGGGCCGGGGGCGTGCGCGGCTTCCGGCTGGCCGCCACGGCGCCGCTCTGGTCGGCCGCCGTCATCGCGCTCGGCGCCATCGCCGCCGGGCTCCTCGGGCTCCGCTGGACCGTCTGGACCGCCCTCGGGGCGACCGTCCTGGCCGTCCTCCTGGTCGTGGCCGCCGACCGGCTGGGGCGGCGCCGCTGGCCCGCCCGGACACTCCCGGAGGGAGTGTCCGCCGATGGCCCCCGCGCGGCCGAGTTGGCCTACTGGCCCGCCCTGGCGCTGGCCGCCGTGGCCCTGTCGGCCACGACCGTCAAGATCCTCGGCCGGCCGGCCGCGTTCTCCAGCAACTACGACAACCTCTTCCACCTCAACGCCATCCGCTGGATCCTCGACACGGGCCAGGCCTCGTCGCTGACGCTGCAGCGGATGACCGTCCCCGACGGCGGCTTCTACCCGGCCGCCTGGCATGACCTCGCCGCCACGGTCGCCCTCACCCTCGGCTCGGCCAACGTCCCCTACGCCTGCAACGCCGCCATCTGGGTCCTGGCCGGGCTCGTCTGGCCGGCCGGCTGCCTGCTGCTGGCCCGGACGCTGATCGGCCCGGACCGGGTCGTGGCGGTCCTCGGCGCGGGCCTGCTGACGGCGGGCTTCTGCTCGGCCCCGTTCCTGCTCCTGGGCTGGGGCACGCTGTACCCCAACAGCCTCGGCCTGGCCTTCCTCCCGGCCGCGCTGGCCTGGGCGGCGTCGCTGCTCGGGCTGGGCGCACGGCCCGACCGGCCCCTGCCGCCGTTGACCGTGTTCGGCCTGACCGGCGCGGGCCTGGGCGGCGTCTGCCTGGCCCACCCCAACTCCCTGCTCTCCCTCCTGGCGCTCGGCTCGCCCCTCCTCGTCGGCTGGGCGGCCCACGGCCTCGTCACGCGGCGCGCGGCCGAGCGGCCCCCGTCCGTCTGGCGCTACCTGGTCCCCGCCGCCGGCGGCCTCGGCGTCGCGGCGGCCATCTGGCTCCTGCTGCGCCCGGACGCGCCGGAGTTCGTCGGCACGACCCAGCCGATGGAGCAGTCGATCGGCGAGGCGCTGACGCTCAGCCCCCTGTTCTTCGACCCCGCCTGGCTCCTCGGCCTCCTCCTTGCCGCCGGGCTCGTCCTGGCCTGCCGCCGCCTCCGGCTGGCGTGGCTGCCGCTGGCCTTCGCCGTGGCCACATGGCTCTGGGTGGCGGCGTCCGCCATGCCGCCGCGCCGCCTCCGCAGCCTGCTCGTCGGCGGCTACTTCGCCGACCAGTACCGGCTGGCCGCGCTCCTGCCCGTGGCCGCCTACCCGCTCGTCGTCCTGGCCTGGTCCCGGCTGGTCGACGCCGTCGCCCCGGCCCTGACCCGCTCCCGCGCCCTCGGCGCCGCCGCGGGCCTCCTCGGACTGGGGGCCCTCGCCTGGGGCGTCCTCGACGCTCTGCCCGTCCAGCAGACGGTCGAGTACGTCTCCCAGTTCTACCGGACGCCGGCCGACTCCTCCGTCGTCGACGCCGACGAGTACGCGCTGATCGAGCGGCTGCCCGAGCTGGTCCCCGAGGGCGTCCGGGTCGCCACGGACCCGTGGACGGGCGCGGGCCTGGCCTACGCCCTGACCGGCGTCGAGACGACCACGACCCACGTCCTCTACGCCCCGGACGCCGACGAGGCCATCATCGACCAGCAGCTCAACCGCGTGGCCGCCGAACCGGACGTCGTCTGCCCGGCCCTCGCCGCGCGTGACGTCGAATATGCCCTCGACTTCGGCGACACGTACGTCTCGCCGCCCCTCGTGCCGCTGGCCGGGTTCGCGGACCTGGCCGACGCGCCCGGCTTCGAGGAGGTCGCCCGCGAGGGCGACGCGGTCCTCTACAAGATCACGGCCTGCGCTTAGGAGTCGCGCGCATGAAACCCGACCAAGTCCGACAGTTGACCGGCGTCCGCATCATCGCGGCCATGTGGGTCGTGACCTTCCACCTGAAGGGCAACGTCTTCTACGCCTACCCCGAGTGGAAGGGCTGGCTCGAGCCCCTGATCGCCCACGGCGACCTCGGCGTCGACCTGTTCTTCGCCCTGTCGGGCTTCATCCTGTCCTACAACTACGCCGAGCGGATGGGCCTCCGCTTCGAGCGCTCGACGGCGACGGCGTTCTGGTGGGCGCGCGTGGCGCGCGTCTGGCCGGTGTTCGTCGTCACGCTCGTGTGGGCCACGGCGTACCACGGCTTCCTGATGGGCGCGAGCAAAGCCGACCCCGTGGCGCCCCACGACTTCTCGCCCTGGTCGTTCTTCCGCCAGCTCACGCTGACGTCGCTGTGGACGCGCGGCGACTTCGACCGGGTCATGTTCAACGGGCCGAGCTGGTCGGTCTCCGCCGAGGCGTTCGCCTACGCGCTGTTCCCCGTCGTCGTGCTCCTCTACTGGCGGCTCGGCCGGACGCTGAAGCGCGGCACGCTCCTGGCGTGGTCGCTCGTGGCCGTGGCCCCGCTCGGTATCTGGGTCTTCGCCACGGACACGCTGTACCCGTCGTGGAGCTGGCTGCTGCGCATCGCCTGCGGCTTCACGGGCGGCGCCCTCATGTTCCAGGCCCTGCGCGGCCTCGAGCCGACGCCGCGGCAGCGGGCGTGGGCCAGCCACGCCGCCCTCGGCCTCGTCGTCGTCTTCGTCGCCGGGCTGTACCTCTCCCACCACTTCGGCTACGAGCGCTTCGCCCCCGGGCTCTCGCCCCTGTTCGTCGCCATCATCGGCCTCTTGGCCATCGGCGACCGCCACATCGTCCGCCTGCTGTCGACGCGGGCGTTCGTCACGGGCGGCGCGGCCTCGTACTCGATCTACATGGTCCACATGCTCATCATCGAACCGGTCGTCGGCGCCGAGTGGGAGTGGCACTGGCTGACCCCGGGCACGCAAGCGGCCAAGCTGATCTGGCTGGTCCTCCCGGTCGTCGTCTCCGTCGCCGGCTGGGCGCTGTGGCGCTTCTTCGAGGAACCCGCCCGCCACGCCCTGAGGGCGGCCTCGAAACTGGCCCGCGAGACTCAGTAGTGGACGACCACCTTCGTGCCGATGGGGGCCCAGTAGTACAGGTCTTTGGCCTCTGAGACGCGCATGTTGACGCAGCCGTGGGACATGACGTGGCCGAAGTTGTTGTGCCAGTAGGCGCCGTGGATGGCCTGGCCGCCGTTGAAGTACATCACCCACGGGACGTCCGGCTGGACGCCGTACGTCCCCCGCATGGTCTGGAGGTCGTACTTGAGGTACGTCCGGTACGTGCCCGTGTAGGTCGGGTTGGCGGCCGTGCCGGTCGACACGAGGGTCGGGCCGAGGAAGACCGTCGAGCCCTGGTAGGCCGTCAGGGTCTGGGTCGTCAGGTTGATGTCGATCCACTTCTCCCCGGTCGGGGCCGCCGCCTGGGCGGGCGGGCGGCGCACGCCGATGGAGTCGACGCGGTCGCCGTTCCAGTCGCCGGCGAAGGAGAGGTCGGTCGAGTTGCCGTAGTAGAAGTCGATGTCGGCCACGCCGGTCGTGGTCGAGTTGCGCAGGAAGAAGTGGTTGCCGCGGACCACGCCGAGCGTGTCGACCCCGTCGCCGTTCCAGTCGCCGACCAGGACCGTGTCGTCCCAGTTGCCGTACCAGAAGACGTAGTCGGCCACGCCCGTGCCGTTGGAGTTGTTGACGTGGTACGCGCCGCCGCGCCGGACGGACAGCGTGTCGACGCCGTCGCCGTTCCAGTCGCCCACGAGGACGACGTCGTCCGAGTTGCCGTAGTAGTAGTCGTAGTCGGACGTGCCCGTCCCGTTCGTGTTGGAGACGAAGTAGTGGTTGCCGCGGCGAACCATGAGGGTGTCGATGCCGTCGCCGTTCCAGTCGCCGGTCAGGACCGTATCGCCCGAGTCGCCGTAGTTGAAGACGACGTCGGCGCCGCCGGAGGTATTGGAGTTGCGGATGAGGTACTGGTTGCCGCGCCGGATCATCGGCGTGTCGATACCGTCGCCGTCCCAGTCGCCGAAGAAGACCGTGTCGGAGGCCGTACCGTACTCGAACGTGATGTTGGCCGCGCCTGTGAAGCCGTCGTTGAGGAAGAACTCGTTGCCGGAGCCGCCCAAGGCCGGGCCCTTGGCGTCGGCCGGGGCCGCGCCGAGGCCGGTGAGGACCGCCAGGACGACGGTCAGGGCGGCGGCGAGGCCGCTGCGGGCGAGAAGACGGGGCATCTGGGTCTCCTGGACGGGCCACTCCGGGCTGGGCGGCGGGAGAGGCCAGTATGCAACACGCGGCGCCGCCCGGCCGAATTCTGTTCTTTCCCCGGACGGGAGCGCTGCCGAAAGGTGAACTAGTACGTGAGGGCGCGGCCGCCGTTGGCCGCCCACTGGGCCGCGAACGTGGCCCGGGCGATGGCGAGGTTGGCGCCCCGGATCGGGTCGTGGACCCGGATGGTGGCGGCGTCGTAGCCCGTCACGACGACCGTGTGGCTGCCGATCGACGGTACTTGGAGCCAGACGACGACGGGCTTGCCCGCGTCGATGACGCCGAGCAGGGCGGACAGCGTGACGCCGGTGAGGTCCTGGGCGCTGCCGACGTGGGACTTGACCAGGGCCAGGAGGGCGGGCGGGTAGATGACGCCGCCGCTCGCCGTGGCCGGGTCGCCCTGAAAGCCCTTGTTGGGGTCGGCGTTGTAGGGCATCTCGGCGGCGACCTCGAACTTGGTCGTCGGGTCCCCGGCGTAGGTCAGGAGCATGGCGACGGCCGTGGCCTCGCAGCCCGTCGGCAGTTCGGGGAGCTGGGAGATGTACGCCACGTCGAGGAACGTGGCCACGTGGTTGCCGGCCGCGTCGAAGGTCTGGTTGGCGGGTGGGCGGCGGACGCCGATCGTGTCACGGCCGTCGCCGTTGAAGTCGCCGGCGAACGGCCGGTCGGTGGCGTTGCCGTAGTAGAAGTCGATGTCGGACACGCCGGTCGTGGTCGAGTTGCGCAGGAAGAAGTGGTTGCCGCGGACCACGCCCAGCGTGTCGACGCCGTCGCCGTTCCAGTCGCCGACCAGGACCGTGTCATCCCAGTTGCCGTACCAGAAGACGTGGTCGGCCGTGCCCGTGGCGTTGGAGTTGGAGACGTGGTAGGCGCCGCCGCGGCGGACGGTCAACGTGTCGATGCCGTCGCCGTCCCAGTCGCCGACCAGGACCACGTCGTCGGAGTTGCCGTAGCGGAAGACCACGTCGGCCGTGCCCGTGGCGTTGGAGTTGTTGACGTAGTAGGCGTTGCCGCGCCGGACCATGACCGTGTCGATGCCGTCGCCGTCCCAGTCGCCGACCAGGACGACGTCGTCGGAGTTGCCGTAGTTGAACACGAGGTCGGCGCCGCCGGACGTGTTGGAGTTGCGGACGAGGTACTCGTTGCCGCGCCGGATCATCGGCGTGTCGACGCCGTCGCCGTTCCAGTCGCCGAAGTAGACAGTGTCCGTGGCCGTGCCGTACTCGAACGTGACGTTGGCCGCGCCCGTGAACTGGTCGTTGAGGTAGAAGGTCTGGCCCACTCCCCCGACGGGGACTCCCTGCGCCTGCGCGGGCAGGGCCGCGCCCTGCGCCGCTGCCGCCCAGGCCAATGCCGCCGCCAGGCCGACCGCCGCCGTCTTCTTCACGCCGCCCCCCATTCGGGTTCAGATATCACCGCCGGCCCCGGGAGGAAGGACCGCAGGTCACTCTAGCCGACGCGATTCTCAGGCAACTCTCAGGACCCCCTGGTCATCCTGCGCGCACCCCCGTCATCCTGCGCGGAGGCCGCCTGCGGCCGGAGTCGCAGGATCTACCCGTCACCTAGTTATCTCCGTGGCGGGCAGATCCTGCGACTCCGGCGCTGGCGCGCCTCCGCGCAGGATGACGTCCGTCCGCTCAGGACGACGGGGGCAGGGGAACGGCTCAGTACCAGTTGACGGACTGGAAGTGGCCCCAGGCGGCGCACGGCGTGCCGTAGCGGCCTTCGATGTAGCCGAGGCCCCAGCGGATCTGGGTCTCCGGGTTGGTCACCCAGTCGGCGCCTTCGGAGGCCATCTTGTAGCCGGGGTTGGCCTGCGGGATGCCGTAGGGGCCGGACGTGTAGCCGGCGTTGACGCGCCAGCCGGACTCGCGGTTCCAGAGGTTGACGAGGCAGTTGTACTGGTCGTCGCCCCAGCCCCGCTCGGCCAGCAGGAGCCGGGCGATTTCCTTCGGGTCGGACGGCTGGGCGGGCGGCCGGCGGACGCCGACCGTGTCACGCCCGTCGCCGTTCCAGTCGCCGGCCACCGGCGTGTCGGACGCGAGGCCGAAGTAGAAGACCTGGTCGGCGTCGCCGGTCGTGGTCGAGTTGCGCAGGAAGAACTGGTTGCCGCGGACCACGCCGAGCGTGTCGACGCCGTCGCCGTCCCAGTCGCCGACCAGGACCTCGTCGCCCGCGTTGCCGTACCAGAAGACGTAGTCGGCGTCGCCCGTGCCGTTGCTGTTCGACACGTAGTAGGCGCCGCCCCGGCGCACGGCCAGCGTGTCGACGCCATCGCCGTCCCAGTCGCCGACGAGGACCGTGTCGTCCGCGTTGCCGAACCAGAAGACGTAGTCGGCGTCCCCCGTGACGTTGCTGTTCGACACGTAGTAGGCGCCGCCGCGGCGGACCATGAGCGTGTCGACGCCGTCGCCGTTCCAGTCGCCGGCCAGGACTGTGTCGGCTTCGTCGCCGTAGTAGAAGACCGCGTCGGCGCCGCCGGTCGTGTTGGACTGGCGGACGAGGTAGGCGCCGCCGCGGCGGACGAGGGGCGTGTCGACGCCGTCGCCGTTCCAGTCGCCGAAGTAGACGTCGTCGTCGGCCGCGCCGTATGTGAACTCGGCGGTCGTGACGCCGTCGAAGCCGTCGGCCAGGTAGAAGGTGGAGCCGGTGCCGCCGACGGGGGTGCCCTGCGCGCCGGCGGGGGCGGCGGGGACGGCGAGGGCGAGCGCGGCGAGGCCGGCCGCGAGCGCGCCGAAGCGGAGGCGAGGACTGGGCATGAGGGTTCTCCTTGGTCGGATACAGCGGTTCAGGCCCAGGGAAGGCGGTGAGGGGCCGGCGACCATCTGACCACAACTGAGCCTGGTTTGGCCAATCGGGAACGTTGTCGCCGGGCCCGGCGCCCGCGTGACCGCGTCTGCCGCGGTGGTCCACTAAGGTGGACCACCGTGCAAGACATCGGAATGTCCAAGCGGGCCGAGCAGGCGTATTCCTTCGACGATGTCGCCATCGTCCCCGCCCGGCGGACGCGCGACGCGCGTGACGTCGACCTCCACTGGAAGATCGACGCCGTCGCCCTCGACTACCCCATCATCGCCGCCCCGATGGACTCCGCCATGTCCCCGGCCACGGCGATCGAGGTCGGCCGGCTGGGCGGGCTCGGCGTCCTCAACCTGGAGGGGCTGTGGACGCGCTACGAGGACCCGCTGCCCGTGTTCGAGGCCATCGCGGCCGTGCCGGACGTCTTCGCGGCCACGCGCAAGTTGCAGGAGGTCTACGCCGAGCCGATCAAGCCGGAGCTGATCACGCGGCGGCTGGAGGAGCTGCGGGCGTCGGGCCAGTGGGTGGCGGGGTCGCTCAGCCCCAAGAACGTCCTCCAGTTCGGGCATGTCGTCGAGCAGTCGACGCCGGACTTCTTCATCGTGCGCGGCGCGCTCGTGTCGGCGCAGCACGTCGCGGTCGAGGGGACGCCGCTGGACCTGGCCAAGTTCATCCAGACGCTCGACGTGCCGGTCATCGTGGGCGGCTGCGCCGACTACCACACGGCCCTCCACCTGATGCGGGCCGGCGCGGCGGGCGTCCTCGTCGGCTTCGGCGGCGGGGCGCGCCACGCCACGCTGTCCGTGCTCGGCATCGAGGTACCGATGGCGTCGGCCCTGTCGGATGTGGCGGAGGCGCGGCGGGACTACCTGGACGAGTCGGGCGGCCGGTACGTCCAGGTCATCGCCGACGGCTCGCTCGGCGGCTCCGGCGACATCGCCAAGGCGCTGGCCTGCGGGGCCGACGCGGTCATGCTCGGCGCGCCGCTGGCCCGGGCGACCGAGGCGCCGGGGCGCGGCTACCACTGGGGCGCCGAGGCCTGGCACGCCACGCTCCCCCGCGGCTGGCGGACCCACGTCGACACGCTGGGGACGCTGGAGCAGATCCTGCTGGGCCCGAGCCACCGGGCCGACGGCACGATGAACCTGGTCGGCGCCCTGCGCCAAACCCTGGCCAGCACGGGCTACACAGACATCAAGTCCTTCCAGAGAGCAGAGCTGGTCCTGCTGTAGGCCCTACCCGGCGACCCAGTCGGCCCCTCTGATCTGCTCGTGGTGGCGGACGACCTCGCGCACGATGAACGTGATGAACTTCTCCGCGAACTCCGGGTCCAGCTCCGACTCGACGGCCAACTGCCGCAACCGCGTGACCTGTTCGACCTCGCGGGCGGGGTCGGCGGGCGGCAACCCGGCGTCGGCCTTGATGCGGCCGACGCGGCGCGTGATCTTGAAGCGCTCGGCCAGGAGGTGGACGAGCGCGGCGTCGAGGTTGTCGATGGACGCGCGGGCCTCGGCCAGCGCGGCCGGGATCGCGGGCTCCTGGGCCGGGTCGAGGTCGGTCACTTCAGCTTCCTCCCCTCCGCGTCGGGCACGTGGCCGCCGATGATCTGGACGCAGTCGATCAGGCTCCACAGCCCCAGCACCACCCAGAGGAACCACCAGCCGAAGGCGATGGTGATGGCCAGCGAGACGAGGAAGACCGCGACGGAGATGAAGCCGATGAGCTGGTAGCCGAGGTAGAAGCGGCCCAGGCCGACCGGGCCGAACGGGAACTGGAGGAACGCGGCCACGAGCTTGAACTTGTCGGACCGCGGCTCGCCGGTCAGGGGGTCGCGGCCGTACGGGGCGTCGGGCGTGACCTGCAGGGACGCCGCGGCGCGGCGCAGGGCCTCGTCCGATACCTGCCCCCGCTGGATCTGGCGCCGGGCCCGCCGCACCTCCCGCCGCGTCACGTTGGCCGTCGCCGTCACGGGGTTGGCGGGTACCACGGCCTGCGCCGGGTCGGGCACGAAGTACCCCGGAGTCGGGTCACGCAGCGGCCGGGCCAGAACGGCGGCATCATCCGGCTCGGCGGGATACGGCACGAACCCCACGGCCGGCGGCGTCACAGGCTCCGGCTGAGGCACAGGAGGCAGGTCAAGATCGGACACACGCCCAGCCTACTAGCCGGGGCCGCTCCGGCCGCGGGACCCGACGCCGTGGCCGTCCCAAGACGCCCGCGCGCGATCCGACACCGCGGTCAGGCGGCCGCGGCCGCCGCCTTGAACGCCTCCACACAGGTCCGGATCTGGTCGTCGGTGTGCGCGGCGGAGAGCTGGACCCGGATCCTGGCTTTGCCCTGCGGCACGACCGGGTAGCTGAACGCCGTGACGTAGATGCCCTTCTCCTGCAAGGCCGCCGCGATGCGCGCCGTCTTGGCCGCGTCGCCGAACATGATCGGCACGATCGGATGGTTGCCCGGCAGCAGCTCGAACCCCGCCTCGGCCATGAGCTGGCGGAACAGCGCAGCGTTCGCCGTCAGGCGGGCCCGCCGCTCGTGCGATCCGGCCACGAGGTCCAGCGCCGCCAGCGTCCCCGCCACGACGACCGGGCTGACCGTGTTCGAGAACAGGTACGGGCGTGACCGCTGGCGCAGCAGGTCGATGATCTCGCGCCGACCCGAGACGTAGCCGCCGGACGCGCCGCCTAGCGCCTTGCCGAAGGTCCCGGTCAGGATGTCGACGCGGCCCTCGACCCCGCACAGCGCGGGCGTCCCCCGCCCGCCCGGCCCGACGAAGCCGACCGCGTGGGAGTCATCGACCAGGACCAGCGCCCCGAACTCATCGGCCAGGTCGCAAATCCCGGCCAGCGGCGCGATGTAGCCGTCCATCGAGAACACGCCGTCCGTGACGATGACGGTAAACCGCGCCCCGCCCTCGCGGGCCGCCGCCAACTGCTGGCGGAGCGAGACCAGGTCCGCGTTCTTGTAGCGGAACCGCGCCGCGCGTGACAGCCGGATGCCGTCGATCAGGGAGGCGTGGTTGAGCTCGTCGGACACGATCGCGTCCTCCTCCGAGAACAGGGTCTCGAAGACCCCGCCGTTGGCGTCGAAGCAGCTCGAGTAGAGGATCGTCGCCTCGGTCCGGAGGAACTCGGACATGCGGGCCTCGAGGGCGAGGTGGGGCGCCTGGGTGCCGCAGATAAAGCGGACGGAGGCCAGCCCGAAGCCCCATTCGTCCAGCGCCCGCTTCCCCGCCTCGACCAGCTCGGGGGCGTCCGCCAACCCCAAGTAGTTGTTGGCGCAGAAGTTGAGCAGCGGCGCGCCCTCGGCCGTGATGGCCGAGCCCTGCGGGCTCGTGATGGCGCGTTCGCGCTTGGTCAGGCCCGCCGCGTCGATCGCGGCCAGCTCGCCGGCCAGGTGGTCCTTGAAGTCTCCGTACATCGGCCGGCCTCCTCGCGTTCGAGCCGGCCCAGGGTCCTGGGGCTTACAGCTCCGTCCAGTCGAGCACGACCTTACCGCCCTCGGCCGCGGCCGCCCGGGCGAAGCCCTCGCGCCACTCCCGCGCCGGCAGCCGGTCCGACACGACCGACGCGATCCGGTCCGACAGCGTCTGGGAGCTCTGGAGCATCCCGCCCATCGCGTTCCAGGTCTCGAACATCTCGCGGCCGTAGATGCCCTTGAGCGTCAGCATGTGCGTGACGACCGTGCCCCAGTCGATGCCGATCTCGCCGTGGGGCAGGCCGAGCAGCGCGATGCGGCCGCCGTGGTTCATGTTCTGGATCATCTCGGGCAGCGCCTCGGGGGCGCCGGACATCTCGAAGCCGACGTCGAAGCCCTCGCGCATCCCCAGGCTGGTCTGGGCCGTCCGGATGTGGTCCTGCGTCACGTCGATGACCGCGTCCGCGCCCATGCCCTTGGCCAGTTCGAGGCGTCGGGGCGAGATGTCCGTGGCGACGATGAAGCGGGCGCCGCAGTGGCGGGCCACGGCGATCGCCATGAGCCCGATCGGGCCGCAGCCGGTCACGAGGACGTCCTCGCCGATCAGCGGGAACGCCAGGGCGACGTGGACGGCGTTGCCGAGCGGGTCGAAGATGGCGCCGACCTCGGGCGTGACCGCCGCGTGGTGGACCCAGACGTTGACGGCGGGCAGGGTCAGGTACTCCGCGAAGGCGCCGTCCCGCTGCAGGCCGAGCCCGATCGTGCGGATGCACATCTGGCGCCGGCCGGCGCGGCAGTTGCGGCACGTGCCGCAAACGATGTGGCCCTCGCCGGACACCTGGTCGCCGACCGCGACGTCGTGGACGTTGGCGCCGACGGCGACGACCTCGCCGTAGAACTCGTGGCCGGGGATGAACGGGGTCTTGGCCGCCTGCGCGGCCCAGTCGTCCCACTCGAAGAGATGGAGGTCCGTCCCGCAGATGCCGGTCCGCAGGACCTTGATGAGGACGTCGTCGGGGCCCGCCTCGGGCTCGGGGACGTCGGCCCAGTCGAATCCCGGACCGGGCTGGGACTTGAGGAGCGCCTTCACCGCCGGGCCTCCCGCGCCAACGTCTTGACTGCCGCGGCGGTCCCGCGGACCGCCACATTCACCAGGGCAGCCGCGCAGGCGGCCACCGCCACAAAGTACAGAACAGTGACTGTTTCCACGGTTGTGACATCTTACCTGGCCGAGCGCCCAGGCCCGCCATCGCGCGGGTGGGCAGTTTCCCACAGGGCCTCTGGGGGGCCGGTCAGGCGGTCAGGGGTTGGTGGGTCACGAGGAGCGCGGCCCGGCCGGCCACGCGCTGGCGCAGGTAAGCCTCCACCATCGGCAACGATTCTTGGTCGATGCCGGTGAACGGCTCGTCGAGCGTCACGAGGCCCGCCGGGGCCAGCAGGGCGCGGACGATGGCGACGCGGCGGCGCTGGCCGCCGGACAGCTCGGCCGCGGGCTTGGCCCATTCCGCCTCCGGCAGGCCGATGGCGCGGAACGCGGCCGCGATGGCGGCGTCCGGGACGGGGCCGCGCTGGGCCAGGCGGACGTTGGCGACCGGGGTGAGGTGGTCGAGCAGGCGGTCCTCCTGGAAGACGGCGGCGACGCGGTCCGGGCGGCTGATCGTGCCCGCGTCCGGGCGGAGCAGGCCGAGCGCCAGGTTGAGCAGCGTCGTCTTGCCGGAGCCGTTGGGACCGGCGATCCGGCGCAGTTCGCCGGGCGCGACGGTCAGCGTGACGTCGTCGACCACCGGCGCGTCGGCGCCGGGATAGGCGAACGTGACGTGGTCGAAGACCAGGCTGGCGCTGTCACGCCCGCCGTTGTCATCCGCTCCGTCATCCCCCCCGTTGTCATCCCGGCGAAAGCCGGGATCTTTGACCAGAGGAGGTCGACCGCCGGAGGAAAGATCCCGGCTTTCGCCGGGATGACAAGGGTCGCCGGGATGACGAGGGTCGCCGGGATGACGAGTGTTCTTCTCCCCCACGTGGCCGAGCGCGGCCTGGCCGCGCCGCAGGGCCCACAGCGTGACCTTTTCCAGGCCGAAGCTCAGCGCCACGATCACCGCCGTCCAGGCGAACAGGTCCGCCGTGGACAGGAACAGCTTGGCCTCGTACAGGCGCTCGCCGATGGAGCCACTGGGCAGCCCGATGACCTCGGCGGACACGCCCGCCTTCCAGCACAGCCCCAGGCCGGCCTCGGCCGCGGCCAGGAGGTACGGGTAGACGCCGGGCAGCGTGACGGCCCACCAGCGGCGTGACCGCGAGAAGCCGAAGACCTGCGCCATCTCCGCCAACCCCCGGTCGCGCGCCGCGATGCCCCGGTCCACGTTGGCGTAGACGACCGGGAAGACCATGAGGGCGCTGATCGTGACCGTCAGCGTCGAGGAGCCTGCCCAGATGAGCACGAGGATGATGAAGCTGACGACCGGCACCGAGCGCATGGCGCGGACGGCCGGCGAGAGGAGCGCGTGGACCCACGGGTGGAGGCTGGCCAGCCAGGCCAGGGCCGTCCCGGCCGCGACCGCCAGCAGGAAGCCGCCCGCGATCCGGGCCAGCGAGTAGCCGGCCGTCGCCCAGAACGAGGCCGTCGGCAGGAGCCCGACCAGCGTGACGGCGGCCCGCTCCGGCGTGACCAGCAAGACTTCCTGGCCGACCAGGCGCGCGGCCACCTCCCACAGCGCCAGCCAGAACGCCACGACGGCGAGGCCGCGCAGAAGTCGGCGCGGCCTCGTCGCGGGCTTAGGCGGCGTAGTAGAACGAGTCACCGGGCAGGGCACCTCCGACCGACGCGGGATTCGCCTCGAACAGTACCTGGAGATAGCCCTGGGCGGCCGTCTTGGCCTCGGCGCCGGTCAAGAGGACGATGTGGGCGCCGGGCAGGGCCTGCTCGGCCACGGCGGCGCTCGGCACGATCCCCAGGTTGGCGATCTCGGCGGCGGCCTCGGCGCGGTGGTCGGACGTGTAGGCGACGGAGGCGGCGTAGGCGTCGAGGAAGGCGGCCATCTCCTCGGGGTGGGCGGTGGCCCAGTCCCGCTGGACGACCAGGCCGCCCGTGATCAGCGGGGTGTCGGAGACCTTGTCCCATTCGTCGGTCAGGTCGAGCGCCACCGTGATGGACGGGTCCTTGGCGGTCACGGTCGTGACGTACGGCTCGGGCAGGACGGCGAGGCCGGTGTCGGCGGCGGCCAGGCGGGAGGCGACCTCGGTCGCCTCGGAGAGGTATTCGACCTGGACCTTGCCCGTCAGCCCGTTCTGGGCCAGGAGGTACTCGAGGACGTATTCGGGGGTCGTGCCCTTGCCGGTCGACCAGACGGTCTGGCCGGCCAGGTCCGCCAGGCTCGTGACCTCGACGCCCTTGGTCACGACGTGGAGGACGCCGAGCGTGTTGACGGCGGCCAACTGGATGGCGCCGTCGGTCTTGGCGGAGAGGACCGCGGCCAGGTTGACGGGCACGGCGGCGAGTTGGAGGTCGCCGGAGACGAGCCGGGGGGTGACCTCGTCGGCCGAGCCGGCGAGGGTGAAGTCGAAGGTCACGCCGGGCGCGGCCGGGCTGGCGGCCTCCGTCGTCATGAAGTGGGCCAGGCCCATCGCGGTCGGGCCCTTGAGCGCGGCGACGTTGACGACCGCGGCGGGCGCCGTCGCCGTGGCCGGGGCCGCGGTGGTGGGCGTCTCAGCCGGGGTGGACGTGGCCGGGTCGGACGCGGTCGTGACCCTCCCACACGCGGCCAGAGCCAACGCGGCGAGGACAGCAGGGACAAGGCGGAGCTTCAACTTCATCAAGCAGAACTTTCTGTGAGGGAACGCCCCCGAGCCTAGTCGCAGGGTCAACCCGGCCCCGTCCAGGC
>JAISTC010000068.1 GCA_031272805.1 Propionibacteriaceae bacterium
GGGCCGGGCGACCCCGGGAATGATGATGTCCGACTCGTTGGCCCGCTTGTCACCCACGCCTAATCTTCTCCCGTCCGCGAGCCCACCACTGTAGGTCTCACCCCGCGACCGGGCAAACCCCTATGACCCAGATCACGCCCCACCCCGATCGACCACCGCCCCCGGGTCGGCCGAGTGAGCGATGGTCGACGTCGGCATCGGCGTGTCGCGGCCGCTGGCGTCGACAACCGCTCAATCGGGATCATTCGGTTGACGGCTGGCCATGGTGGCTGGGATCTGCGGGGGACGGGGCCAACAGCCGGGCTTGTTCCGCGGCCACGATCTGGCGGGCCAACTCGGCATCCGACACGTCGAAGGCCTCGGGCGCGTGGGCGGTGATTTCGCTGACCCGGGCAAAGTCCTCGAAGAGGCGTTCTTTTCTCTGCAGCAACTCGACCACGCGGCCGTCCACGCCTTCGTCGGACAGCAGGCGATGGACTTGGACCGCCTCCAACTGGCCCATCCGATGCGCCCGCGCGATGGCCTGCCACTCGGTGGTCGGCTTGAGCTGCGGCTCGCAGATGATGACGACCGACGCGGCTTGGATGTTCAACCCCACGCCGCCGGCGACGATCTGGGCGACGAGCACCGAGCCGGGCGCGTCGGCCGAGAACTGGTCGACCATGGCCTGCCGCGCCGAGGCGGCGACCGAGCCGGTGAGCGGGCCGTGAACCCGGTGGCCGGACAAGGCTGCGACCACCCGCTGGAGAACTGCCAAGAAGTGCGAGAACACGATGACCCGGCGCCCGTTGTCCTCCGCCTCCTGCACGATCTCCTGCAAGCGTTTGATCTTGCCGGATGAGGTGCCCAGCATGGCCGCCTGCCGCATCTCCATGAAGTTCCCGGAGACGACGGCTCGGCGGTACGCCACCGAGTCGGTGTGTGACATGGGCACCCACTCCTCGGTTTCGATGAGCTCGGGCAGTTCCGTCAACACGTCCTCCTGGTTGCGCCGCAAGTAGCAGGGCGCGACCTGGCGCCGGAACTGCCGCGGGGACAGCCCGTCCGTGTCGACCAGGAGGTCGGGTCTCAGGTAGCGCACGAGGTGGCCGAACTCTTCGGTCTTGTTCTCCAGCGGCGTGCCTGTCAAGAGGACGGCCCGGTCGGCGATCTCCAGCAGGCTGCGGGTCAACTTGGTGCGCCGAGTGTTGGGGCTCTTGATGTAGTGGGCCTCATCCACGATGACGCAATCCAACTGCGGCGGGATGCCAGGACCATCGGCCAGCCACCACGCGAGGGTTTCGAACGTCGTGACGGCGACACCACCGCCAGCGGCCCACCGCTCCGCCGCTCCCGCGCGCTCTGGGCCGTGGACGCGGTAGGGAGTCAGGGCGGACTTGGACGCGATTTCCCGCGTCCAGTTCGTGACCACGGCGGCCGGGCAGACCACGAGGCCACGGCGGCCACCGTGGACGGCCAGGTGGGCCAAGACCGCGATAGCTTCGACGGTCTTGCCCAGACCCATTTCGTCGCCCAGGATGACTTTCCCTTGCACCAGCGCGAAGCGGGCCCCGAAACTTTGGTAACCGCGCAGCGAGGCGTGGAGAGCTTGAGTGTCCAGGGCAAAGGACCTGACCGCTGCCACGATCTCTTCGGGCAGATCCCCCGTTGACTTGGCCTCGTCCTCGGCCAAGAAGCCGAGTTCAGACATCAAGGCGAAGTAGTCGGACGGGCGTTCCAAGAAGTCGTCCCAGGGGTCGACCGCGTCGGTCTTCTCCCCCGAAAGGACCGCCGCCTCCGACACCAGGGTGGACACGATCTGGTCGAAGGCGTCGAGGGAGAATCGCCCGGCGGTCCACACGAACGCGTGGCCGGCCGACGTGGACAGCGAGCGGGTCAACGGCTCGAATTCCTGCGCCCAGTCAAGGGCGTGGTCCTCGGGCGGGGCCTTGCGCGCCAGGTCCCACGCGCGGAGCTGCCGCAAGAAGTCTGTGGTGGCCTCCGAACGAGTTCGGATGTCCAGCCGCACCGAGCTCTCTGCGAGCACGGCTTGGCGCATGGTCTCCGCGGCGCCCAGCAGCCGAGTGGCCGTGGCGGGGCCAACCCCCGGAAGCGTTTGGAGCTCGGGGCCGAGATCCAAGACCTGCTGCACTGTCGTCACGCCGGACGCCAGGAGAGGCTCCAGGCGTAGCCGGTCAGGGGCGGTGTCCCGCAGCTTCTGGACCGGCATCTGAGCCAGCACGTCGCGGGTATCGACGCGGCGCACCGCGTCGCCGGCCGCCACGGCGGCGGCCCGCCGACGCGCCTCCATGTCGCGCCGGGGGGCCAGGCAGGTGTCGACGGCGTGGGCGAGCTGGCGCAGCCGAGTGGCCTGTATGACGGGTGACGGATGGCCCAGGTCGGCGAAGCGGCGGGCGAACCCGGACCAGTCGGCCGGGTCTGACAAACGCCGGGCGAGTTCGGCCCAGTCGTGTGCCGTGTCCAGCGGGACGGTCACGTGCGCCAGAGTCATTGAGTCCCGGGTCAACACCTCAAGGGCTGTCCTCAGGCCGTTGTCGGCGGCTTCCCGGACGCGGGCGGCGAGGTAGTCGGCGGCCGCTTGGGCCTCGTCGCTGAGTCGCCGGCCAGCCGGCCACTGGTTGTCCACGCGGAGAATCTCGCGCGCTCTGTCGACCGTCCGGGCCAAGTCCGTGGCCAGACTCTCGAGGGCGTCTCGGGTAGCGCGCGGCAAAGGCGACAGCATGCCGGCCCGCATCAAGCGGCCCAACTGAGGCCCATCCTCAGGGGTCAGAACGAGGATGTTCCAGACCGGGGCCGCTGTGTGGGGAACAGAGACCAGGCGTCGGCGCAAACCGGCTTCTGCCTGGGCCGCCTCGGCCTCGATGGCGTCACAGTGGCCCAAGGCGAGGCGAATGCCGGCGACGAGGGCAGCCGCCTCATCGCAGAGGGACTGAAGCCGCTGCCGGAGCTCTGGCGGTACGCGGCTCGCGGCCGCCTCTTGCAGCTGGGGGGCAACACGTGGAGGCACAGGAAACAGCGGCCTCCTGGGCGGAGCCGGATCACGGGCAGGGGGAGCCTCGGTCGGGCCAGGGGCGGCCACGGCGGGTAGCAGCACGTGCCCCGGGGGGAGGGAGTCCGCCGCGCCGCGCTTGACCAGGGCGACGTGGTCGGCCGGCAGTGCCGGCCAGTCGATGCCGGCTGCCCAGCGCGCCGCCCTGTCGAGGTCTGGCCTGGTCGTCGGGTCCATGGACCTCAGCAGGTAGCGCAGCAGGTCGGCCGTGGCCAAGGCGTCTCCCAATGCCGAGTGGGCCTCTCTCCTGGGCACGCCCGCGTATCGGCAACACGCGTCCAGCGTGACCGTGCGGCCGGGCCACTGGTGTTTGGCGATGTCCAGCGTGTCGAGCCCGGGCACGGTCGGGAAGTTGACGCCCAGCCTGAGGAACTCCTCGCCGAGGAAGCCCACGTCGAAGTCGGTGTTGTGGGCGACGAGGATCCGCCCGCGCAGCACGTTCACCAGGTTGCCGGCCAGTTGGGCAAAGGTCGGCGCGAGCCGCACGTCTTGTTCTCGGATGTGGTGAATGTCGGTCCGGCCCAACGCCGTGGTGAGCGGATTGACGAGGGTGACCCAGGCCCATTCGTCGTGCAGGCGCGGATCAAGTCCAACGACGGCGATTTCCAGGATGCGGTTCCGGGATGGGGACAGGCCATTGGTTTCCACGTCGATCACGGCAAAACCGCGGAAAGGGGTCATTACGCTCACCTGCCATCTGCACCACACGCCGCCGAGAGCCGCCCTGGCGTCGGCTTCGGACAACCCTAGCTGGGCGGTTCACGTCCCTCCCAGCCACGTCCCGCAACAGACCAGTGGTGGCTCGATGGAGGCCGATCTGTCGCTGGCTAGTCCAGGCCCAGGACTACGGCCAGGGCCGCGTCCACCGCGTGGAGTTCGGCGGCGGAGAGGCGGCCGGCGAATTCGGTCAGGCGCGTGGCGGGGTCAACTACGGCGGTCTGTTCCACCAAGATCCTGGTCGTCTGCCCATTGAGGTCGATCTCGGGGCGGAACGAGGCGGGGCGGGCGCTGGTCGAGGTGGGGGCCACGAGGAGGGTGGACAAGGGGAGGTCGTCCGACTGGACGACGATGGCGTAGCGGCTGCCCGTCTGCTCGTGGCCTTGGGCGTCACGCGGAGCGCGCAGCCTGTAGATGTCACCACGCATTGACCGCCGCCATCTCCGCGGCTAGCCGGCGGGCCTCGGCCGCGTCGGCCACGTCGTCGCGCAGGGCCTCGGCCTCCGCTCTGAGAGCGGCGCGGCGGGCGGTGCGTTCGGCGGCCAGGATGGCGTCGCGCGTGATGGCCGAGCGCGATCGGCCGGTGCGTTGCTGGAGGTAGGCGAGGGCCCTGTCCACCTCGGGATCGCTGCGATAAGAAGCTGTGGCCATGGGCCCAGCGTAGTACATCTGGTAATACGTTCTGTACTCGCGCCCACACGGGCCCCTTCGTGGCCCCCGGACGGCCGAGTGAGCCATGGCCGGCGTCGGCGCAGGATGACGTCGCGCGTGATGGCCGAGCGCGATCGGCCGGTGCGTTGCGGTCAGCGGGCCGGGGCAGAGGGCGCACCGCAGGGGGCGGAAACCGGGTCGGTTTCGTATCAGACCACGTCGATGGGGACTCGTTCCTTGGCCGCCGCGGTGGCTTGGCGCAGATGGGTGGGGTTGGACGTGACGATGGCGTCGTGGCGGCGGATGGCGCCTTCGGCGACGGCCAGGTCGACTGTGTCATCGAGACCCGTTGTGGCCGCCAAGGCGCCGACCGCCCTGGCTTGGGCTTCGGTCAAGGCCTCGACTCGGCAACCGGCCAGGAAGCGCGACAGGTTGGCTTGGGGGCCGCCGCGCCAGGCCTCGGCCAGGACGCCGGCCGGGACGGTGGGGGAGACGCCGGCGTTGAGCCAGGCGCGGTGGCGGGCCCACACCCAGCGGTCGCTCCGTTCCGCGGCGATGAGGGCGCCGGTGTCGTAGGTCACGCCGGGGCGGTTCGGGCGGCTCATGACCCGCCGGGCAGTTGGCCGAGCAGGGCGGCGACAGCCCGTTCGCCCTCGGCGATCTCCTGGGCGGTCAGAGGGCCGCCGGGCGTGTCCGCCTCCCACGTTGCCACGCCCTTCAGGCCTTCCCGCAGGCGCAAGGCCTGGTCGGCCGCGTCATTGAGCCAGGTCGAGAACGACACGGCGTCCTCCTCGGCGGCCGACTGGACCCGGCTGGCCACGTCGGGGTCGAGCGACACCGAGCGCTTGACCACTGGTCGTCGCGCGGGCCAGGTGTGGCCTGGGAACGGGATGGCAGTCATGCCACGATGGTATCACCACCGGTACGACTCCCGGCCCGCGTGGCTGTGTTGGCGGCCTTGATCTCCAGGCCCACACCTGGCCGGACGGAAACCTGGCGGGTAGATCCGGCGACTCCGGTGCAGGCGTGCCTTCGCGCAGGATGGCGACTTCGATGTGGTGGAATCGGTGTTGTCCGAAGCCCTGTGTCGTCCCGAACGCCTTGTCATCCCGAACGCGTTGTCGTCCCGAACCCCTTGTCATCCCGGCGAAAGCCGGGATCTTTCCTGGTAGCGAGACTTGCCCCAGCTCCAGGATCCCGGCTTTCGCCGGGATGACAAGGGTGGGGGATGACAAGGGTGGGGGATGACAGGGCGGCGGCGCACGCCGGGTCACGCTTTGTAGTACAGGACGGCCAGTTGGGTTCGGTTCTTCAGGTCCAGTTTCTGGAGGATGGCGCTGATGTGGTTGCGGACTGTGCCCTCGGAGGCGTAGACCGTGCGGGCGATGTCCTTGTTGTCGAGGCCCTGGGCGACCAGTTCTACGATCTGCCACTCGCGGTCGGTCAAGCCCGCCAGGGGGCCGGCCGTCGGCCGCGCGGTCCGCGCGGTCCGGTCGGCGGGGGCGCCGGCCGCCCCGACCAGGCCCTCCATCCGCGCGATGACCTCGGCGCCGAGCACGGACTGGCCCGCCGCGACCGAGCGCAGCGCCGGCGCGATCGTGGCCACCTCCTGCTTGATCAGGTAGCCCTGGGCGCCCAGGCGCAGCGCCGCCACGATGTAGTCGTCGTCGGCGAACGTCGTGAGAAAGACGACCTTGGCCGCGGGGTCCTCGGCCAGGATGGCGCGGGCGGCGTCGAGGCCGGACACGGCGCCCATCTGGATGTCCAGCAAGGCGATGTCGGGCCGCTGCTCCCGCCACGCCGTGACGGCCCCGTCCGCGTCGTGGGCCGTCCCCGCGACCTCGATGTCCGGTTGCGCGCCCAGGATCGTGGCCAGCGACGTCACGATGAACGGGTCGTCGTCGGCCAGGACGAGGCGGATGGTCACGCGGCGGACTCCTTCGGGATCGAGCAGAAGACGCGGTAGCCGTGGTCGAAGCTGGTTCTGAGCGTACCGCCGAGCGCGCGGGCGCGCTCCTCCATCGTGGTCAGGCCGATGCCGGGAGTGACGCCCCCGGCCGGGCGGCGCGACCCGTTGTCCGTCACGGTCAACTGGAAGAAGCCCGGGTGTTCGGCGACGGCGACGCGGACCCTGGTGGCGTCGGAGTGGCGGATAGCGTTGGAGTGGGCCTCGCGGGCGATGGCGAGGAGCGTCTGGCCGATGAGCGGGGGAATGGCCTCGGCGTCGTAGTCGAGCGTGACCTCGGGAACCTCGCCCGGCGCCGCCAGGGCGGCCAACTCGGTCTTCAGGTCGAAGGCCTCGGCGTGGAGGGCGTGGACGGCGGCGCGGACCTCGTCCAGCCCCTGGTGGAGGGAGCCACCGACAGCCTGGAGCTCCGCCACGAGCGGCGCGTCGTCCGCCCGGACGACCTGGAGCGCCTCGACCTGGAGGATCGAGCGGGTCAGGAGGTGGCCGACGTTGTCGTGGATGTCACGCGCGATGCGGGCCCGCTCGGTCAGCGTGGCCAGGCTGACCTCAATGTCCTGGCGGGCCCGCAGGTCCCGGTTGCGGGCCTCCAGGGAGCGCGTCGCCAGCCGCAGGTCGTCGCGGGCGGCCAGATAGGCGCCCAACTCCTGGGCCTGGCCGCCGGTCCGGTCGGCCAGCCAGGCGGCGAGCAGCGTGACGGCGGCGGTCACGGCCAGCGTGGCGTCGGGCAGGTCACGCCGGGCCAACGCCAGCGGGACCAGGGCGGCGGCGGGCAGCCAGCGGAGGGCGGGAAACCGGTCCATCCCGGGCGGCCGGGCCAGGTCGTACGCGGTCAGGGGGAGGACCACGGCGGCCGCCGGCCAGGCGACCGCCAGGGCCAGGGGCACGGCCAGCAGGCCGGTCCGCAGCGGCCGGGCCAAGGTCGGGACCTCCTGGAGGGAGGCCACGGCCACGGCGGCGCAGAAGGCCGCGATGACGGCCGTGTCGAGGGGGATCAACGTGACGAGGACCGCGCAGCCGACGAGCACGAGGAGCTTGTCGGCGGCGCGGTCCATAGGGCTAAGTATCCCGTGACCGGGCGGCTAGGCCAGCTCGGCCTCCATGACGGCGGCGTTGCCGGCCTCCGAAGCGGACGTGCGGCGGACGCGGCCCACGACCAGGCCGACGGCGGCCAGCGCCGCGGCGAAGAGGCACTGGATGGCCAGGTCACGCCCGTAGCGGCCGAGGACGCCGCCCGTCAGCGCGCTGGCCTCCGTCAGGGCCATGAGGCCGTCGCCGTACCAGTAGGTCGGCAGGAAGTGGGCGACCGTGCTGAGCGAACTCGTCAACTGGAGCCCGACCCCGCCGAGGAAGTAGCAGCCCAGGCCGACGATGTTGGCGGCGCCGTTGATGCCCGCCAGGCCCCAGCCGGTCTGCGCCAGGAGGAAGCCGAAGGCCGTGCACACGAGGGAGTAGACCAGGACATCGACGACGAGGAGCCCGAAGACGCCGGGGGTCTCGGCCAGCAGGTCCAGGCCGCCGATCGGCGGCAGGCACATCAGGAGCACGATCCACGCCGTCGTGGCCACGGCGGCGACGGCGCAGCCGGCCGCCACCTGGAGCGACATGGTCCGGGGCCGGACCGGCGCGACCAGGTTGCGCTGACCCAGCTCGCCGCGGCGGAAGCCGGCGGCGATGAGGCCGACCAGCGTGCCGACGCCGGCGGTCAGCGCGTACGTGCACCAGAGCAGCAGGCTGCCCACCCGCTCCCCGGATTCCGCCGCGCCCAGGCTGACGACCGTGGCGTCGGTGGTCCGGCCGGCGGCGGCCGCCGCCTGGTCGAGCAGCGTCGCCAGGGGCGCGCCGGGCTGGGCCACGGCGGCCGCCTGGACGGCGCTCAAGAAGCCGTTGACGAGCTCGTCGGCCATGTAGGCCTCCGTCACGTTGTAGCTGGAGACGGTCTCGATGACCGGGAGGCCGGCGCCCGACGTGACGGCCGCCAGGAAGTCGGCTTCGAAGCCCGCCGGGATGATGGCCGAGTAGGTCGGGTTGTTCTGCTCGGCGGCCTGCTGGAGGGCCGCGCGGCTGTCGTCCAGCGTCACGAGCGTGGCCTGGTCGGCGAGGAACGCCGTCAGGGCGGTCGAGAGTTGGGATTGGTCGCGGTCGATGACGCCGACGGTCGGCACGACCCGGTTGAGGTCGCCGGCCCCCGGGGTGGCGGTCTGGCCGACCACCATGAACAGGCCGACCGCGCCGACAGCCATGACGTAGACGATGAAGTAGACCTTGTGCCGGATGAGGAGCTGGACGGCGGTCTTAAAGATGGTCATAGCGTTGCCTCCGCATGAGCAGGGCCGCGGCGGCGAAGCAGATCGCGGCGAACGCGATGAGCCGGCCGAGGACGGGCCAGAGGTGGTCGAGGTTGTCGTAGTAGTAGATGGCCATGAAGGCGTCGTAGACCTGGCGGACCGGGTTGGCCCAGGCGGCCAGGGGCAGGTCGCGGGCCACGAGGTCGGCCAGTTGCTGGCTGGGCGGCCCGTACATCCCGGCGAACAGGGAGAGGAAGCAGGACAGGCCGGCGATGATGCCGCCCTTGGCCCCGCTGGCCAGGGGCAGGGCTCCGACCACGGCCCCGATGAGGGTACCGGTCAGCCCGGCGACGGCCAGCGTGACGGCGGAGACCGGGCCGCGGCCGGCGAAGTCGAGGCCCAGGACGTAGCGGATGTAGAGGAAGGCGATGAGGAGGACGGCGGTCGAGAGGACCCAGCAGGCGCCGAGCGTGGCCGTCAGGGTGCGGACCTGGGAGAGGCCGCCGACCGTGCGGCGGGCGCCCAGGACCGACAGGTTGGCCCGGGCGGCCGTGACGGCGGAGCTGGCGATGGTCGCGACCATGAAGGCGGCGAAGCCGAGCACGACGTACATGTAGCGGATCATGTCGGAGGGCGGCCGGTCGGTCACGCTGATGGCCTGGGTCACGGCGACGCCGGAGAACAGCGCGGCGAAGAACTGGTCGTCGGCCAGGGCACCCGGCGCGGCGGCGGCGATCTCCGTCACGAGGGCCGCGTTCCGGGAGTACCGGTCGAGGATCAGCTTGACGACGGCGGCGCTGGGATCGTTGGTGGAGGCGTTGTGGCGGGCGTCGCCGACGTAGTGGGGCCACCCCTCGGCGTCGAGGTAGACGTAGCCGTAGTAGTCGCCCGGTTCGAGGAGGGCGCGGGCCGCGGCCTGGTCGGGGGCCGCGACCGGGTCGAGCAGTTGGTCGTCACCGGCCGCCGACAGGGCCGCGATGGTCTCCCGGAACGCGCTGGCCGTGTCGGCGGCGTAGTTGGCGTCCTCGACCACGACCAGCTTGACCGGGTCGATCGAGTACGTCTCGTCGACGTTGCCCAGCACGGCGAAGAACAGGGTCGCCATGATGATCGGGAACGCCAGGGCCCAGATCAGGACCTCGCGCTGGCGGGCGAGGTACGTCAGCGTGTACAGGAACGTGGCGCGCATGTCAGTCCCTCAGTTCCTTGCCGGTGATCTCCAGGAACACGTCGTTCAGGGTCGGCGGCTCGGAGTAGACCCGGCCGTAGGCCGCGCCGGCCCGCTCGAGCGCGTCGAGGAGGGTCGCCAGGTTGTGGGCGCCGGGCCGGCACGTCACGCTGAGCTGGTTGGCCTGGAGTTCGGCGGCGGTCGTGACGGGGAGGGCCTTGACCGTGGCGACCAGCGCCTCGCTCGGCGCCGCCAGCTCGATCTGGACGCGCTCGCCCAGGCCGACCTTCTTCTTCAGCTCGGCCGACGTGCCCAGCGCGATCGACTGGCCCTTGTCCATGATCATCAGGCGGGTGCAGATCTGGTCGACCTCCTCCATGTAGTGGGAGGTGTAGACGACGGTCGAGCCGGCCTCGTTGAGGCGCTGGATGCCCTCGAGGATGGCGTTGCGCGACTGGGGGTCGACGGCCACGGTCGGCTCGTCGAAGAAGATCAGCTCCGGCCGGTGGGCGATGCCGCAGGCGATGTTGAGGCGGCGCAGCAGGCCGCCGGAGAGCTTCTTGGGGCGGAACTTGCGGTAGTCCTCGAGGCCGACCAGCTCGATCGCCTCGCCGGTCAGGCGGGCCCGCTCGGACTTGGAGTCGACGTAGAGGGAGCAGAAGTAGTCGATGTTCTCGCGCACGGTCAACTCGGGGAAGACCGCCACGTTCTGGGGGACGATGCCGATGCGGCGCTTGAGGTCGTAGCGGGTGGGGGACATGGGCTCGCCGAACAGTTCGATCGTGCCCTGGTCGTAGGTCAGGAGCTGGACGATGCAGTGGATCGCCGTCGTCTTGCCCGACCCGTTGGGGCCGAGCAGGCCGAACAATTCTCCTTGCTCGATGTCGAGGTCGAGCCCGTCGAGCGCCAAGAGCTCCTTGTACCGCTTGACGAGCCCTGCGATGTGGACGATGGCCATGGGATGCCTCCTTGTTGGGTACCCCCATCGTGGCGTCCCGCCGCAGCGTCGGACCAGTGAACGGAGTCACGAGGTGGGCGTGACATTTGTCATGCCAGGCCGAGGTGTCGGTTGCCGGGTATCTGGGGGCGGCCACGGTGTCAGGCCCCATGGCTGTCGCTCGTTCCTCGCTCCGTAGCCACGGTGCCCGACCCCGTGGCCGCTGTGATCATCATCACGGGGGAGCAAGATCATCCTTGCGGTGGACCTGTGGCGTGTCCGCCTCCGGGTACAGTTGGGGGCAACCCCATCAAGGCCGCTCCGTCAGCCAGACACCACCATGAGAGGTCGCCAGCGTTGAGCCATGACATCGCCTCGTCTCGCCCTGCCCGCGAGCCCCGCCCCCGGGAGGTGGCCCTGTGACGCGCACCGAGCTTGAGGCCGCGACCCGGCCACAGCGCTGGCGGAAGCCCCTCATCGTGACGCTGGCCATCATCCTGGCGCTGGTCCTCGGCGGCGTCGTGGCCTGGTGGCTGGGCCACCGCGACACGAGCACGACGAAAGAGGCCGAGGTCCGCACGGCCGAGGTCGTCCGCACCTCCCTGGAGGCCGGCTTCAAGCTCTCCGGCACGATCGGCTACGGCGAGGCCAAGGAACTGGCCGGCGCCAACGGCGCCCTCGTCACGAAGCTGCCCGAGGCGGGCCAGATGATCGCGGCCGGCCAGGTCATCATGGAGGTCGAGGGCGCGCCCGTCTTCCTACTCCAGGGCGAGTTGCCGCTCTGGCGCGAGATCCAGCCCGGCGTGACCGGCCTCGACGTCCAGAGCCTGCGCGACTCCCTGGCCGCCATCGGCATCAGCGCCGGCTCCGGCCAGACCTACGACGCGACCTTGTCCGCCGCCATCGCCACCCTCTACACGAACAACGGCTACTCCGCGCCCGTCGCCCTCGAGGAGGACAAGGCCGCCCAGGAGAAGGCCCTGGAGGCGCTCGACACGGCCAAGGACAACCTGACGGCCGCCCAGGAGACGCTGACCCGGGCCCAGGACGCCCTGACCAAGCTCCAGAACCAGAAGCCCAGCGAGTCCGACCGGCTGGCCGCCCAGGGGGCGGTCGACCAGGCCCGCGAGGCGTACAACAACCAGACGTGCGTGACGGACGAGGGCCTGGCCCGGCCCTGCACCGATGACGAGAAGGCGGTCCTGAAGAACAACCTCGACGTGGCCGTGGCCCGGTACAACGAGCTGGTCAACCCGACCATCGACACGACGGACGCCCAGGCCTCCGTCGACCAGGCCCAGAAGGGCGTGACCCAGGCGCAGAAGGCCGTCACGGACGCCCAGGAGGCCTACGACGAGACGCTCCAGAACGCGGTCGGGCCCAAGAACATCCTCATCGTCCCCGAGGCCAAGATCCGCGTCAACGAGGTCAAGGCGACCGTCGGCGAGGCCATCTCCGGGCCGGTCCTGACCTGGACCAAGACCGTCCTCTACGGCCAGGGCGACCTGACCGACGCCCAGCAGCGCATGTTGACGACGGGCACCCAGGCGCGGCTCCTCTGGAGCGACGGGACCGAGCTGACGGGCAACGTGGCCGAGATCACGGACGCCTCCTACGACTACATGACGGGCGCGCGGACGGCCGCCCGGGTCCGCATCGACGTGGCCGACCAGGCGGCGCTGGCCGAGCGGGGCCCGTCGGCCGTGACCATCTCGTTCATCCAGGAGGAGGCCGAGAACACGCTCGTCATCCCCGTCACGGCCCTCGTCGTCCCGGCCGAGGGCGGCTACGCCGTCGAAATGGCGGACGGCCACTACGTCCGCGTCGAGATCGGGCTGATCGCCGACGCCAAGGTCCAGGTCTTCTCCGACGAGCTGCACGAAGGCGACAAAGTGGTGGTGCCGTGAACACGACGCCTCCTCCCAGCACCGCCCAGATCGCGCTGCGCCACGTCAACAAGATCTACCCGGGCAGCCCGCCGCTCCACGTCCTGAAGGACGTCTCGGTCACGATCCACAAGGGCGAATTCGTCGCCGTGGTGGGCCCGTCGGGGTCGGGCAAGACGACCATGCTGTCGATCATGGGCACGCTGGACCAGCCGACGTCGGGCGAGGTCTGGGTCGACGGGGTCAACGCGGCGGAAATCTCCGAGGTCGAGCGGTCGAGCCTCCGCTCGGACGTCATCGGCTTCGTCTTCCAGCAGTTCTTCCTCCTGCCGTCCCTGACCGCCGTCGAGAACGTGGCCGAGGGCATGATCTACCAGCGCATCCCGCGGGCCGAGCGGCGGTCGCGCGCGTTCGCCGCCCTGGAGAAGGTCGGCCTCTCCCACCGGGCGGGCCATCGCCCCGGCGAGCTGTCCGGCGGCGAGCAGCAGCGCGTCGCCATCGCCCGGGCCATCGCCGGCGACCCCCACGTCCTCTTCGCCGACGAGCCGACCGGCGCGCTCGACCAGACCACCGGCCACATGATCGTCGACTACCTGCGCGGCATCGCCGACACGGGCACGACCGTCATCGTCATCACCCACGACGCCGGCCTGGCCGCCGGGTTCGACCGCAAGATCTCCGTCCTCGACGGCGAGATCGTGCGCGACCAGCGCCGCCGCCAGCCGGGCTCGGCGCCCTCGCCGGCGCCGGCGCGGCTGCAGCCGTTGGGGGTGGCGCGATGAGCCAACGCCGGGGCAGGGCCACGTCGCTGGCCAGCCCGACCGACGAGTACGGCCCGCTGGGCGACACCAATCCCCGGTCGGTCATCCTGGCGGTGTCGGCGGCCGAGCCGGAGGAGGCCAGCCCGGCCGAGCGCCGGGCGCTCCAGCGGCGGGCCAAGGCCGACGCCCAGGCCGCCAAGAAGGAGGCCAAGGCCGTCGCCCGGGCGGCCAAGCAGGGCCGGCCCGTCCAGGCCACCCTGAAAGCGTTGCCCAAGGCGTCCAAGGCGTCCACCCGGTCCAAGGCCCTGAAGCAGCGGCGCCACCTCTACTTCTCCGACGTCGTCGCCACGGCCACGCTGGGGCCGCGCAGCCGCCCGGTCCGGGCCCTGCTGTCGGCCATCGGCATCGGCATCGGCATCACGGCGCTCGTGGCCGTGCTCGGAGTCCCGGCGTCGGAACAGGCCACGCGGCGGGCCGAGCTCGACGTCTGGGGCGCCAACGTCATCGAGGTCCTGCCCGGCCAGGACCGCCAGACCTACGAGGCGATCCCCATCCCCGACACGGCCCCCGAGATGGTCGCCCGCATCCGGCCCGTCCGCGCCGCGTTCACGATCCGCAGCCTGCCCGACGGGACCTACGCCTACCGCAACGACAAGATGTCCGCCGGTGAGTCCGGCGGCATCACCGTCCTGGTCGGCGAGGGCGACCCGGAGGGCGCCCTCAACGCCGTCCTAGCCGAGGGCCGCTGGTTCGACGAGGCGACCAACGACTTCCCGACCGTCGTCCTCGGCGCCACGGCCGCCCAGCGGCTCCGCGTCGGGATCGGCCAGCAGGTCTGGATCGCCCAATCCTGGTGGGCCGTCATCGGCATCTTCGACCCGCTGCCGCGCTACTCCCGGACCTACGACTCGGCCGTGTTCCTCGCCCCCGGTTGGGCCAAGACGCTGTTCAGCAGCGAGGAGATGCCGATCCAGTCGATCGAGGTCAACGCCGTCAGCGGCCAGGCGCCCGCCGTCCGCTCGGTCCTGGCCGCCACGGTCAACCCGGCCCAGCCGTCGGGCGTCAAGGTGTCGAGCCTGTCGGACCTGGCGTACTCGCAGGAGCAGGAGATGGCGACGTTCCGCCGCCTCGCCCTCGGCCTCGGCGCCGTCGCCCTCCTCGTCGGCGGCATCGGCATCGCCAACACGATGGTCGTCGCCGTCATGGAGCGGCGCGGCGAGATCGGCCTGCGCCGCGCCCTCGGCGCCCGGACCGGCCAGATCGGCCTCCAGTTCGTTCTCGAGGCCGCCGTCATCGGCCTGGTCGGCGGGCTCATCGGCATCGCCCTCGGGGCCTACGCCGTCTTCTGCTACACGGCCTACGGCAGCCGGGTCTTCGCCATCCCGCTGTGGGTCCTGCCCGCCGGCCCCGCCATGGCGGCGGCCGTCGGCATCCTGGCGGGCCTCTACCCGTCCCTCAAAGCCGCCCGCCAACCGCCCACGACCGCCTTGCGCACCGTCTAATCCCGCCCAACCCTCACCCTCCCGAAGGAGTAGCCCATGCCCACCACCGCCCGGACCACCGTCAAGGCCATCGCCGCCGGACTGGCGGTCATCGTGACGCTCGGACTGGCCGCCTGCGGCTCCGACGAACCCGACCTGCCCAGCGTCGGCGGCAGCGCCGGCGCCAGCACCGCCGCCGGCGGGGACGGCACGGCCGACCGCGTCGCCGCCGCCCAGAAACTCCACGACTGCCTAGCCGACGTCGACATCGCGACGACCTACGAGAACGACGCCGACGGCCTGCCCAGCATCGTCAACTTCGCGGCCGACGCGCAGGCGCTGGCCATCGACCTGGAGGGCCTGCCCATGATTTCCGCGGCCGTCTCGGAGGACGACCTGGACAAGTTCTACGACGGCGTCGACTGGTCGGGTACCCCCGAGGCGCGGCTCCAGTACGACGGCATCGACCGGACCGACGACTGGGTGCGCTGCCTGAACGAGTCGGGCTACTCGCAGTCGGACGTCCTCGCGGGCATCCTCGGGTCCCCGCTGGGCGTCGACCTGATGCAGCGGTCGGTCGAGGCCAACAACGAGTGGGCCGCGTGCGCGCGCGCCAACGGCTTCCCGGAGACCAAGGACTCCCAGATGCCGGCCAAGTTCGACGGCACGGAGTACCCGGCCGCCCTGCTGCCGTCCTCGATCACGGAGGACCAACTCCGCGCCCTCCTCGAGGTCTGCCCGAACTTCGACGGCGCGAGGATGACGGCCAACGCCCAGTACGACACACAGTTCCAGAGCGCCGAACTCAACGAGATCAGCCTGCCCGACGACTACTACGTCGCCCCGACGATCGGCTTCGACTACCCCGGCTTCGACTACGCCGACGTCAACATCCTGACCGGCGGCCAGTCCGCGCCCAACGACGCGACCGCCCAGAAGCTGAGCGCGCTCGACAGCATCCTCAACGAGGCGCTCTACGACTGGTACGCCGCCCAGAGCGGCGTCCTGCCGACCGCCGCCGCGTCCTGACCGACCACCGCTACCCCCCCGATTCGAAGGAGTCACGATGTCCGCCCAGTTACCCCGTCTCTTGCGTTTCTCCCGGCGCGTCGGCGCCGTCCTCCTGGCCGCCGCCCTGGCGTCCGGCGTGACCGGTTGTTCCAAGGAGGACAACGGCCTGCCCAGCGTCGGCGGCGCCACGTCGACAGCCAACGCCGACAAGGACCTGGAAAAGATCGCCCAGGCGTTCTACACCTGTATGAAGGACGAGGGCTTCCCCGTCGAGTACAGCCCCGGGCCGGACGGCCGGTCGACGATGGTCACGTTCTCCAAGTCCGTGCCGGTCATCTGGATGAACGGGGAGGGCAGCTTCATGTACACGGAGGCCGTGCCCCAGGCCGACATCGACGCGCTCTACGCCGAGTTCGACCAGTATTACGCCGACCTGGCGTCGTCCGAGGCGGTCCCGGCCGAGACGGTCGACCCTGCCGCCGAGCCGGCCGTCGACTACGGGCCGTTCGGCCAGGTCAAGCTGCTCGTCGACGGCGTCGACCAGACGGAGGCGTACCAGAAGTGCCTCGACTCGTCCGGCTACTCCGAGACCGCCGTGTACGACGACTACGACTACAGCCCGATGATGGACGCCTACAACGAGTTGGCCGTCGAGGCGTCGAACGAGTGGGCCAAGTGCGCGCGCGACAACGGCTACCCCGACATCAAGGACACGGCCATGCCGACGGACGAGGACCACTACCCGACCGTCGTCCTGCCCGTCACGATCACAGAGGAGCAACTGCGTGCGCTCCTCGAGGTCTGCCCCGCGTTCGACCCCGCCGTCGAGGAGGCCAACAACCAGATCTACGAGGGCCTGGACGAGTCGCAGATCTACGCCGGTATCCCCGAGGGCGTCAAGGGCCAGCCCAGCATCGGCTTCGACTTCCCGGGCTACAACGGCGACTACAACAGTTGGCCCGAGAACCCGACGGAGGAGCAGGTCGCGACGATGGACCGGATCGCCCAGCTCCAGAGCATCCTGTACGAGGCGCAGCAGGCGTACTACGAGCAGAACTACGGGGACGAAGGCACCGTGGTCAGCGGCGGTGGCGGCGTGGTCATCAGCAGCGACGGCGGGTAGACGCCGCCCGGGTAGAGATCCTTCGCTTCGCTCAGGATGACATGACTACTTGTCATCCTGAGCGCAGCGAAGGATCTCTCCGCCACATGGTCGTCCCCCGAGACCAGTACCATCGATCCCAGGTTCTTGAGGGAGGTCGGCCATGAAGGTGGCGGTGTTCGGGGCGCGGGGGCGCATGGGGCAGGAGGTCTGCCGGGCCGTGACGGCTGCGGCCGACCTCGAGTTGGTGGCGGGGATCGACCTGGGGGACGCCCGGGAATCCGCGCTGGCCGCGGACGTCGTCGTCGACTTCACCCATCCCGACGCGGTCATGGACAACCTGCGCTGGGCGATCGGCCACGGCCGCCACGCCGTCGTCGGGACCACCGGCTTCACGGAGGAGCGCCTGGCCGAGCTCCGCGGACTCCTGGCGGACCAGCCCGGCGTCGGCGTGCTCGTGGCCGCCAACTACGCCATCGGCGCGGTCCTCCTGATGCACTTCGCCGCCGTGGCCGCCCCTTACTTCGACTCCGCCGAGGTCATCGAGTTCCACCACCCGCAGAAGGCCGACGCCCCCTCCGGCACGGCCCGGACCACGGCCGAGCTGATCGCCGCGGCCCGCCGCGCGGCCGGCTGCGCGCCCATGCCCGACGCCACGACCCTGGAGCTGCCCGGCGCGCGCGGCGCCGTCGTCGACGGCGTCCGCGTCCACGCCCTGCGCCTCTCCGGCCTCGTCGCTACTGAGGAGGTCCACCTGACCTCCGGCGGGGAGACGCTCGTCCTGCGCGACGACACGAGAGACCGGACCAGCTTCATGCCGGGCGTCCTGGCCGGCATCCACTGGATCCCGGACCACCCCGGGCTGACCGTCGGCCTCGGCCAGGTCCTCGGGATCGCCTGATGGCCGGCCTGTTCGGGTCACGCCTGCCGCGCGCCGTCCGGTCCGAGTTGGCCCGGCGCGCGCCGGGGGAGGCCGTGCTCGGCTGGGCGCCGACGGCCGAGGGCCACGCGGTCGCCCTGGCCGGACACCTGGCCGTCGGCGGCGCCGATGGTTGGGAGCTGGTCGCGTGGCACGACCTGGTGCGCGGGGCGTGGGACCCGCAGGCGGGCCGGCTGACGTGGCGGGACGGGGCCGGTCAGGCCGGGGGAGTGGCGCTGGCCGAGCCCGGCAACCTGCCGCCCGTGTTCCGCGAGCGCCTGGACGCGACCTTCCTGGTCGAGGAGCGGATCGGGCCCAGGCAGGGTGGGGTCAGCGTGACCGTGCAACGGTCGCCGGCCGACCCGGCGGCGCCGCTGGTGTACCGCGTGACGCCGGACGAAGGCTGCACGGCGGCGGACCTGGCCGAGGCCGCCGCGCGGCTGGAGGAGTTCCGGCGCGACCTGGAGTGATCGGCCGGCGGCTAGGGGGGTCTATGCTCGGCGCCATGACCTCCGCTGTCACCATTCGCGGGCTGCGCGTCCGGCGCGGGCGAGTCCAGGTGTTCGACGGGTTGGACCTCGACATCGCCGCCGGCAGGCTGACCGGGCTGATCGGGCCCAGCGGCTGCGGCAAGACGACGCTCATCCGCTCCATCGTCGGGCTCCAGATCGTCCAGGGCGGCGACGTCACCGTCCTCGGCCGGCCGGCCGGCGCGCCCGAGCTGCGCCACCGCGTGACGTATTCCGCCCAGAACGACGGCCTCTACCGCGACCTGTCCGTCCGCGACAACGTCGCCTACTTCGCCCAGATCGCCGGGCTGCCGGGGTCGGAGGTGGACCGCGTCATTGCGGCCGTCGGCCTGGCGGGGCAGGCCAAGCAGCGGGCCGACTCGGTCTCGGGCGGCCAGTTCCGCCGTATCTCGCTCGCCATCGCGCTCCTCGGCCGGCCCGACCTCATCCTCCTCGACGAGCCGACCGTCGGCCTCGACCCGGTGCTCCGCGCCGACCTCTGGGACATGTTCGCGCGGCTGGCCCGCGACGGCGTGACGCTCATCGTGTCGAGCCACGTCATGGACGAGGCGTCACGCTGCGACGACCTGGTCCTGCTGCGCGAGGGCCAGTTGGTCGCGGCCACGACGCCCGCGGGCCTTCTCGCCGAGACGGGGCTGGCGGACGCCGACCAGGCCTTCCTCGAACTCATCCACCGGGCCGAAGGGGTCCAGCCATGACCACGCCCCAGTTCGCCGCCACGGCCGCCCGCGTCCTCAAGCAACTCCGCAACGACCGGCGGACCATCGCGCTCCTCGTCGTCATGCCGTCCGTCCTCATCGGCCTGTTCGCCTGGCTGTTCAACTCCGGCCAGATGTTCCAGCGGGTCGGCCCGGTCGTCCTGGCCCTGTTCCCGTTCCTCATGATGTTCCTCGTGACGTCGATCACGACGTTGCGCGAGCGCACGTCCGGCACGCTGGAGCGGCTCATGACCACGCCGATGACGAAGTCGGGCATCATCTTGGGCTACGCCACGGCCTTCGCCCTGTTCGCCGTCGTCCAATCGCTCATCGCCGTCCTGTTCGCCGTCTACGTCTGCGACCTGACCCTGGCCGGGTCGATGGCCGCGCTCTTGGTCTTCGCGGTGGCCGACGCGCTGCTCGGCACGGCGATGGGGCTGTTCCTGTCCGCGTTCGCCCGGACCGAGTTCCAGGCCATCCAGTTCTTCCCGCTGTTCATCGTCCCGCAGATCATCCTGGGCGGCGTCTTCATGCCGATCGACCAGATGCCGCGGGTCCTGGAGATCCTGGCGCGCTGCTTCCCGTTCACGTACGGGATCGAGGGCGTGGCCAACATCGCCGCCGGCCTGGGCGGCTGGGACGTGTGGCGGCCGTTCCTGGTCGTGGTGGCCTTCGTGGTCGGCTTCATCGTGCTGGGGTCGCTGACGCTGCCGCGGCGGACGCGGTAGCGGCGCGATGGCACACAGGCGTATACACTTGCACGCATGACTCGTGACGACATCTGGAGCCGCATCCGTCTTGAGGCCTCCAACGACGCCAAGCGGGAGCCCGCGCTGGCGTCCTTCCTCCACACCGTGATCCTCTCCCACGACCGCCTGGAGGACGCGCTCAGCTTCATCCTGGCGGGCAAGCTGGGCTCCGACACGATCACGCCGCTGACGCTGCGCGACCTCATCCTCAAGGCGTTCGAGGGCGACGAGCTGATCGGCTGGGCGGTGCGCGAGGACCTGCGCGCCGTGCTGTCGCGCGACCCCGCCTGCCGTGGCTACTCGACGCCGCTGCTCTACTTCAAGGGCTTCCACGCGCTCCAGGCCTACCGCGTGGCCCACTACTACTGGCGGACCGGCCGCCAGGCGCTGGCGCTATGGCTCCAGTCGCAGATCTCAGCCGTCTTCGCCGTCGACATCCACCCGGGCGCGACGATCGGCAAGGGCATCATGTTCGACCACGCCACGTCCGTCGTCATCGGCGAGACGGCCGTCATCGAGGACGACTTCTCCATGCTCCACGAGGTCACGCTGGGAGGGACCGGCAAGGTCGGCGGCGACCGCCACCCGAAGATCGGCCGCGGCGTCATGATCGGCGCCGGCGCCAAGGTCCTCGGCAACGTCCGCGTCGGCGAGGGCGCCCGGATCGGCGCCGGCTCCGTCGTCCTGGAGGACGTCGCGCCGTTCACGACCGTGGCCGGAGTCCCGGCGGTCATCGTGACGTATCCCGAGAACGCCCACCCGGCGCTCTCGGAGGAACTCGTTCTTAACTGACGTCCTTGCGCCAGGTCGTGAAGTAGCCGGCGATGGCGAACACGAGGGCGTAGCCGGCGAGGACCGCCACGGCCAGGCCGGGGGAGAGCAAAGAGTAGCCGGCCAGTTGGTCGACCTGGCCCGCGTCCTCCGTCAGCGACACGTTCATCCCCATGAACATCGACTTGCCGACGATCGAGTCGGACACGGCGCCGGGCAGGTAGTTGAGGAACTCCAGCGGCCGGCCGGTCATCGCCGGGATGACGCGGAGCATGGGTTCGAGGAACTGCGTGAAGACGATGGCCACGATGATCGCCGCGACCTGGTTCTTGAGCAGCGCCCCCAGCCCGATGCCGACGAGCGCCCAGACCGTCAGCGCCAGGACGCTGCGGCCCAGGTAGAGCCACGTCGACGTCTCGGTCAGGCCGGTCGGGCGGTCGAGGAGGGCCAGGACGCCGCCGCCGAGGGCGACGGTGCCGCCGATCGTGACGACGCCGTACAGCAGGCCGAGCGGGATGGCGGCGAGGAGCTTCGTCACGAGGACGCGGACCCGGTTGGGATCGGCCAGGAACGTCGGGGTGACGGTCTGGTGGCGGTACTCGCCCGTCACGGACAGCGCGCCGACGAGCACCGGGAAGACGTAGCCGAACGTGGCGCCGAGGGAGTAGATGGTCTGGCTCAGGTCGATGAAACCCTCGAGCGATATCGTGTCCAGCTCGGGCGACGAGTCGATGGTGAAGTCGAACAGGAAGGCCATGATCGCGGCCGTGCCGCCGACGTAGGCGACGGCGATCAGCAACATGACCCACCACATCCGGGTCGAGAAGAACTTCCGGAACTCGGAGCGGAACCCGGCGATCATCGCATCGCCCCCTGTCCCTCGGTCAACTGGAGGAACGCCCCTTCGAGGCCCTCCCGCTGGGTGGCGAGCTGGTAGAGCTCCACGCCCGCCGCATAGCAGGCGTGGCCGATCTCGGCGGCGGTCGGGCCGACCAGGTGGGCGGCCGTCGGGCCGTCGGGCGCGGGCTCGAGCCGCCAGCCCTGGCGCCGCGCCAGCGTCACGAGGGCTCGCGGGTCGGCCGGCACGATCAGCGTCCGGTTCTCGGCCCGGGCGGCCAGCTCGTCCAGCGACGAGGCGTGGACCAACTTGCCGTGGGCGATGATGATGACGTCGTCGACGGTCTGTTGGACCTCGGACAGCAGGTGGCTGGAGATGAGGACCGTTCGGCCCTCGTCGGCCATCTGGCGGAGCAGGCCGCGCATCCAGGCGATGCCCTCCGGGTCCAGCCCGTTGGTCGGCTCGTCCAGCAGGAGGATGTCCGGGTCGCCCAGGAGGGTGGCGGCCAGGCCAAGGCGGCCGCGCATCCCAAGCGAGAAGCCCTTGACCCGCTTGTCGGCCGCCGCCGTCAGCCCGACGAGGTCGAGGACCTCGTCGCAGCGGTCGGCCTTGACGCCGGCCTGGGGGGCGAGGCAGCGGAGGTGCTCGCGGGCGGTCCGGCCGGGGTGGAAGCTCGAGGCTTCGAGGGCCGCGCCGACCCGGCGCAGCGGCCGGCGGAGCTTGCCGTACGGGACGCCGTCGAACGTGACGGCGCCGGCCGTGGCGCGGACGAGTCCGAGGCCGACCCGGAGCGTCGTGGTCTTGCCGGCGCCATTCGGGCCGAGGAAGCCCGTGACGCGGCCCGGCTGGACCTGGAAGCTGAGATCGTCCACGGCCACGAGCGCCCCAAAGCGCTTGGTGAGGTGACTGACTTCGATCATGGAGAGATTTCCTGAACGTGGGGGACCAGACGGAACGCCGTCAGTCTAGCGAACCGGGCC
>JAISTC010000055.1 GCA_031272805.1 Propionibacteriaceae bacterium
ACGGTTCGGCGGCCGAGGACGGAGAGAAGGCCGTGCCTTCACGCCGGACGAACCGCCAGACGTGCGAGCGCAGCGAGCAGTGGAAAAGTGTGACAAACGGAACCGTCCCCAATGTCACACGCCCAACGGGCGAGCGCAGCGAGCAGTGGTGAAGTGTGACAGAGGAACCGTCCCCAATGTCACAGTTCGAGTCGCGCCTGCCACATCGCCTCGGTCTTGGCGTCCGCGCGCGCTCCGTCCAGCGCCGCGGCATCTGGGACGACCGGCCGCACGGGCACGTTCCCGTCCACGGCCACCAGCGGCTGGCTCGTCACGTCGGCCGCCAGTAGCGCCGCCGTGTTCAGCCCGCACGCGAATGGCAGGTCCGGCAGCGCCGCCGCCAGGGCGACCCCCAGCGCCAGGCCGACCGACGACTCGATGGCCGACGACACGACCACGGGCAGCCCGAGCCGCTCGGCCAGTTCCAGGCAGCGCCAGATGCCGCCCAGCGGCTGGACCTTGAGCACGGCCACATCCGCCGCCTCCAACGCCACGACCCGCTCGGGGTCGCCGGACCGCCGGATCGACTCGTCGGCGGCGATCAAGACCGACCGGCCGGACCGCGCCAACTGCCGCCGCAGGTCGGCCAACTCCTCGACGGACGCGCAGGGCTGCTCGACGTACTCCAATCCGAACCGCCCCAGCTCCCGGATCGCCCGCAGCGCCTCCTCGACCGACCAGGCCCCGTTGGCGTCGACCCGGACCCGCCCGCCCGGCCCGAGGGCAGAGCGGACGGCCTCGACCCGCGCGATGTCATCGCCCAGCGCCTGGCCGCGCTCCGCCACCTTGACCTTGGCGGTCCCGCAGCCCGACCCGGCCACGATCCCCGCCGCCACGTCGGGCGAGACCGCGGGCACCGTGACGTTGACCGGAACGGACGACCGGACCAGAGCCGGCCAGCCCCGCGCCTCGATGTCCCGCGCCGCCCGCAGCCACGTCGCCGCCTCGGCCGGCCCGTAATCGAGGAAGGGGCTCCATTCCACCCACCCAGTGGGCGTTGACCAGATCATGCCTTGCCGCCGCGTGATGCCGCGGAACCGGTGGCGCAGGGGCAGATCGTAGACGAACCGACGAGAAGCCGGGGGCATCGCCGAACCGCCCACGCCCACGCCCGTCAGCGCCCGATGACCCAGCCCGCGGTCAGGCCCGCGGCCACGGCGAACTCGCTCATCCCCGTGAGCTTGAGGACCATGATGAGCTCGCGGCCCTTGGCGTTGGCGAGGACGCGGAGGCTGGGTTTGACGAGCAGCGCCAGCCCGACCAGCCCGGCCAGCGCCCACCACGTCGACAGCGCGGCCGCCACGATGACCGCCACTCCCGCCGCCACGACCAGCCCGATGTCGAACCAGCGCGTCGCCCGGTCGCCCATCCGCGTCGCCAGCGTCCGCTTGCCGACGGCCGCGTCGCCCGCGATGTCGCGCAGGTTGTTCGTCACGAGGATGGCCGTCGCCAGGCAGCCCATCGCCGTCGCGCCGGCGCAGGCGCAGCCCAGCAGGTACGGCGGCACGCCCGGCACGGCCACGCCGGAATGGGCCACCGCCTCCTGGACCGGCCAGACGTTCTGGACGTACGCCGTGCCGAAGAAGGCGATGAAGCCGAAGAACAGGAAGACCATCGCCTCGCCCCAGCCGGCGTAGCCGTACGGGTGTTGGCCGCCGGTGTAGAACCAGGCGGCCAGGACGGAGGCGGCACCGACGGCGATCAGCCAGAGGTGGCCGGTCGCCACGGCCAGCGCCAGCCCGGCGCAGCAGGCGACGAAGAACCAGGCGAAGGCGGCCAGCTTGACGTGGGCGGGCGTGGCCTTGCCCGAGCCGACGAGGCGGAGCGGGCCGACGCGCTTGTCGGTCGTGTCGGAACCGCGGATGCCGTCGGAGTAGTCGTTGGCGAAGTTGCAGCCGATCTGGATGGCCAGGGCCACCACGAGACACAATAAAGCTTTCCACCAGGAGAAGGAGCCGACGAACCAGGCCAGGCCCGAGCCGGCCACGACGGGCGAGCTCGACGCCGGCAGGGTCCGGAACCGCGCCCCCTCGAGCCACTCAGCGGCCGTCGCCATGCTGCCCCTCCCACAATCGCGCCAACTGGCGACGGTCCGGCTTGCCGGAAGCCAGGAGCGGGAGTTCCGGGACGACCAGCACGCCCCGCGGCCGGGCCGCGGCGGTTACTCGGTCGCCCAGGCGTTCGACAATCTCGTCGGCGCTGACTGGCCTAGTCGCCGCTGCCATCATACGCGACCCCCACAATCTGTCCGCTACCGCGAAAACAATGATCTCGCCTGGCCCCCAGATTTCGTCCACGTGGCGTTGCAGCGCGGCCAGGTCGACGTTGACGCCGCCGGATTGGACGACGGCGTCGACGCGGCCGGTGACGCGGAGGCGGCCGTCGGCGAGGTAGCCGCGGTCGGCCGTCAGGACGGTCTGGCCGTGGAGGACCGCCGCCGTCGTCACGGGGTCGCCGAGATAGCCGGAGAAGGCCGTCGGCGTGGTCAGGCTGATCCGCGCGGACCCGGTAGCGCCGGTATCGCCCGGCTCGTCGGCGGCGAAGCCGATGGTCACGCCGGGCAGCGGCTGGCCGTCGTAGACGACGCCGCCGGCGGTTTCGGACAGGCCGTACGTGCGGACGACGCGGATGCCGGCGCTGCGGGCTCGTTCCCACGTCGTCACGTCGAGGCGGGCTCCGCCGACGAGCACGGCGTCGGCCTGGGCCAGGGCCTGGACCAGGGCGGGGTCGGCCAGGGCGCGGACGAGCTGGGTCGGGACGATGGAGAGGTAGCAGGGGCCGTCCCCGCCGAGCTGGTCGCCCAGGTCGTGGAGGTCCGGCGCGACGGCGCCCCAGCCGCGCCCGCCGACGTGGGCGCGCACGATCGTCATCAACCCCGCCACATACGCCGTCGGCAGCGCGGTCAGCCACCGCCCCGGTCCCCCGAGCCAGGCATGCGCCATGTCCGCCCCGGCCCGCAGCGCCGCGGCCGCCAACAGCACGTGCTTGGGCGTCCCGGTCGAGCCGGACGTCGTGACGACGACACCGCCGGAGTCCAGCGTGACGTCGCCCAGCTCCGGGCCACCCCCCGCCGCGATGACCTCGCCCGACCCATCCAGCACAGCGCGGAGCGCGGCGGGCAACAACTCAGGCTCAACCAGGCGAATGGCGGTCACAGCCGTCCAACCTACCCGAGGCCGAGGTGTCAGGCGCAGGCCGAGGTGTCAGGCTCCCCCGCCCGGGCTCCGTCGTCGCCAAGGCGGGGGAGCCTGCCACCTCGGCCTACCCGACCCCATGTCCTGCGCCCAACACCCGGCCTGGGTTTCGGCCAACGGACTACTCTTGTCCCTGTGTCAAGGGTCCTGCCGGTACTGGTGCTCATCGGGATCACGATCTTCACGCTCGTGACCGTCCTCCAATCCAGCCGCACGGCCGTCCGCCACCTGCCCCGCTGGCTCTGGTTCGTGCTCGTGCTGATCATCCCGGCGCTGGGCTGCGCGGCGTGGTGGATCTTCGGCCGCCCGCTGACCGGCCCGGACGACGTGCCGCCGCGGCCCGCTGCGCCGGACGACGACCCCGATTTCCTGCGCGGCCTGTAGCGCGGGGCGCGGGCGGACTATAGTCCGTCAGGGGATTCGCGGGAGGCGTGATGGCGATCGGTTCCATGTTCACGAGCCTCGCCGTACCCAACTACCGCCGCTACTTCTTCGGCTGCTTGTCCAGCAACATCGGCCAGTGGATGTCGAACACGGCCAAGTCGTGGCTCGTCCTGGTCGAGCTGACGGACTCCAACGCCGCCATGCTCGGCTATCTGACGGCCGTCATGTTCCTGCCGAACATGTTCGTGACCCCGTTCGGCGGCCTGTTGGCCGACCGCTTCCCCAAGCGCAACCTCGCGCTCATCACCCAGTCGTGCCTCTGCGCCTCCGCCGCCACGCTCGCCACGCTCGTCATCTCCGGCCACGTCCGCCTCTGGATGGTCTTCGCCCTGGCGTTCTGGGATGGCCTCATCGGCGCCGTCGACAACCCGACCCGCCAGTCGTTCGTCTCCGAACTCGTCGGCCCCGACCGCCTGCCCAACGCCATCGGCCTCAACTCCGCCTCCTTCAACGCCGCCCGCCTCCTCGGCCCGGGCCTGTCCGGCCTGGTCATCGACTGGTTCGGCACGGGCTACTCCTTCGCCGTCAACGCCGCCTCCTTCCTCGTGCTCATCGCACTCCTCGCCTCCATGGACAAGACCGCTTTCTTCATCGGGGCCAAGGTCACGCGGGGTGCCGGCGACGCCGCCGGCGCCGGACCGCGCGTGACGGGTTCCGAGCGGGGAGTGCGCAGCCTCCTGGCCGGGCTCCGCTACGTCCGCCAGCGGCCCCACCTCGTGCTGCTGTTCTCGATCGCCCTCATGATGGGCACGTTCGCCTTCAACTACGCCATCACGAACCCCCTCATGGCGACCCAGGCCTTCCACCGCGGCGCCCGCGGCTACGGCATCCTCGGCTCGGTCATGGGCATCGGCTCGCTGACCGGCGCGCTGCTCGCCGCCCAGCGCCGCCGCCCCCGCGTCCGCCACGTCTACGTCTTCCTGGCGATCTTCTGCCTGACGTCGTCCGCCTCCGCCCTGGCGCCCAACTTCACGGTCTTCACGCTCCTGATGGTCCCGATCGGCTTCTCCGCTATCTCGATCACCGTGACGTGCAACTCCATGATCCAAATCTCGATCGACGCGCCCCTGCGCGGCCGGGTCATGGCCCTGTGGAACCTCTGCATCATGGGCCTCACCCCGATCGTCTCCCCGGCCATCGGCCTGATCGGCGATTTCGGCGGCCCGCGCGCCACGGTCTGGTTCTGCACGATCCCCCTGATCATCACGTTCGCCGTCGTCACGTGGCACCTGTACGTCCGCCGCGGCTACCGCCTGCACTACGCCGACCGCCACTTCTGGGTGACGGAAACCCCGCCCACCCACGACACCCACCACCGCCCCGCCGAAGAAGCGTAAACACATCAGGGGACCGTTCCTTGGCCCATGTGGGTATCCCCGCGTCGCCCTTGCCCGCGCCCTGTGGACGACTACCCCTACCGACCCGGACATGGGGGTATCCCCGCGTCACCCTTGCCCGCACCCTGTGGACGACTACCCCTACCGACCCGGACATGGGGGTATCCCCGCGTCACCCTTGCCCGCGCCCTGACCGCCCACCGTGAGCTTGCCACCGCCGAACCGCACCATCAGAACCAGCCCAGCCACGGTTGGTGACCGCCCCGCTGACTGAGGCGTGGAGGGACGGCGTTCGCTCCGCCCGCAGCGCCGCCGCCGCCCAACTGGCGCACCGCGTGACGGTTCGGCGGCCGAGGACGAAGCGTTGGCCGTCCCTCCACGCCGGACCCCAGACCAGACGTGCGAGCGCAGCGAGCAGTGGAAAAGTGTGACAAACGGAACCGTCCCCAATGTCACGCCGCCGGCCGAGGTATCAGATGCCGCCGCCCGGGCTCGTGCCTCGCCAAGGCCGCGGCATCTGACACCTCGGCCTGGGTCAGATCAGGTCGTGCAGCATGATCGTCTGGTCACGTTCGGCGCCGACGCCGATGCCGCTGATGCGGACGCCGATCAGCTCTTCCAGCCGGCGCACGTACGCCTGGCACGTTCCCGGTAGGTCGGCGAACGACCGGGCGCCGGAGATGTCCTCGGTCCAGCCGTCCCAGTACTCGTAGATGGGAGTGGCGTGGTGGAAGTCGGTCTGGGTCATCGGCATGACGTCGTGGCGGGTGCCGTCGACGTCGTACGCCACGACGACCGGGATCTTCTCCCAGCCGGTCAGCACGTCGAGCTTGGTCAGGAACACGTCCGTGAACGAGTTGACGCGCGCGGCCTGCTCCACGACCAGCGCGTCGAACCAGCCGCAGCGCCGCGGCCGGCCCGTCGTGGTGCCGAACTCGCCGCCCGCCTGGCGGAGTTGCTCGCCGACGTCGTCCAGCAGCTCGCCCGGGAACGGCCCCTCGCCGACCCGGGTCGTGTACGCCTTGGCGATGCCGATGATCCGGTCGAGCCGCGTCGGCCCCACCCCCGTGCCCGTGCACGCGCCCGCCGCGATCGGCGAGGAGCTCGTGACGTAGGGGTAGGTGCCGAAGTCGACGTCCAGGTGGTGGGCCTGGGCGCCCTCGAACAAGACCGTCTTGCCCTGGTCGAGCGCCTGGTTGAGGACCCGCGCCACGTCTGCCATCATCGGCCGCACGCGCTCCGCGTGGGCCAGCAAACGCTCCGTCATCTCCGCCGCCGACAGGGCCGGCCGGTTGTAGACCTTGACCAGCAGGTGGTTCTTCTGCTCGAGCGCCGCCGCCACCTTCTGCGCCAGGATCGACGGGTCGAGCAGGTCCTGGACGCGGAGGCCGATGCGGTTAACCTTGTCGGCGTAGGCGGGGCCGACGCCACGGCCGGTCGTGCCGATGCGGCGCTTGCCGAGGAAGCGCTCCGTCACGCGGTCGATGGTCTGGTGGTACGGCGCGATCAGGTGGGCGTTGGCGGAGATGAGCAGCCGCTCGGCCGCCGGGACACCGCGCGCGGCCAGCGTGTCGATCTCGTCGAACAGGACGTCCAGGTCGATCACGACGCCGTTGCCGAGGACGGGCACGGCGCGGGGCGAGAGGATGCCCGAGGGGAGGAGGTGGAGCGCGTATTTCTCCGCGCCGACGACGACCGTATGGCCGGCGTTGTTGCCGCCCGAGTAGCGGACGACGTAGTCGACCTGGTCGCCCAGTTGGTCCGTGGCCTTGCCCTTGCCCTCGTCGCCCCACTGGGCGCCGACGATGACGATCCCTGGCATCCCGCCTCCGATCGATTGATGACAACAACAAAGCCCAAGGGCAATCGCCCCGGGCTCTTGCGACGCCATCTTAGCCGCGCCGCCAGACGCCCGCCCGCCCGCTGGCGCCCCACGGCCACCGCTACTGGGGCTACCCTCCTTGGTGTGGAGTATCGGGCGGCTCTGGCCCTGGTGTGCGATCCGGCGACGGCGCCGGAGGTGTTGCGCGCGATCGCCGCGGAGCATGGTTCGCTGCGGGAGGCCATCGCCGAGCATCCGCGCTGCCGGCCGGGGGTGCTGGACGGGCTGCCAGCCGTCACGCTGGACGCGCCCCTGGTTGAACCTGCGGCCCCGCTCGGGGCCGCGCCGGTCGCCACCGGCGCGCTCGGCGCCGACCGGGCGGACGGCGTGACGTGGGGCGCCGTGTTGTCCGACGACCCGGGCTGGGCCGACGCCCTGGCCGAGCCCGAGGCGGCGCCGCCGCCCGCGCTGCCGTTCCGCCGCCGCCACCCCGTCGTCACGCTGGCCGCCGCCGTCCTCATCGTCCTCGCCCTGGCGGGCGCGGGCGTGGGGTGGTGGCTGTGGCAGGAGAGTCTCCCGCTGACGACCGCGCAGTTCCAGATCCTGGGTACTCAGACCCTGCCGCAGCTGATGGACCAGCCGCTGGAGCAGGTGGACAGCTCTCCGGGCTACGGGCTCACCTGCCTGCCCGCCGACGACGCCGACGGCGACGTCGACGTCAACGCCGCGAACCAGCCCACGGTCACGTGGATGGACAAGGTCACCATGACCGAGGACATGCTGGACTGGTACGGCGGCGCCGACCTCGCGCCCGTGATCGGCGAAACCTTCGAGACGACGGGCCTCACCCTGTTCCTGCTCGACCCCACGCCCGCCCCGCGCGACCAGGTGCGCGCCTACCTCGACTGCACGTTCGCCCTCTCCGACGCCGAAGCCGACGCCTACGCCGACGCGGGCATCGACCTCGACCTCGACCTCGACTTCGCCGAGCAGACCGTGGCCGGCGTCCACCTGTTCTCGGTCACGGGGACGGTCACGTTCGTGTCCGACGACGAGTTCGGCGTGACGGAGTCGGACGAGTACACCGTGTCCTACCGGCTGGCCCTGCGGCGCAACGTCGTGGCCACGATCCAGGACATGCCGCCGACGGAGGGCGCGCGCTTCACCGGCGACCCGACCGAGCCGTTCCCCGACGACTGGGTCGAGTTCGCCACGGGCCTGTTCAAGCAGACCGTGGACGCGGCGGCTCGCGGCTGACCGGCACGCCTGCCCGGATCGGCTATCATTGCCCCTCGTCGCGGGCAAGGCGTTGATGGGGCCATCACCCTGGAGCCGCCGGAAGAACGCAGGTCACGCGCGTGGCCGCCAGTAGAACCGGCCGCCGGACGCAAATGAAGTGGGGGGCATCGGCCCCCAAGGAGGGTGGTACCGCGGGCCCCGGAGGCTCGTCCCTTCCAGGAGAAGGAGAGAGATGACCACCCACGCCGACGACACCGTGACGCCCGCCCCGACGGACCGCGTGACGCCCACGCCAACGGATCGCGTGACCCATGCGTACAACGCCGTGCCGCCGCAGATCGACCTGCCCGCGATGGAGCACGCGATCCTGGAGTTCTGGGCCGACCACCACACGTTCGAGAAGTCCCTCGACCGGCCCGGCGCGCCGACCTGGACGTTCTACGAGGGCCCGCCGACGGCGAACGGCGTCCCCGGCACCCACCACATCGAATCCCGGGCCTTCAAGGACGTTTTCCCGCGCTTCAAGACGATGCAGGGCTACCGCGTACCGCGCAAGGCCGGCTGGGACTGCCACGGCCTGCCCGTCGAGCTGGCCGTCGAGAAGGAACTGGGCTTTTCCGGCAAGCCGGACATCGAGGCCTATGGCATCGAGGCGTTCAACGCCAAGTGCCGCGAGTCGGTCGGCCGGTACGTGGACATGTGGACCGAGCTGACCAACCGCATGGGCTTCTGGGTCAACCTGGACGAGGCCTACTGGACGATGAACCCGAGCTACGTCGAGTCGGCCTGGTGGGCGCTGAAGCAGATCCATGCGGCCGGCCTGCTGGTCGAGGACTACCGCGTCGCGCCCTACTGCCCGCGCTGCGGCACGACGCTCTCGGACCACGAGTTGGCCCAGGGCTACGAGGACGTCGAGGACACGACCGTGTTCGTCCGCTTCCCGCTCCTCGACGGGCCGCTCGGCGGCAAGGCCAGCCTGCTGATCTGGACGACGACGCCGTGGACGCTGATCTCGAACGTGGCGGCGGCGGTCAATCCGACGGTCACGTACGTGGCGGCGACGGACGGCACAGAGACCTTGGTCGTGGCCGGGCCGCTGAAGGACTCGCTCCTGGGCGAGGACTGGACCGTCACGGCGGAGTTCACGGGCGCGGCCATGGCCCGCTGGCACTACGCCCGCCCCTTCGACGTCGTGGACCTCAAGGGCGCGGACGCCAACTTCGTCATCACGGCCGACTACGTCACGACCGAGGACGGCTCGGGCGTCGTCCACCAGGCGCCCGCGTTCGGCGAGGAGGACATGGCGTCCTGCCGCGCGTGGGGCCTCCCGTTCGTCAACCCGATCCAGGGCAACGGCGAGTTCGAGCCCGGCCTGGGCCTGGTCGGCGGCCTGTTCTTCACGTCGGCCGACGAGGTCATCATCCGCGACCTGAAGCAGCGCGAGCTGCTCTACCGCGCCCAGCGCCACGTCCACTCCTACCCCCACTGCTGGCGCTGCGGCACCCGCCTCATCTACTACGCCATGCCGAGCTGGTACATCCGCACCACCGAGCGCAAAGCGGAGTTGCTGCGCGAGAACGAGGCCACGACGTGGTACCCCGACAACATCAAGCACGGCCGCTACGGCGACTGGCTCAACAACAACATTGATTGGGCGTTGTCGCGGCAGCGCTACTGGGGCACGCCCCTGCCGATCTGGCGCTGCGCCGACGGCCACCAGACGTGTGTGGGGTCACGCGCGGAGCTGAGTCAGCTGTCAGGTCAGGACCAGTCGGGGCTCGATCCGCACCGCCCCTTCGTCGACGCCGTGACCTTCCCCTGCCCGCAGTGCGGGGCGGAGGCCCGGCGCGTCCCCGAGGTCATCGACGCCTGGTTCGACTCGGGCTCGATGCCGTTCGCCCAGTGGGGCTACCCCTGGGCCGAGGGGTCGCAGGAGAAGCTGGAGCAGGCGTTCCCGGCCGACTTCATCTGCGAGGCGATCGACCAGACGCGCGGCTGGTTCTACTCGCTCATGGCCGTCTCGACGCTGGTCTTCGACCGCAACTCGTACAAGAACGTGCTGTGCCTCGGCCACATCCTGGCCGAGGACGGCCGCAAGATGTCCAAGCACCTGGGCAACATCCTCGAGCCCATCCCGCTCCTGGACCAGCACGGCGCCGACGCGGTCCGCTGGTTCATGGTCGCGGGCGGTTCCCCCTGGAGCGCCCGCATGGTCGGCCACACGACGATCCAGGAGACGGTCCGCAAGGTCTTGCTGACCTACTGGAACTCCGTCAGCTTCCAGGCCCTGTACGCCCGCGTCAACCACTGGACCCCTAAGCCACGGGGTCGGGCACTGTGGCTACGGAGCGAGGACCGAGCGACAGCCACAGGGCCCGACACCGTGGCGAGCGAGGAACGCACCGTGGCGAGCGATCCTGTCTCCTGCCACGTCCTCGACCGCTGGCTGCTCTCCGCCACGCAGGTCCTCATCCAGGAGGTCACGGCCGCGCTGGAGAACTACGACACGCTCCGCGCCGGCACGCTGCTGACCGAGTTCATCGACCACCTGTCCAACTGGTACGTCCGCCGCTCCCGCCGCCGCTTCTGGAACGGCGACGACTCGGCCCTCTCGACGCTCCACGAGGTCCTCAACGTCGTCACGCGGCTGATGGCGCCGATCGCGCCGTTCGTGACGGAGCGCGTCTGGCAAGACCTGTTCGTCGCGTCCGACCCCGGCGCCCCCGAGTCGGTCCACCTGGCCGCCTGGCCCGTGGCCGACCCGGGCTTGATCGACCCCGCCCTGGCCGAGTCGATGGACCTGACGCGGCGTCTGGTCGAGCTGGGCCGCGCGGCCCGGTCGGCGGCCGAGATGAAGAACCGCCAGCCGCTGGCCCGCGCGCTCGTCAGCTCGTCCGCGCTGTCCCGCCTGACGCCGGAGCTGCTGGCTGAAATCCGCTCCGAGCTCAACGTCGAGGCCGTCGAGTCCTTCACGTCGGCCGGCGACCTCGTCGACTACTCCGCCAAGGGCAATTTCCGCGCGCTGGGCAAACGCTTCGGCAAGGACACGGCCGCCGTCGGCGCGGCGGTCGCGGCCGCCAACGCCGCCGACCTGGCGGGCGCGCTGGCGACGTTCGGCCACGTCAGCGTGACGTACGCCGGCGGGACCGTCGAGTTGGGCCCCGACGAGGTCATCGTGTCCGAGCGGCCGCGCGAGGGCTGGAGCGTCGTCAACGAGCAGGGCGAGACCGTCGCCCTCGACCTCAACCTGACGCCCGACCTCGTGCGCCAGGGCCAGGTCCGCGAGTTCATTCGCGGCGTCCAGGAACTGCGCAAGACGTCCGGGCTGGAGGTGTCCGACCGGATCCAGCTGGCGTGGACGGCCGACGGCGACCTGGGCGACGCCCTGGCGGCGGCGCAAGCCCAGATCGCGGCGGAGGTCCTGGCCGTCGACGTCACGCGCGGCGCGGCCCCGGCAGATTGGTTCCACGGCGCCGACGAGGGCATGACGTTCGCCCTGGCCAAGGCCATGGGGTCGGGCACTGTGGCTACGGAGCGAGGAACGAGCGACAGCCACAGGGCCTGACACCGTGGCCGACGGCAGACAACCCCGTCACCACCCCGTCCCCCTTGTCATCCCTACCCCTTGTCATCCCGGCGTAAGCCGGGATCTTCTGGCCCGCTGAAGATCCCGGCTTACGCCGGGATGACAAAGCAGGGGGCCTGACACCGTGGCCGTCCCCTCACTCCGTCCGGTCGATCGTCCCTGAGCCCACAACCTGGGTTCCCACGTAGAACGCGATCATCTGGCCTGGCGCGACGCCGAACGCCGGCTCCGCCAACTCCACGGTGACGCTGTCGCCCGGCGTCAACCGCGCGGGCAGCGGCTCACCGTGGGCCCGGAACTGAACCGTCACGTCCAGCGCCACCGCCGGCGCCGTCCCACCGGTCCAGACGGGCCGGACCGCCGCGATCCGGCGCACCTTGAGATGCTCCCTCGGCCCGACCGTGACCTTCCCCAAGGCCGGGTCGACGCGCAGGACATAGCGGGGCCGCCCGTCGGCCGCGGGCCGGCCGAGGTGGAGGCCGCGGCGCTGGCCCACGGTGAACGTGAACGTCCCCTGGTGGCGGCCGACGACGTCACCCGCCTCGTCCTCGATCACCCCCGGCCGGAAACCGAGCTTGTCATGCAGCCAGCCCGGCGTGTCACCGTCCGGGATGAAGCAGATGTCGACGGAATCCGGCTTGCCGGCCACGCGCAACCCGCGTTCCGCCGCCTCCGCCCTGACGTCGGCCTTGAGCGACTCCCCGAGGGGGAAGTGGGACCGCTCCAACTGCGCGCGTGTCAGCCCGGCCAGCACGTATGACTGGTCCTTCGCCGGGTCGAGCGCCCGGTGCAGTTCCGGCCCGGGCCGCAGCCGCGCGTAGTGGCCCGTCACGACCCCGTCGAAGCCGAGCGCCAGCGCCCGGTCGAGCACGGCGGCAAACTTGATCTTCTCGTTGCAGCGCAAACACGGGTTAGGCGTCCGCCCCGCCGTGTACTCGGCCAGGAAATCCGTCACGACGTCCCGGTGGAACTGCTCGGAGAGATCCCAGACGTAGAACGGCAGGCCGAGCACGTCCGCGACGCGCCGCGCGTCGTTGGCGTCCTCCAGCGAGCAACAGCCGCGCGCCCCCGACCGGTACGTCGCCGGATTGCGCGACAGGGCCAGGTGGATCGCGGTGACGTCGTGGCCGGCGTCGCGCAGCCGGGCCGCCGCCACGGCCGAGTCGACGCCGCCGGACAGCGCCGCGACGAGCCGCGCCATCAGTCCCACTCTCCCGCCGCCCGGGCCGACGCCCGGGCCGCAGCGATCGCCCCCGGCAGCGCCGCCAGGACCGCGTCGACGTCGCCGTCGGCGGAGCCCGGCCCGAAACTAAAGCGGAGCCCCCAGCGCGCCTCGCGGGCGGCCGGGTAGCCGAGGGCGATGAGGACGTGGCTGGGCTGGAGGACGCCCGCCGTGCAGGCGGCGCCGGTCGAGCAGGCGATCCCGGCCGCGTCGAGCAGGAGCAGCAGGTCCTCGCCGAGGCAGCCGTGGAACAGGGCGTTGACGATGTGGGGCGAGCGCAGCGCCGGGTCGAGCGGGCCGACGACGGTGACGCCGTCCAGGGCCGCCAACCCGGTCACGAGCCGGTCGGACAGGGCGCGCAGGCGCGCGGCCTCCGCGTCGCGGGTCGTCACGGTCTGGTCGAGCGCGGCCGCGAACGCGGCCAGCAGGGGAGCGGACAGAGTGCCGGAGCGCAGCCGCCGCTCCTGCCCGCCGCCGTAGGCGATGGGCTG
>JAISTC010000066.1 GCA_031272805.1 Propionibacteriaceae bacterium
GTCGGGCCCCGTGGCTGTCGCTCGTTCCTCGCTCCGTAGCCACGGTGCCCGACCCCATGGCCGCCCCGTGCCACAATGGCCCGGTGTCACGCCGCATCCGCCGCACGCCGCTGGTGGCCCTGCTCGGCGCGCTCGGGTTCGCCACACTGCTGATCCTGTACGAGACCTGGCCCGGCCTCGGCCGCCTGGACGCCACGCTGGCCGCGCCGGCCGTCGCGCCCGCCTCGACCGCCGGCCAACTGCTGGCCGCGTTGGCGCTGGTGGCGAGCCCCGTGGTCCAGTGCGTGGCCCTGCTCGTGCTCGCCGTCTGGGCCTGGACCCACCGCCTGCGCCGCCTGGGCGTGACGATGCTCGCCGCCATGACCGTGGCCCTCTCCCTCTCGACGCTCGTCAAGCACGCCGTCGCCCGCCCCCGCCCCGACTCGCCCTTCGCCGGCACGCTCGCCCAGACCGGCTGGTCCTTCCCTTCCGGCCACGTCACGGGCGCGACGGTCCTCGCCCTCATGATCGTGACGCTGCGGCTCCGCCAGCGCGGCTCCGAAGTGCGCCTGTGGGCCTCCGACCTGCTGGCCGTCGCGGGCGTCGCCGTGGTCGCGTTCGACCGCTGGGCGATGGGCGCCCACCACGTCTCCGACCTCGCCGCCGGCCTCTGCCTCGGGCTGGCCGTCGGCTGCGGCGCGCTCGAGGTCGGCCACGCCATCCGCCCCGTCACGCCCTCCCGGCTCCCCACCGCCCCGGCCGTCCCCGCCGTCACGGTCGGCGGCCGGCCGCTCGCCCACGTCGTCTACAACCCGGTCAAGTTCCCCGACCTGTCGCTGTTCCGCCGGAGTTTGGAATACGAATTGCGGCGTCACGGGTGGGGCGAGCCGGTCTGGCACGAGACGACCGTGGCGGATCCCGGAACCGGCCCGGCGCGCTTGGCCGTCGCGGCGGGGGCCGGGCTCGTCGTGGCGGCAGGCGGCGACGGCACCGTCCGGGCAGTCTGCGAGGGATTGCTGGGCGGGGACGTGCCGCTGGCGGTCGTGCCGTCGGGCACGGGCAACATCCTGGCCCACAACCTCGGGTTGCCGCTCGACCAGGAGGCCGCGTTCGCCATCGCCCTCGACGGGACGCCCCGGCCGCTCGACCTCGTGCGGCTGCGCGCCCCCGGCTTCACGGGCCTCTCGACCGTCATGTCCGGCATGGGCATCGACGCGGCCGCCATGGCCGGGACGCGGCCGGACCTCAAGAAGCTCGTCGGCAACGCGGCGTACGTGTGGTCGATCGTCCAGCAACTCCGCGGCGAGCCGTTCGACCTCCGCGTCACGCTCGACGGCCACGAGCCCGTCACGCGGTCCGTGCTGACGGCCATGATCGGCAACGTCGGCGGTACTCAGACGCCGATCCAACTGTTCCCGGCCGCGCGGCCGGACGATGGGCTCCTCGACCTCATGCTCTGGGCGCCCGCGTCGCCGCTGGACTTCGCCAAGACGACCGGCGCGGTCCTGGCGGGGTCGGTCCCGGCGCTGGCGCCGCCCGCCGACCCGCCCCATGACCTCGCCCCCGGGGTCCCCGACCCGCTGGAATACGCGCAGGCGGCGACAGTGCGGTTCGACGCCGCGCGGCCCGTGCCGTTCCAGATCGACGGCGACGCCATCGAGGAGACCACGTGGCTGGAGGCGGAAATCCTGCCGGGCGCGGTACGTGTCATGACCAGGGGCTGAGGAGGCCGAGGTGTCGGGCACGCCGGCCAGGGGGTCGGGCACGCCGGCCGGGGGGTCGGGCACGCTGGCTACGGAGCGAGGAAGAAGGCCAGGGGGTCGGGCACCGTGGCTACGGCGCGCGGAACGCGCGACAGCCCGGGGGCCCGACACCGTGGCCGGCGGGTGAGTCTTCCTCTGCCCCGGCCACGGTGTCAGGCCCACCGGCTGTCGCTCGTTCCTCGCTCCGTAGCCGGCGTGCCCGACCCCCTGGCCGGCGTGCCCGACCCCCTGGCCGGCCCCGCCCCCTGACACCGCAGTGGCCACCCCCACGCCTGCCGCTCATTACACTTACCCGGGTGATTGATCCGAAGCTCATCCGCACGGAGCCCGAGCGGCTCCGCCAAGCCCAGATTCGCCGTGGCGAGGACCCCGCGCTGATCGACCAGCTGGTCGAGGCCGACGAGGCACGCCGGACCGCGATCGGCTGTTTCGAGTCGCTGCGCGCGCGGCAGAAGGAGGTCGGCAAGGCCGTCCCGAAGGCGTCGCCGGAGGACAAGCCCGGCTTGCTGGCGGAGGCCAAGGCGTTGTCCGCCCAGGTTAAGGAGGCCGAGGGTGGCCTGGCCGTCGCCGAGGAACGCTTCACCGAACTGATGAAACTCCTGCCCAACCCCGTGTTCGACGACGTGCCGGAGGGCGGCGAGGACGACTTCGTCATCGTGGAGACGGTCGGCACCCCGCGTGACTTTGCCGCCGAAGGCTTCGCCCCGCGTGACCACGAGGAACTCGGCAAGCTCCTCGGCGCCATCGACATCGAGCGCGGCGTCAAGATCTCGGGCTCGCGCTTCTACGTCCTGACGGGCGTGGGCGCGCAACTGGAGTTGGCGTTGACGCAGTTGGCGATGGCGAAGGCGCTGGAGTGGGGGTTCACTCCGATCCTGCCGCCCGCGCTGGTCAAGCCGTCGGCGATGGAGGGGACGGGGTTCCTCGGCCAGGCCGCGCAGGACGTCTACTATCTGCCCGCCGACGACCTGTACCTGGTCGGCACGTCCGAGGTCGCGCTGGCCGCGTTCCACTCGGGCGAGATCCTCGACGGCGCCGCCCTGCCGTTCCACTACGTCGGCTACTCCCCCTGCTTCCGCCGCGAGGCCGGGTCGTACGGCAAGGACACGGCGGGCATCTTCCGCGTCCACTGGTTCGACAAGGTCGAGATGTTCGTCTACTGCACGCCCGAGACGGCCCACGCGGAACATCAGAAGCTGTTGGCGTTCGAGAAGGACTTCCTGGAGGCGCTGGAGCTGCCGTACCAGGTCCTGGAGGTCGCGGCCGGCGACCTCGGGCTGTCGGCCGCGCGCAAGTACGATTGCTACGCCTGGTTCCCGGGCCAGGGCAAGTACCGCGAGGTCACGTCGACGTCGAACTGCACGGAGTTCCAGTCCCGCCGCCTCGGCATCCGGGCGCGCTACGCGGACGGCGTGGGCCCTGTGGCAACCCTGAACGGCACGCTGTGCGCCATGACCCGCACGATCATCGCCGTCCTGGAGAACCACCAGCAAGCCGACGGCACGGTCCGCGTCCCCGTGGCGTTGCGCCCGTACCTGGGCGGCAAAGCAGTCCTGGGAGCGTGACGAGAAGACACCGTCATCCTGCGCGAAGTCGCAGGATCTCTGCGGGCATAGGGGTGATTGCAGCAGCGCAGTACCTACCGGTACGTGGCGTTTGGGCTAGAGGTACAGCCCCGCGCCGTGGGGCGGCGTCACGGTGGGCGCCGCGTCGGGCCCGCTGAGCAGCGTCGGCGCGTCGCCCTTCCCCAGTTGCTTGCGCATCTGCTCGACCTGGGCCCGGGCCACCATCTGCTGCGCCACCAGCGCCGTCTGCAACCCCTGGAACAGCCCTTCCAGCCACCCGACCAACTGCGCCTGCGCGATCCGCAGCTCCGCGTCGGACGGGCTGGAGTCGTCGGCGAACGGCGCGGTGATCCGCCGGAGCTCCCCGGCCAGCTCCTGGTCGAGCCCCCCGGCCAGCTCGTCGATCGACTGCGTGTAGATCTCGCGCAGCCGCGCGCGTGACGCGTCGTCCAGCGGCGCGTCCTTGACCTCGTCCAGCAGCCGCGAAATCATCCGGCCGATCCGCATGACCTTGGCCGGCTCCGTGATCGCCGCCGTGTCCTCGTCGGCCTGCGCCGCCTTCGCCTTGAGCGCCTCGGGCGCGGCGTCCAGGACATACAGCTCGCCGTCAGGCCCCTGCCCCACAATGAGCCCAGGCTGGTCAGGTGCGTCAGTCATGATGACCAGAGTAGCCGCTAGGCCCGAACC
>JAISTC010000079.1 GCA_031272805.1 Propionibacteriaceae bacterium
GAGAACAGGAACTGGAAGACGTAGCCGGCGACGAGGATGGCGAGGACGTAGGGGACGAACATGACGCCGCGGAAGAAGTTCTGGGCCGGGATCTTCGAGTTGAGGGCCAGCGCCACGGCCAGGGAGCCGACGTTGGTCAACAGCGTGGCGGTGATGGCGAAGAGGAACGTGAAGCCGTAGGCCTTGAGGATGCGGTCGTCCTGGAACAGGCTGGCGTAGTTGGCCAGGCCGAGGAAGTCCCAGTCGCCGTAGCCGGCGTAGTTGGTCAGGGAGAAGAAGACGCCGACCAGGAGCGGGACCGTGTGGAAGCCGGCGAACAGGGCCAGGGCGGGGATGGTCATGGCGTAGTAGGAGCGGTCGACGCGGCCGCGGGCGCGGGGGCGGGGGCGGCGAGTGGGGCCGGACGGGGCCGCTCGGCCCGGGCTGATGGCGGGCAGGGGTGGGGCCAAGGTGGTGGACATGGGGGTTCCTTGCTAGCGGGTGGTGCGGCGGGCGACCTTGTTCCACTCGCGGTCGAGTGCGGCGAGGGCGGTGGCGCGGTCGAGGTCGAAGAGGTATTGCTGGTCGATCTGCTGGAGCGGGACCGCGGCGGGGACCTGGTGGTCGAGGAAGGGGGCGACGCGGCCGGCGTCGATCAGCGGCTGGATCTCCGCCAGCGCGGGGTCGGAGGAGCCGGGCGTGTCGGCGCGGGCGGAGAACATGGCCTGCCGTTCGGCGATCCATTCGATGTTGTCGGAGCGGAACAGGAACTCGATGAAGCGGCGGGCCTCGTCGGGGTGGTCCGTGTCGCGGGCCATCGTCACGGTGACGTCGACGCCGGAGACGATCACCGCCTCCTCCGGGGTGTCCGCGGGGTAGGGGAAGATGCCGGCGTCGATGTCGGGGTTGTGGGCGCGGATCTGGGAGAGGGCCCAGATGCCCTGGAGGAGCATGGCGGTCTCACCGTTGGCGAAGGCCAGGTTGCCGTCGTCGTAGGTCCGGGCGCGGTAGTCGGGGTTGGCGTAGGCGAACAACTGGGCTTGGCGGTCGAGGGCCTGGCCGAAGTTGGCCGTGAAGGAGTCTTGCGGGTGGTCGGCGGCGTCCGCGCCGGCCTCTTTGAGGCGGTCGAGGAAGCCGGTCGCCGTGGCGTAGGAGCCGAGGGCGTTGAGGGAGGGGAGGGCGGTCCAGGCGTCGGCCAGCGTGCCGTAGAACGGGGTGATGCCGGCGGACTGGAGGGCGTCGCAGACGGCGATGAGCTCGTCCCAGGTCGTCGGGATGGCCAGGCCCTGCTCGGCGAAGATAGTCCGGTTGTAGATGATGCCGTCGGCGTTGGAGAGGTAGGGCAGCGAGTTGATCTCGTCGCCGTGGTACGTGCCGAGGTTGTTGACGATGGCGAGGGGGGCGGGGTTGATCTCGGCCAGGAGGGGGTCGCCCGTGAAGTCGTAGAAGACGCCCGTCCGGGCGAGCTGGGCGAACGTGCCGGAGCCGTTGAGCGTGATGACGTCGGGGGTGCGGCCCTTGACGAGGAGGGTGCGGATGGCCGTGTCCGGGTCGGGCATGACGTTGTAGACGACGTCGATGTCGGGGTTCTCCTGTTCGAACTTCTCGACCAGGTAGGCGAAGTCGTCCTGGGCCTCGGACTTGAACTGGAAGAAGTCGATCTGGACGCGGCCGTCCGTGGGGCCGCAGGCGGTCAGGGCCAGGGCGAGGGCGGCGGCCGCGGCTAGGGCCGGGACGCGTCGCGGGGGGCGAGGCGGGGGCATGGCGGGTCCTTCGGAGTGTCACGGTGGGGGTGGCGGTCGGCCGCCACGTGGATGAGGGTCAGGTGTTCGGGGTGTTGTTGGGGTGGGCGGAGCCCTGTCGTGGCCAGTTGGCGGCCGGTCAGGGCGAGGGGGCCGAGCGTGTCGGCGGTGACCGTGTAGGCCGTGTCCGGGTCGAGGCCGGGGAAGGTGACCGGGGCCGGGGGATGCCAGGCGCTGGTGGTGACTTGAGTCAGGGCGAACAGGGCCGTGGACTGGTCCGCGGCGACCACGCCGCGCAGGTCCAGGGCGGGGTCGGCTAGGTCGGCGTGGACCAGCCTGCCCGTGGCGATGAGCCGGCGGTGGGACTTGTACAGCTCGACCCAGCGGGCGACCCGGTCCAGGGTGGCCCCGTCGCAACTCCGGAGGTCCCACTCGATGCCGAGGTGGCCGAACAGCGCCACGCCCGCGGAGAGGTCGAGGCCGACCGTGCGGCCCGTCGAGTGGACCGTGGGGCTGGTCAGGTGGGCGCCGAGGTATTCGGGCGGGACGACCAGGCCGGTCCACTTCTGGATGGGCAGCCGTTCGAGCGGGTCGAGGCAGTCGGAGGTCCAGACCCGGTCGGTCCGTTCGAGGATGCCGAGGTCGACGCGGGCGCCGCCGGAGGCGCAGGACTCGATGGCGAGGCCGGGGTGGGCGGCCTTCAGGTCGTCGAGGAGGCGGTAGAGCGCCTCGGTCTGGGCGTGGACGGCGGGCCGGCCGACGGAGTAGGGGGTCACGAGGTCGCGGTTGTGGTCCCACTTGAGGTAGGCCAGCCCGTAGTCGGTGACGAGGGCGTGGAGGCGTTCGGCGATATAGGCGTAGGCCGCGGGGTTGGTCAGGTCGAGAACCTGTTGGTGGCGGGCTGCGGGCGGGAGCTCCTGGCGGCCCTGGAGGAGCCAGTCGGGGTGGGCGCGGGCGAGGTCCGAGTCGGGGTTGACCATCTCCGGTTCGACCCAGAGGCCGAACTCGAGGCCGAGGGAGCGGACGGTGTCGGCGAGGGGACCGAGGCCTGTCGGCCACGTCGTGGCGTCCGGGTACCAGTCCCCCAGGCCGGCCGTGTCGTCGTGGCGGCCCCGGAACCAGCCGTCGTCGAGGACGAAGCGCTCGGCGCCGACGCGGGCGGCGAGCCGGGCGAGGTCGGTCAGGGCCGTCACGTCGTGGTCGAAGTAGACGGCCTCCCACGTATTGAGCGTGACGGGGCGGGAGGGGGTCCGGCCGGCCCAGAGGCCGCGGAGATAGGCGTGGTAGCGGGCGGCGACGGCGTTGAGGCCGTCGCCCCAGGAGCCGAGCGCCCAGGGAGTGGTATACGAGGCGCCCGGGAGGAGCGTGATCTCGCCGGGGAGCAGGAGCTCGCCGGCTTGGAGGAAGGCGTCGCCGGAGTAGGTCCGCTCGGCCGTGTAGCGGTGGTCGCCGCTCCAGGCCAGGTGGACGGCGTGGACGCGGCCGCGCTCCCAGCCGAAGCCGGGCCGGCCCGCGGCGAGGACCAACGTGTTGTCGAAGCCGGGGCGGCCGCGGCGGGACTCGCGCTGGTGGACGCCGAGGGTGAACCCGTGGCGCTGGGGGGAGCGTTCGCGGAGGTGGTGGCCGGTGGTGTCGAGGAGCTCCGTGGCGTCGGCGGGGAGGGGGAAGGTCGGGGCCAGGTGGTCGACCACGACCGCGCGGTCGCCCCGGTTGGTCAGCGTCAACCGCTGGCGGACGAGGCCGGCGTCGGTGATGTCGAGGTCGGCGTCGACCTGGAGCCCGGCCTCGTCGTCGGTCAATGTGACGTGGCAGGAGGGCCCCGCGATCTGGACGCCGGCGGTGCGGAACAGAGGGCTGGGGGCCGGGGGCCGGACGGTCAGCCCGGGGGTGTGGGCCCAGCCCGTGGCCTCGGTCGGGAGGAGGGTGAGGCGGGCAGGGGTGTCGAGGCCGCCGCTGACCGGCTGGACTTTGAGGGCGTCGGCCAGCGCGGCCAGTTGGTCGTCGCTCAAATCGCCGAGGTCTTCGCCCCAGTGGAGGATGGCGGGGACGGCGGCGGGGGCGAGGTCGATCACAACACTGGTTCCGCCGTGGCGGAGATGGAACTGTCGGGTGCTCCGTTGCATGACATCATTTTGACCCGAAAATATATCGCTGTCAAGTCCCTCCCTGGGGGTGACTTCGACGGAGAAACCTCGCCTCCTGCGTGGCGGGACGACAAGCCGGGGATTTTGTGCCACGATGGAACCAAACAAGGAGGTTGCTGTGCTGTCTGATTCCGGCAAAGCACTGGCCAGGGACGTCCTGATCCACGGGCCGATCACCCGGACCGAGCTGGGCAACCGGCTCGGGCTCTCCCCCGCGTCGCTGACGCGGCTGTCGAAACCCCTCTTCGACTGCGGCCTCCTCGTCGAGCTGGACGACGCCGCCGGGGCCGCGCGCGGCCGGCCGGTCCACCCGCTGGACATCCGGCCCGAGATGGGCCGCTTCCTCGGCGTCAAGCTGACCGGCGATGTCGCCCACGGCGTCGCCACCGATCTCCGGGCGGGCGTGACCGGCCAGATCCAGCGCCACCTGACCACCCGCGAACCGTCGGCCGTGGCCGAGTTGATCGCCGAGGTCGCCGCCGACCTGGGCGTGCCGACCCCGATCCTGGCCGCGGCGCCGGAACCCATGTTGTTCGGCGTCGGCGTCTGCCTGGGGGGCATGGTGCGGCGCGGCCGCCAGGTCGTCCGGGCGCCCTTCCTCGGCTGGCAGGACGTGCCCCTGGCCGACCTGGTCGAGGAGGCGTGCGGGCTGCCGACCGTCGTGGCCAACGACGTCGTCGCGCTGGCCGCCGCCCACCACTGGTTCGGCCTGACCAAGGGCGAGGCCGACTTCGCGGTCATCACGACCGGGGCCGGCGTCGGCTACGGGCTGG
>JAISTC010000152.1 GCA_031272805.1 Propionibacteriaceae bacterium
CCCCTGGCCACGGTGTCAGGCCCGCTGGCTGTCGCTCGTTCCTCGCTCCGTAGCCAGCGTGCCCGACCCCATGGCCCTCTCACTCGTTCCTCGCTCCGTAGCCAGCGTGCCCGACCCCATGGCCCTCTCACTCGTTCCTCGCTCCGTAGCCAGCGTGCCCGACCCCATGGCCCTCTCACTCGTTCCTCGCCAAGGCCGCGGTATCTGACACCTCGGCCTTGCCCCCGACCTGCCCCGGGCGGCGGGGGCGCGCTCGCCCGGGGCAGGGGTCTTTCAGCGGCGGCGGCGCGTCAGGTAGATCAAGGTGCCGCCGGCCGCGGCCAGCGCCAGCGCCCAGCAGAGGACCGCGGGGGAGACGCGTGTACCCGTATTGCCCGGCGGGATGCCGGGCGGCGCGGACGCAGGCGGCGTCACGCTGGGCGTCGGCGGCCGCGTCACGGTCGGGGCCGGGCTGGTGGTCGGGGTGGCGCGCGGCGTGGTTGAGGGACCGGCGCTCGGCGTGACTCCCGGACTGGCGCTCGGCGTGACGCCGGGACTGGCGCTGGGCGTGACGCTCGGCGTGACGTCCGGGCTCGGGCTGGGCGACGCCCCGGCGTCGGCGCCGAAGCGCACGAGCTGCGGCGAGCCGCGCACCGGCGCGGGGGCCCCGTCCGCCGGGACCGTGGCGTGGAGTTGGTACGTGCCCGCCAGGACCGCCGTCAGCGTGATGGCACAGGTCCCGTCGGCCCCCGAGGTACAGACCGGCTCGGACACATCCAGCGCCGCGCCGGCCGGGGCGTCCACCGGGGCCCCGGCGAACGTGACCGGGACGCCCGGCAGCGGGTGGCGCTGGGCGTCGCGGACGGTCACCGTGGCCGTGAAGCGGTGGCCCACCTCGATCGGCGGCGTCTCGCCCGCGGGCGGCGTCACGACGAGGTCCGAGTCGCCCGGCGAGACCCCCGACGGCGCGAAGCGGATGGCGTCGAGGGCGCTGCCGGGGAAGCCGGTCAGGCCGTCGACCGTGATGTCGGCCGCGAACGCGCCGACGACCGCCGACGTCCAGCCGAGCGTGGCCCGCCCGGCGGCGTCCGTCGTGACGGTCTGATGGTCGGGCGTCAGCGTGCCGCCGCCGTGGACCGCCACGACCGCCGCGCCCTCCACCGGGTTGCCGTACGTGTCGAACGCCCAGACGGCCGCCTCGTCGCGGGCCACGCCGTCGGCCACTTGGTCGTTGACGGTCATCGCCGCACGCGTCCGGCGGGCCGGGTCGGTCGCCTGGCAATTCGTCGCGCAGACCCCCGCCGCCGTGAACCGGACCTCCGGCCGCTGGGCCAGGTCGAGACCGGAAACAGCCCCTGACAAGGTGTAAAGGTCGGCCGTGGACGAGCTCGTGGTGAACTCGTAGGTGCCGTCGCCGCGGTCGGCGAAGCCGCCGAACGCCAGCCCGGGGCCGCCCCCGGCCGCCACCCCCGCCAGGTCGAACGCCGCCTCGGGCAGGCCCGTCACGCGGTTGCCGAAGCGGTCGGCCAACGTCACGGTCACCGTCACGTCCGCCCCGGCCGCCTGGACCGGCGGCGCGGCGGCCAGCGTCGAGTGGCCAGGGTCGGGCGGGCCCGCCACGAACGTGGCGGTGACCGGCGCACCGTGCGGGCGGGCGCCGCCGACCGTGACGTCCAGGGCATGGCCGCGGGCGACCGTCGACGTCAGGGCGATGGCGGCAGTCCCGGCGGCGTCGGTCGGCGGGACGCCCGGCGCGATGGCCAGGTCCGGACCGGCCGGGACCCCGGCGACCGCCGCCCCCGCGACCGGGTTGCCGAACCGGTCGAACGCCCACACCGTGACCTGGTCCTCGGCCACGCCGTCGGCCGTCTGGCGGTCGACCGTGACCTCCGCCCTGGTCAACCGGTCGGGCGGCACGCCCGGGTCGGCCGCGCAGTCCGCCCCGCAGATCGGCCCGGCCCGCCACGCCACCGGCTGCGCGGACCCGATCGGGCCCGCCACGAGGTCGGCGGTGACGGCGAACGGGCCCGCCACGGCCGACCACAGCGTGACGAGGCACGTACCGTCGGCGCCGGTCGTACAGGCGTAGTCGCCGCCGCCCCACTCGGGGCCGGGCGGGTCGACGCCGAATGTGACGACGGCGCCGGCCACGGGGTCGCCGAAGACGTCGCGGACCTCGGCCACGGCCTGGTACGTCGAGTCGGGGCCATCCCCGGCGACCAGGGGTGTCGGGCTGCCGGGGACCTGGGGTTCGACGCGGAAGCTGGAGTGGGCCGGGTCGCCCAGGCCCGAGCCGAAGCCCAGGTCGGCGGGCGAGCCGTCGGGGACGAGGCCGGCCACGGTCAGATCCGCCGGAAAGGTCCCGGCGCGGGTCGACGTGAACCAGACGGTCGTCGTGCCGTCAGCGCCGGTCGGGGCGATGGCGGGCTGGACGGCGAGGGTCGAACTGGCGGCGGGGTCGGGCGTCGCCGTCACGGCCGCGCCGGCGACGGGGTTGCCGTAGGCGTCGTAGGCCCAGACCTGGACGACGTCACGGTCGGCGCCGTCGGGGTGGGCGCCGTTGCGGACGACCTCGGCGCGGGTGGTGTGGGCGGGGTCGTCGGGACTGCAGCCGGCCACGCACACGGGGCCCGCCTCGAACACGACCGGTTGGGGGGAGTCGTCCAGGGGTGTGCCCGCGCCGTACGTGGCGGCGACCTCGTAGGCCCCGGCCCGGGTCGACGTGACGGCAACCGAACAGCGGCCGTCGTCCCCCGTGACGCACTGGTCGGCGTCGGCGAACGCCAGCCCGGCCGTCGTCTGGAAGGCCACGGCGACGCCGGCCAGGTCGCCGCCCGCCGCGTCGACGGCGTGGGCGGTGGCCTGGAACTCCCCGCCCGCGGGCAGGACGGCCAGCGGGGCGACGGAGAGGGTCACGCGGTCCGGGGCGCCCGCGGCGAAGCTCAGGTCGAGCGGGGCGCCGGGGACGGGGGCCCCGCCGATCGTGACGTCGGCCTGGTGGGTGCCGGGGTAGCGGGACGTGAAGGTGAGCTGGGCCGTGCCGTCGGCCGCCGTCACGCCGGTCGCCGTCACGACCGTCAGGCGCGGGTCCGCCGTGGCCGCCTCCCACGTGACCTCGACCGGGTTGCCGAAGCGGTCGTAGGCCCAGAGCGTGGCCTGGTCGGCGTCCGTGCCGTCGGCGGTGGCGCCGTCGCGCGTGACCTCGACGCGGCTGAGGTGGGACGGGTCGACCGGCGTGCAGTTCGCCAGGCAGACCGGGCCCGCCTTGAAGCCGACGTCCGCCGGGGAGCCGTGGACGGGCTCGTCGGCCGTCGCCCGGACGGGCTCGTCGGCGGACGCCCGGACGGGCTCGTCGGCGGTCGCCCGGACGGCTCCTACCCCGGCTGGCCGGACCGGCACGTCCGCCTGGCCGCCGGCGCCATCGGCCAGGCTGGCGCGCAATTCGTATTCCGCCACGACGGCCGACGACAGCGTGATCCGGCAGGCGCCGCCGGGCCCGGTCACACAGGCCGGCTCCGACAACTCCGCCACGGCGTCCGCCGGGGCGCCGGGCTTGGGGTTGGCCTCGAACCGGACGGTCACGCCCGCGAGCGGCCGCCGGTCGGCCGACCGCACCGTGACCTCGGCCGTGAAGCGGTGGCCGACTTCCAACGGCGCGGTCTCCCCCGTCGGCCCCCAGACGACGAGGTCCGACTCGCCCGCCGCCGGGCCCGAGTTGTCGACGGCGGCCGTCGTGACGACGGTTTGCGCGCTGGTCAGCCAGTAGCCCGTCTCGTGCTCGGTCTGGGACGCGAAGACCTGGTACGCCACCCCCTCGGTCAGCCGCTGGCCCTCGGAGAGCGGGTAACTCCAGTGGCCGTCCTCGTCCACGACGACGTCGACCCCGAGGTAGCCGTCCACGAGCGTGACGAGGGGGCCGCCCGTCAGCGGCATGAGGGCAAGGGTGATCGTGTGGTTGGGCAGGCCCGTGCCGCGGAAGGTCGGGCGGCCGGACAGTTGGCTGGTCGGCGTCGGGTAGTCGATGACCGGCGGCGGCGGGACGGGGATGTGGTAGTCGTAGAAGACGGAGCCGACCGTGAAGGCGGCGGCGCGGTCGGCGGCCAGGTCTGGGCCCGCCGGGCCGTACGTGACGCAGGGGGCGCCCCCGTCGTAGGTGATGGCGCCGGGGTGGTGGGACTCGGGCCAGGCGAGGAGCCGGTAGTAGCCCGTGCCGCCCGCGGCGTTGGCCGCGCGGAAGTCGATCGAGCCGTCGGGGTTCATGGCCGGGCCGGTCGGCTGGCCCCACTGGCCCCCGACCATGCCCGGCGCCGGCGTGCCCTGCGTGCGCGAGTTCTTCGTGGCGTAGGTCCGGGGGGCGGCGTAGTTGCCCCAGCCGCGGTTGCCGCCGAAGTTGGTCGGCGTGACGCCTCTGATGTGGACCGGCGCGGGCGTGACCGTCTCGACGAGGCCGCCGAACTCGTCGACCCAGGCGTACCAGAACGAGTCGGCCACGGAGCAGGCCGGGCCTTCGCTGGCGCCCTTGGCGATGCCGCCCGTGTCGGTGGGGCGGGAGCGACCGCCGAACGCGGTGGTGCCGATGGCGACGGCCTGGGAGTTGGCGGGCAGGACGCCGGGGTCGGTGTGGGCGCCGTTGGCGCCGCCGTAGGAGAAGCCGTAGTCGAGCACCTGGCCCCAGTTGGCCTGGCGCTCCGACCAGAGGCCATAGGAGTTGTCGGACACGATCTGGACGTACGGGCCGGACCGCGCCGCCTGGTCGACCTGGCCGTAGTACGCCTGGACCTGGACCTCGTGGCGGGTCGTCTGGCCGGCCACGCGGAACTCGAAGGGGATCGTGACCGGGCCGCCGCCGGGGACGTTGTGGGAAGTGTTGTTGTCCGGGATGTTGAGGTCGCCGGCCGCGGAGATGACGAGGTAGTCGTTGGGGCCGGAGTGGATGATGTCGTGGATCGTGTAGCGCTCGTCCTGGTTCCGCGCCCACGCCAGCGCCCCGTCGGCCCCGGTCGTCTTGATGTAGCGGAGCGTGCGGTCGGCCCGGCCGTCGGTCCGGTTGCCGAAGCCGTAATTGAACGCCAGCGCGGTGGCCGCGTTGTCGAGGGTCACGCTGCCCGCCGGCACCTGCAGGACGAGGTCCGCCCGCAGCTCATCGGTTTGGTCGTCGATCTTGTCGGCCAGACCGAGGAACTTGAAGACCTGGGCGGCCTGGGCGCCGGGCGGGGCGCCGGTCAGCGGCCACTCGGCCTCGGCGGTGGACGTCGCGCCGAGCCCCGCCAGGGCCAGCAACACCGCCAGGACCGGCACGGTGGCGCGGCGCGTGGAGCGGGGCGTCGGGCGGGGGCGCGGCAGCGGCGGCGTTGGCGTTGGCGTCACGCGGGTGGCCGGGTGGGCCGGACCGGGCGGCGTCACGCGGGCCTGGGGGTCGGCGACGCGGGGCGCGCCACCGCCGGGCGCCGGGTCGCGCGTGGTCATGGCGTCTGGTTTCTGGGGGTTGTCCGCGTCGCTCACGTCCCGGTCCTTTGCTCCCGGCAGGACCGGCCGGCGTGACGGGCCGGACACCACTGTCCCCAGATACCCCCCGCGAATCTCGTCCTATCCAGCGGCGCCGCGACGCGCCCCCCGGTGACTAGGCCCTGACAAGGGT
>JAISTC010000059.1 GCA_031272805.1 Propionibacteriaceae bacterium
AAGCTGAACGAAGCGTTGCGCAATGCCACCTTCCTGAGCCGGGTCGACAAGACGGCCAACGACGGGGCTTTCCGATTCGCCCACACGTCGCTGCAGGAGTTCTTCCTGTCGGAGTACCTGCTGCGGGCCTTGCGGGACGACGCGCCGGAGCGGTGGGCTATGCGGGTCCCGAGTCGGGAAACCCTGGACTTCTTGGGACAATCGTTGGCGGAGACCGGCGGCCGCCAGGAACTGGCGACGATGGCTAGGTGGTTCCGGGGCGACAACCAAGCGGTCAACACGGACATCCTCGCCTATCGCTGGCAGGCGTCGTGGAAGGGGTGGCCTCAAGTCGATCTGCCGGTCCTGTTTGTGGACGAGGGCGCGACCTCCGAGACTATCGCGCCCGGCGAGAAGGTGTTGTTGGGCGGGAACGTGTGGCGCGTGCTTGAGGTGAAGGAGAAGGCAGGCACGGCCCTCCTTCTGTCGGAGCGTGTTGTCGCGTACCGGGCGTATCACGCTGAGTTTACGGAAATCACTTGGGAGAAATGCACGCTGCGGGACTGGCTCAACCACGACTTCGTCCGGAGTCTTCCGGCAGACTTCGCAGACTTGATCGTGGAGACCCCGAACGAGAACGTGGACAATCCGACGTACGGCACATCGGGTGGCCGGTCGACGCGGGACAAGGTGTTCTTGTTGAGCCTCGAAGAAGTGGAGCGGTACTCTACCAACAGTAAAGCAAGTCGAGTTGCCACCCGTCACGATGGCGACACCTGGTGGTGGTGGTTGCGCTCGCCTGGCGGCGGTGGCAGCCTCGCGGCTCTCGTCAGCTACGACGGCACTGTCTACGACTTTGGCGACAATGTCACCGATGCCGCCGGCGGCGTCCGTCCGGCTCTGACGATAAGAATCCCGCGTTCTTGAATCCGTCGCCTCCGGCGACGCCCCGGCGGAGCCGGGGAGTTGGCCTGCCCGGGTACCGTGGCCCGCGGTCCCGCTACGGGGCCACGGGGAGGAGGGCTGGGTGCCGGGCGATCGGGTGGCCGAGTTGAGCGTCATCACGGAGGCGAAGAAGCTCTGCGCCTACGTCATGACCGTGACGGAGAAGTCGCCCAAGCGGTTCCGCTTCACGTTCACCAGCCGACTCCAGAATCTCAGCCTCGACCTGGTCGAGGCCCTGTTCCGGGCCAACGACACGTTCGTCGGGCCGAGCGCGGGGCCGGAGGCCCAGCGGCGGAGGCTGGACTGGCAGCACCGGGCCAGCACGGACGCCAAGCTGCTGGCCTATCTGGCCATGCTGGCGGCCGAGTCGGGCTGCCTCCTCATGAAGCAGCACGAGCAGATCGCGGAGTTGGTCTACATCTGCCAGACCCGGTTGACGGCGTGGATCAGGTCCGATGAGAAGCGTCTGCCGCCGTCGACCCGGGCGCGGCCCGCGTGATCGGGGCGGCGGCAGCGGGGGATCCGGTTGAAGGTGGTTGCGCTCGCCTGGCAACGATGGCAACAACGCGGCTAACGTCAACAACGACGGCAATGTCAACGACAATGGCAACAATGTCAACAATGCCGCCGGCGGCGTCCGTCCGGCACTGCCTGAAACCCAGTAACGCGTCCCAGGCGGGGCGCGTCCGTGGAGGCAGTCAGAGGAACCGGATTCCTTCTTCACTCGGCCTGTCGTCCCGAGGGGCGGCGCCAGGGCCGGGCGGGGAAAACACAAGGTGGCGGAGGCCGTGACGCGGATCGAGCGTCCGCTTTGCGGCGATGAGGGGGGCGCAGCGCGCGCCGCCCCTCCCGCCACCGTCCAGCGGGGGGCGTGACGTGCGCGAGCCCGACTTTGCCAGCATGACGACGTTCGCCGCCTTGTACGACGCCCACCGGGCGGCCCGCCAGGGCAAGCAGGCCAAGCGCGAGGTCATCAACTTCGAGCTCAACCTCGGGCCGAACCTCGTCGCCCTGCGCCGACGGCTTCAGACGGGCACCTACCGCCCGCGCCCCTACCTGGCCTTCACCATCCACGAGCCCAAGCGGCGTGACGTGTTCGCCCCCCGCTACGTCGACCGGATCGTCCAGCACAGCCTCTGCGACAACATCTTGGCCCCAGTCCTGGACCCCCGCCTGATCCACGACAACGCGGCCTGCCGCGTCGGCCGGGGCACGCACTTCGCGCTCGACCGGCTGAGCGGGTTCCTGCGCGCCTTCTACCGCCGCCACCGCTGCCGGGGGTTCTTCCTCAAATTCGACATCCGCCAGTACTTCGCCAGCATCGACCACGAGGTCTTGCTGGCGACACTGTGGCGGGCCATCCGGTCGCCGGAGACGCGCCGCTTGTTGGAGACCATCGTCCACTCGTACGAGGTCACGCCGGGGGTGGGGTTGCCGTTGGGGAATCAGGCCAGCCAGTGGTTCGCGCTCTACCATCTGGACGGGCTGGACCGGCTGATCAAGGAGCGGCTGCGCGTGCCGTGGTATACGCGGTACATGGACGACGGGGTGTTGCTACATCCGTCACGCCGGTATCTGGGGGAGTGCCTGGCGCGGATGGGGGAGCATGTGGCCGGGCTCGGGTTGGAGTTCAACGCCAAGACCCAGATCTTCCCCGTGTCCGCCGGGGTCAGCTATCTCGGCTTCCACACGTACCTGACCGACTCCGGGCGGGTCGTCCGGCGGCTGGACTCGGGCAAGAAGGCCACGCTGCGGCGGCGCCTGGCGCGGTTGTCGCGCGACTACGCGGCGGGGCTGGAGCCGCCGCACGCCGTGGCCGAGCGGATACGGAGCCACTGTGCCCACCTGGAGCACGGGGACACGTATCGGTTGCGCCGGGAACTGATCGCCGGGTTTGAGTGGGTGCGGAGAGATCCTTCGCGGAGCCTGTCCTGAGCGTCAGCGACGGGCTCAGGATGACAGGGCGGGGAGCGGGGGGCGGGGGGTGCCACGTCCCGTGGGCGGCCTACTTGGTGTCGGTTGGTAGAACGGGTAGGCTAGCGGTAGGAAATTGGCCCTGGAGGTATCACGATGCTGTCTACCGTTGTATCGGAGAAGGGTCAGGTGGTCATTCCGGTCGCGGTCCGGCGTCAGGCGGGGCTGTCCGGCGGCGACCGTTTGACTGTTACCTACGAGGCGGGGACCCGGGAAATCCGGCTGCGCCGGCCGGAGACGATCGATGAGATGGCCGACCGGTTTACGGCCTGGCTCAAGCCCGGGATGCCGCCCCTGGAGGACGTCAGCGGGTTCTATGAGACGCGGGAGGCTCGGCTGTGACGGGGGCCGCGTCGCTCGACGCCAACGTGCTGGCCCGTCTGACCCTCAAGGATGTGCCCGCCGCGTTCGAGCGGGCGAAGAGCCTCGTCAGCCGTCCTGATGCCCAGTTCCAGGTTTCCGGCCTGGCCCTGACCGAATACGTTTTCGCCCTCGACAATCACTACGGCCTGACGCGCGACCAGATCACCGCGATGGTCCGGGGTGTGCTGAGCCTCCCCAACGTGACCTCGTCCTGTCCCTTCGTCGACGCCGTCCTGGAGGCGTGGACCGCCCATCCGGCGTTGTCGTGGGCCGACTGTTACTTGGCGGCGGCAGCAGAGGCGGCGGGGCTGACCCCGCTGTGGAGCTTCGACAAGAAGTTGGCGCGTCAGAGCACCGCGGCCAGCTTGGTGCCGTAGGGACGCCCGGCCCACTGGCTGTCTCGGCCACGGTGTCGGGCCCCGTGGAATCACTCGTTCCTCGCTCTGTAGCCACGGTGCCCGTGTGCTTTCTCGGCCACGGTGTCGGGCCCCGTGGCTGTCGCTCGTTCCTCGCTCCGTAGCCACGGTGCCCGACCCCATGGCCTGTGCCGGACCCCATGGCCTGTGCCCGACCCCGTGGCCCACTTGGTTTGGCCTGCCGGGGATCGTGTCGTAAGATTGGCCGCTGGCGCTTCTGCGGCCGTGAGCCGCGGAGACCCGGACCCCGGACTGGGGGAGGGCGCGCCGGAGACAATGCAACGAGTCCGAGAGTAGGTCAGACGTGTACGCGGTGGTGCGGAGCGGCGGACGGCAGCACAAGGTTGCCGAAGGCGACGTCCTGGAGATCGACAAGGTTGAGGCGGAGGCCGGCGCCACGCTGACGCTGACCCCGATCCTCCTGGTCGACGAGGGCGAGGTCACGGCGGACGCGGCCAAGCTGGCCCAGGTGACGGTGACGGCCGAGGTCCTGGCCGAGACCAAGGGCCCCAAGATCCGCCTCATCAAGTTCAAGAACAAGACCGGTTACAAGAAGCGCCAGGGCCATCGCCAGCGCTACACGCAGGTCAAGATCACCGGCATCAAGTAGGGGTAAGACATGGCACACAAGAAGGGCGCTTCCAGCTCCAAGAACGGCCGCGACTCGCAGGCCCAGCGCCTCGGCGTCAAGCGCTTCGGCGGCGAGGCCGTCAGCGCCGGCGAGATCATCGTCCGCCAGCACGGCACCCATTTCCATCCCGGCCTCGGCGCCGGCCGCGGCGACGACGACACGATCTTCGCGCTCATCGACGGCAACGTCGAGTTCGCCACCAAGCGGGGCCGCCGCGTCATCAACGTGGCCCAGGCGGCCTGAACCAACGCGCGGGGACGGTTCCTTGCCACGCCGCGGACGGCGTGACAAGGAACCGTCCCTTTTCCCTGCCCCCACGCCCTTAAGGTGAACCCATGGCGATCCCCTCGTTTGTCGACACGGTCACGCTGCACGTCACGGCCGGGCGGGGCGGCCACGGCTGCGCGTCCGTCAAGCGCGAGAAGTTCAAGCCCCTGGGCGGCCCGGACGGCGGCAACGGCGGCAACGGCGGTTCCGTCATCCTGCGCGTCGACCCCGGCCTGACAACGCTCGTCGACTACCACCGCCACTCCCACCGCCAGGCCGCCAACGGCCAGCCCGGCAAGGGCAACTACGCCGACGGCGCCAACGGCGCCGACATCGTCCTCCCGGTCCCCGACGGCACGGTCGTCTGGGACGACGACTCCGGCGCACAGATGGCCGACCTGGTCGGCCCCGGCGCCGAGCTCGTCGTCGCCCAGGGCGGCCGCGGCGGCCTCGGCAACGAGGCCCTGGCGACCGCCGCCCGCAAGGCCCCCGGCTTCGCGCTCCTGGGCGAGGACGGCGAGGACCGCCACATCCGCCTGGAGCTCAAGGTCCTGGCCGACATCGGCCTCGTCGGCTTCCCCTCGGCCGGCAAGAGCTCGCTCATCGCCGCCATCTCCCGCGCCCGCCCCGAGATCGCCGACTACCCCTTCACGACGCTCGTGCCCAACCTCGGTGTCGTCCGGGCCGGCGACGTCACGTTCACCGTGGCCGACGTGCCCGGCCTGATCGAGGGCGCGGCGGAGGGCCGGGGCCTGGGCCACGACTTCCTCCGCCACATCGAGCGTTGCCAAGCCATCGTCCACGTCGTCGACTGCGCGACCTGGGAGCCCGGCCGCGACCCCCTCTCGGACCTCCGCGTCATCGAGGCGGAACTCCAGGCCCACGGCGGCCTGGACGACCGGCCGCGCCTGGTGGCGCTGAACAAGGTCGACGTGCCGGACGCGGCCGTCATCGCGGACCTGGTGGCGGACGACGTGACGGAGTTCCTTTCTTGTCATCCTGAGTGCAGCGAAGGATCTCGAACCTCCGGCGGTCAAGATCCTTCGCTGGCGCTCAGGATGACAGAGAAGGACCGCGTGTTCGCCATCTCCACCAAGACGGGCCAAGGGTTGAAGGAGCTGACGTTCGCGCTGGCGGCGCTGGTCAAGGCGCGCCGGGCGGCGCAGCCGGAACCGGCGCCCGTGCGCGTCACGCTGGCGCCGGCCCCGGCGGACGGCCCCGAGTTCACGGTCGAGCGCCAGTCCGATGGCCAGGGCGGCTTCGTCTGGCGGGTGCGGGGGACCAAGCCGGAGCGCTGGGTCCGCCAGACCGATTTCGCCAACGGCGAGGCCGTCGGCTACCTGGCCGACCGGCTCAACCGCCTCGGGGTCGAAGACGAGTTGGCCGCGCTGGGCGCCGTCGCGGGCGACGCGGTCGCCATCGGCGGGGACGACGCCGTCGTCTTCGACTTCGCGCCGCAGGTCGACATCGGCGCGGAGCTGTTGAGCCGCCGGGGCGAGGACAACCGCCTCCAGGAGCTCCGGCCCGCCGTCCGCCGCCGCCGCGCGCTGGACGCCGAGTACCACGCCGCCAAGGCCGCCCAGGCCGTCGGCCAGGCGCTGTCCGGCTACGAGCCCGACCTGGACGAGCCGGACGAGCCGGGCGCGCCGGAGCGGGAGGCCGCCGATGACTGACACCGCCCAGACCCCGGCCCGCGCCACCATCGCCGCCGCCCACCGCGTCGTCGTCAAGGTCGGCTCCAGCTCGCTCACGACCCCCGACCACCGCCTCGACCCCGCCCGCGTCAACACCCTGGTGGGCGCGCTGGCCGCGGCCCGCGCGGCGGGCCGCGAGGTCGTCCTCGTGTCCTCTGGCGCCATCGCCGCCGGGCTGGGGCCGTTGGGCCTGGCCCGGCGCCCGCGTGACCTCGCCAGCCAACAGGCGGCCGCGTCCGTCGGCCAGGGCCTCCTGATCGAGCGCTACGCCCGCAGCTTCGAGGCCCACAACCTGACCGTCGGCCAGGTCCTCCTGACCGTCGACGACACGACCCGCCACGGGACGTACGGCAACGCGCTGCGCACGTTCGACCGCCTCCTCGAGCTCGGCGTCGTCCCGATCGTCAACGAGAACGACACGGTCGCCACCCACGAAATCCGCTTCGGCGACAACGACCGGCTGGCGGCCCTCGTGGCCCAGCTCGTGCGCGCCGACGCGCTGATCCTCCTGTCCGACGTGGACGGCCTCTACACGGCCCACCCGGACGACCCGGCCGCCCGGCTCATCGCCGAGGTGGCGTCGCCGGAGGACCTCGACGGCCTGACCGTCGACACGGCCGGCCGCTCCCACTCCGACGTCGGCACGGGCGGCATGGCGACCAAGCTCGAGGCCGTCCGCATCGCCACGGGCGCGGGCGTCCCCGTCGTCCTGGCCCGCGGTGACCAGGCGGCCGCCGCGCTGGCCGGCGAGCCCGTCGGCACCCTGTTCCACCCGGCCGCCAAGCGCCGGCCCGCCCGCCTCAACTGGCTCGCCCACGCCTCCCGCGCCGCCGGCGAGCTCGTCCTCGACGCGGGCGCCGTCCGGGCGCTGACGACGACCGCCGCGTCCCTCCTCCCCGCCGGCGTCACGGCCGTGCGCGGCCACTTCCAGACCGGCGACGTCGTCCGGCTGGTGGCCGAGGGCGGCGAGGTGGTCGGCCGGGGCGTCGTCAACTACGACGCCGAGGTCCTGCCCGACTTGATCGGTCACGCCACGGGCGACCTGGCCCGGACGCTCGGCCCGCGCTTCGCGCGCGTCGTCGTCCACCGTGACCAGATGGTGATCCGCCGCCATCGGGGCGGCCTGTCGGGCTGACCGGCGCGGGCCCGGTCAACTAGCATGACGTTATGGAGAACACGCCTCCCACGGATCCAGAAGACGGCCTGATCCACGACCCCGGCGTGACGCGGCTCCGCCTCGGGGTGATGGGCGGGACGTTCGACCCGATCCACCACGGCCACCTCGTGGCCGCGTCCGAGGTGGCGGCCAGGTTCGGCCTCCATGAAGTCGTGTTCGTCCCGACCGGGCTGCCGTGGCAGAAGCGCGACCGGACGGTGTCCGCGCCGGAGGACCGCTACCTCATGACGGTCATCGCGACGGCCTCCAACCCCCGGTTCTCCGTTAGCCGCGTCGACATCGACCGGGGCGGCGAGACGTACACGGTCGACACGCTGCGGGACCTCCACTCGTCACGCGGCCCGACGACCGAGCTGTTCTTCATCACGGGCGCGGACGCGCTCTCCCAGATACTGACGTGGAAGGGCGCGGACGAACTGTTCGAGCTGGCGCACTTCGTCGGCGTGTCCCGGCCCGGCTCCGAGCTGAGCTGGGCGACGGTCGAGCACCTACCGCAGGACAAGGTGACGTTGCTCGAGGTCCCCGCGCTGGCGATCTCCTCGACCGACTGCCGCCGCCGCGTCGCCCAGGGGCTCCCCATCTGGTACCTCGTCCCCGACGGAATCGTCCAATACATCGCCAAACGTGGCCTCTACCGTGACCGAGAAAGGGAGGGCAGCGCGTGACCGCAACCCAGGTGATCGAGTTGACCGCGGCCGAGGATGAGTTCTTCGGCCCCGAGGAGATGGAAGGAGGTCAGCCGGCGCCTGGGCGGGGCGCCAGCGACCGGGCGGTCGAACTCGCCCGGCTGGCGGCGCGGGCCGCGTCCGGCAAGCTGGCCCAGAACATCGTCGGCCTCGACGTCAGCCAGCGGCTGGGGCTGACCGACGCGTTCCTGATCTGCTCGGGGGCCAACGACCGCCAGGTCGGCGCGATCGTGGACGCGATCGAGGAAAAGCTGTTCGGGGCGGGCGCCAAGCCGGTCCGCCGCGAGGGCGACGGCGAGGCCCGCTGGGTCCTCCTCGACTTCCTCGACCTGATCGTCCACGTCCAGTCCACCGAAGCCAGGAACCTCTTCGCACTCGACCGCCTGTGGCACGACTGCCCGGAGATCGACCTGGACCTGTGACACAGGGTGTGACACAGGGGACGGTTCCTCTTGTCACACACCGTCACCATGTCACGTTGTCAGCCTGGCTCGACTCGGCGTCTTCTGACCCGTCCAAGATCCCGGCTTTCGCCGGGATGACAAACGGTTTGGGATGGCAAAGCGGAGTGTGACAAAAGGAACCGTCCCCTTTGTCACACTCCGCTTTGTCACACGGGTTACTTGTCTTTGTCCTTGCTGGCGGCGATGACGTCGGCGGTCAGGTTGGCGGGGAGCAGCTCGTAGCCGTGGAACTCGCGGGTGAAGGAGCCGGAGCCCTGGGCCAGGCCGCGGAGGTCGATGGCGTACTTGGACAGCTCGGCCTGAGGGATCAGCGCGCGGATGATGGCGCGGTGGTCGCCGTCCGAGTCCGAGCCCAGCATCTGGCCGCGGCGGCCGGAGATGTCCGTCATGACGGCGCCGAGGTACTGCTCGCCGACGATGATCGTGACGAGGTCGATCGGCTCCAACAGCGCCACCGTGCCGGGTTTGGCGGCCTCGCGCAGAGCCATCGAGCCGGCCAACTGGAAGGCCATGTCCGACGAGTCCACCGGGTGCGACTTGCCGTCGACCAGCGTGACCCGGACGTCGACGACCGGGTAGCCGGCGATGACGCCCTTCTCCAACTGGGAGCGGACGCCCTTCTCGACCGAGGGGATGAAGTTGCGCGGGATGGCGCCGCCGACGATCTTGTCGACGAACTCGAAGCCGGCGCCGCGGTCGAGCGGCTCGATCTCGATCGAGGCCTTGCCGTACTGGCCGTGGCCGCCGGACTGCTTCTTGTGGGTGTACTCGGCGGCCGACTTGCCGACGAAGGTCTCGCGGTAGGCGACCTTGATCGGCTTCTGGGCGACGTTGACGCCGTAGCGGTTGGTCAGCCGGTTGAGGAGCAGGTCGATGTGGGCCTGGCCCATCGTCCAGAGCACGGTCTGGTCGGTCTCGACGGTCCGCTCGACGCGGACGGACGTGTCCTCGACGGCCAGGCGGGCCAGCGCGGCCGGGAG
>JAISTC010000134.1 GCA_031272805.1 Propionibacteriaceae bacterium
AACAACCCACCCGGGGGTGGGGCGCCCCGGCCTTGGGGTGGGGCACGCTGGCTACGGCGCGCGGACCGCGCGCCCGCGGGGGGGCCCGACGCCGTGGCCGGGCCAGAGGATGACTCACCCGCCGGCCACGGTGTCGGGCCCCGTGGCTGTCGCTCGTTCCTCGCTCCGTAGCCACGGTGCCCGACCCCATGGCCCATGCCCGACCCCACGGCCGGCGTGCCCGACCCCATGGCCCTGGCCGGCGCCTGACACCTCGTCCTCTCGAACGAGGGCGGGGTCCGGGGCGGTTCCGGGGTCGATCCGCCCGGGGGGCCCCATCGGTCCTGGACAAATCAGCGTTGACACCTGTGGACCGCGACCCCCCGTCCCGGCCCGGCGACCGTCCCACCACCCCCGGGGCGACTCCGCCGCCGCTCAACCCAGGGATTCCGTCACATGCGCCTACCCGATTCTTCACACAGAGTCCCCCACCGTGAGGACCCAGTCACAGAGTCTTCACGAAACCCGCCGAAGGGTTCACGAAAGCTGCCGGAAACCTTCCCGGAAGTTCCCCGCAGAACTCACGCAGACCACACGGACGCAGGAGAGCCTTGGGCTGTCGGAGCAAACAGCCCGATGAGGACCGCGACGGAGGAGGTACTGGAGATGAGCCAACCGATTGTCAAGAAGGCGGTGGCACAAATCTGCCTTGTGCTGTTGGGGCTCATCCTGCTGTGGACCGCGGTCGTCAGCGGGGCCAACCCGAAATCCGCCCAGGCCGACGACGACATCCCCACGTTCGAGGTCACGGTCGACGCCAGTGCCGCCGACTCCGGCACCTCCGGCGACACGGACGAGACCGTCGGCGCGGCGCTCGTGACCCCCGCGGACGAGGCCGACGCCTGGGCCACCGACGACAGCGCCGACAGCGCCGACAGCGTTGACTGGTCCGCCCCGGACGACGAGGTCCTCCCGGCGGAGACCGACACCCCCCACGGTGTCAGGACTACCGACCCCGGCGACCCCGACGGCACCATCGGCGACTCCCCCACCAGCGCCACGCAGAACCTGCGCATGAACGGCTGGGAGGGCGCCAACCAACTCGTGGCCGCATTCCTCTCCCCGACCGGCGAGCCGTTCTGGACCGAGACCCAGTACGTCCAGTTCATGGAGGCCGCCAAGGTCTACTGGGAGCGCGAGTCCCGCGGCCTCGTGACCTTTACCTACACGCCGTACAAGAACGTCCCCGTCGTCCGCTCGGCGGCGCTCTGCTCCAAGCTGCTCGGCCAGGCGGCCGACTCGACCGCCCAGGCCTACGGCTACACGTCGGCCAGCGCGTTCTGGGCCGCCGCCGCGCCCCGGACCCACCTCGTGATGATCCGGCCCTCGACGGACGCGATGATCTCGTGCCCGACGTGGACGGCGACCGACCGCCGCCAGATCGCCGTGTCCGTCGACGTCGACGGCCCCTCGGCCAAGTCGCTCCAGTCCCTGGCCCACGAGATCGGCCACGACTTCGGCCTCAACCACACCGGCTCGGCGCGCTGCCCGGCGGGCGTCGTGGACGGGCCGTTCCGCAGCGACGGGGCGTGCACGCTGAAGACGTCCGGCGTGACGGACGACCACTACAACGACTTCCTGACGATCATGGGCAACACCAACCAGTCGATCGCCCGCTTCGGCCTCTCCGGCTGGCAGAAGGAGTTCCTCGGCATCGTCCGGGAGGGCTACGGCCTGGCGACCGTGGCGAGCGGCAACACGACCTACCAGCTCCGCGCCTCCCAGGAGGCCGTCGCCGTCGGCACGCCGTCGTCGACCGCCCTCCAGGCCATCAAGATCGTCGACCCGGTCGGCACGGCGACGCGCGAGTACTCGGTCCAGTACGACCAGGTGGCCGGCGGCATCGCCATCCGGCGCATCCAGAAGTCCGACGACCCGGACGCCCAGCTCGACGTCGACCACATCCTGCTCAACCCGGGCCAGACCCTGGTCGGCAACCGGATGGTGTTCGCGGCAGGCGAGGTGTTCACGTCCGACTCCGGCCACTTCAGCCTCCGCGTCGACCAGATCGCGGGCGCCACGGCGACCATCCGCATCGCGTTCGGCACGGCCCTGGCGGCGACGACCCCGGCGGCCGCGGCCGACGACTACCCGTCGACCGAGGCCACGGCCTACGCCTGGAACGCCGCCGGCCAGCCGACGCTGACCGGCCGCTTCGAAACCGCCACGGACGAGGATTGGTTCACGTTCACCGCGCCGACCACGGGCCTCGCCCGGATCGCCGCGCTGGAGCCGGTCGGCTCGGTCTGGCTCGAGGTGCCGAACAAGGTCCAGGCGCTGGCGTCGGCGTCGACGGCCGGGGACATGGCCATCACCCTCCCGGTCACGGCGGGGCAGACCTACACGCTGAAGGCCGCGCCGAGCTACGTCGCCCCGACCATCCTCGCCAACGTCTACACGCTCAAGGTGACGTTCCCCGACGCCGCGGCGGTCCAGCTCAGCCAGACGGCCTGGACGGCGTCGCCGGACGGCGGCACGACGACGGTCAAGGTCACGGCGGCCGGCGGCTGGACGGTCGACGTGCCGTCGGGCTACGGGCTGACGGTGACGCCGACGAGCGGCGCCTCCGGGACGTCGTTCACGGTCACGGCCGCGGCCAACACGCTGGCCGGGCAGCGCACCGGGTCGATCACGGTCCGCTCCGCCGACGGCCACCAGGCCGAGTTCAAGGTGACGCAGGCCAAGGCCGACCACACCGTGCTCCTCATGACCGGGGCGTGGGAGCTGCGCAAGGACGGCCGCTACCTGGCCGTGCCGGCAGGCTGGCCGCTGCTGGCCAACAACACGTGGACCGCCGAGGCCAAGGCGACGAGCCTCTGCGGCGGCCGCTTCCAGAACAACACGGGCGCCAACTGGACCGCCACGGCCAGCGCCGCCTGGCTCCACCCGACCCCGACGACCGGCGGCGCCTACACGGACGCCTGCGTCGGCACGGACGCCAACACGACCGGCCAGTCCCGGACCGGCAGCGTGACGTGGAAGGTCGGCGGCGTCAGCTGGACGCTGACCGTGACGCAGGTGGCGACCGCCACGTTCGCCGTCAACGCCACGGAGGTCACGCTCCCCGCCACGGGCGGCCTCGCGACGGTCGACCTGACCATGCTGAACGACAACTGGATCGCCTGGGTCGAGCGCAACAACTGGCTCAAGGTCGTCAACCCGTCCGGCCGCGGCAGCGCCACGATCACGGTCAGCGCGCCGCCCAATCCGGGCGCCGAGCGCTACGTCTACCTCCAGATCGCCGGGACGGGCGAGACGGGGACTGTGACGGTCCGCCAGGCGGCCCTGACGAGCTCGCCGGTCGGGACGATCGACCAGGTCTCCAACTCCGGCAGCAACGTCACGGTGTCCGGCTGGGCGCTCGACCCGAACCAGAAGTCGGCGGCGGTCGACATCATCGTCACGGTCGGCGGGCCCCGCGGCAGCGGCGAGGAGCACGCGCTGGGCCAGGCCAAGGCCGAGCGGGCCGACCTGGCCGACATCTTCCCCGGCTACGGCACGGCCCACGGCTTCTCCGGGACGTTCGCGACCCAGAAGTCGGGCTCCCAGACGGTCTACATCTACGCCGTCAACGTGGCCGGGACCCAGGGCTCGGACACGCTCCTCGGCACGCGCCAGATCACGCTGCCCGCGGCCAGCACGCCCGACCTCAACGCGGTCCTGAGCCAGATCCTGGCGCTGCTCCAGCAGCTCCTCGACCAAATCCTCGCCATGCTGGCGGGCCTGAAAACGTAACCTTCCACACCAACCGGCCCGGCGCCGCGACCTGTTTCGGACGGTTGCGGCGCCGGGCCGAACCATGTTCCTCCCCCCTGTCATCCTGAGCGCAGCGAAGGATCTCTCCCGCCACCGAGATCCTTCGCTGCGCTCAGGATGACAGAGAGAGTTGCAGCCTCCCTCCTGTCCGGTCCCCCGCCCTGGCCCCCGGTAGGCTTCCACCCATGACTGCTTTCGACTGCACGGCCACCCCCGCCTGGTCCCGGCTCACCACCCTCGCCCAGGGCTTCGCCCCGGACCTCAAGGGCTGGTTCGCGGCGGACCCGGCCCGCGCCCAGACCCTCACCTTCCCAGCCGCGGACCTGACCGTGGACCTGTCGAAGAACCTCGTGACCGCCCCGGTCCTCGACGCCCTGCTGGCGCTCGCCGACGAGGCGGGGCTGGCGGCCCGGCGTGACGCCATGTTCGCGGGCGAGCACATCAACGTGACGGAGGACCGCGCCGTCCTCCACACGGCCCTGCGCCGCCCCCGGACCGACTCGCTGGTGGTCGACGGCGTCGACGTCATCCCCGAGGTCCACGCGGTCCTCGACCGGATCGCCGCGTTCGCCGACCGGGTCCGCTCGGGCGCCTGGACGGGCGTGACGGGCCGCCGCATCGAGACGGTCGTCAACATCGGGATCGGCGGCTCGGACCTCGGCCCGGTCATGGTGTACGAGGCGCTCAAGCCGTACGTCCAGCCGGGGCTGACGGCCCGCTTCATCTCGAACATCGACCCGGCCGACCTGGGCGAGAAGACGAAAGACCTCGACCCGGAGACGACGCTGTTCATCATCGCGTCGAAGACGTTCACGACGCTGGAGACGCTGACGAACGCGCGACTGGCGCGGGCGTGGCTGTGGCGGCGCCTGGCCGAGCAGGGCGCGATCGCGGACACGGACGAGGCGCGGACGGCGGCCGTGGCCCAGCACTTCGTGGCCGTCTCGACGGCGCTCGACAAGGTGGCCGCGTTCGGCATCGACCCGGCCAACGCGTTCGGCTTCTGGGACTGGGTGGGCGGCCGCTACTCGGTCGACTCGGCGGTCGGGACCGCGCTCGCCGTGACCCTCGGGCCGGACTGCTTCCGGGCGTTCCTCGACGGCTTCCACGCCATGGACCGCCACTTCGCGGAGACGCCGTTGGCGCGCAACGTGCCGGTCCTGATGGGCCTGCTCAACGTCTGGTACCGCGACTGCCTCGGCGCCACGAGCCACGCCGTGCTCCCCTACGCCCAGTACCTTCACCGCTTCGCGGCCTACCTCCAACAGCTCACGATGGAGTCGAACGGCAAGCGCGTCCGGCTCGACGGGAGCCCGGTCACGGTCGACACGGGCGAGGTCTTCTGGGGCGAGCCGGGCACGAACGGGCAACACGCCTTCTACCAGCTCATCCACCAGGGCACCCAGCTCATCCCGGCGGACTTCATCGCCGTGGCGAACCCCGCGTGGCCGCTGCAGGACGGCGACCAGGACGTCCACGAGCTGTTCCTGGCCAACTACTTCGCGCAGACGAAGGCGCTGGCGTTCGGCAAGACGGAGGCGGAGGTCAGGGCCGAGGGGACGCGCGAGGCGATCGTGCCGGCGCGCGTC
>JAISTC010000197.1 GCA_031272805.1 Propionibacteriaceae bacterium
CGCGCCACGCTGGCCGGCCTCGGCGCCGCCACGGTCCTCGACCTCGGTTGCGGCGAGGGCCGGCTCGTGGCCGACCTGTTGCGGGACCCGGCCACGCGCGTGACGGGCGCCGACGTGGCGCCGCGCGTCCTGGCCCGGGCCGAGGCCCGGCTGGCCCGCCTGCCCGAGCGCCAACGTGACCGGGCTACGCTCATCCAGGCCTCCGCGACGTACCGCGACGAGCGCTTCGCCGGGTTCGACGCCATCGTCTTGTCCGAGGTCGTCGAGCACCTCGACCCCGGCCGCCTCTCCGCCCTCGAGCGGACCGTGTTCCGCCACGCGCGGCCCCGGCATGTCCTCGTGACCACGCCGAACGCCGACTACAACGAGCTGTACGGCCTCGCGCCGGGCGCCTTCCGGAACTTCGACCACCGCTTCGAGTGGACCAGGGCCGAATTCGCCGACTGGGCGACCGCCACGGCCCGCGCCCACGGCTATGCCGTCACGTTCGCCGGCGTCGGCGAGCACGACCCGGACCACGGCCACCCGACCCAGGTGGCCCTGTTCAGCCGCGCGGCGGACGAAGGAGGGGCCGCGTGACCGACAACGTGACCGACAGCGTGACCGACAACGTGACCGACATCGAGATTCCCGAACTGGCGCTGGTCCTCCTGATCGGCGCGTCGGGCTCCGGCAAGTCCACGTTCGCCGCCCGCCACTTCGGGCCCTACGAGACCGTGTCATCGGACACGTGCCGTGGCCTCGTCGCCAACGACCCGGCCGACCAGTCCGCCACGGCCGACGCCTTCGCCGTCCTGAACGAGATCGCCGGCCGGCGCCTGGCCCGCGGCCTGCTGACGGTCATCGACGCGACCAACGTCCAGCCCGCCGCCCGGAAGTCGCTGATCGACCTGGCCCGGGCCCACGACGTGCTGCCCGTGGCGATCGTGCTCGACCTGCCGGAGGCGGTGTGCGTGGCGCGGAACCGGGCCCGCGCCGTGCCGTTCGGCGACGCGGTCGTCCGCCGCCAGGTCCGCCAGCTCCGCCAGTCGCTCAAGGGCCTGGCCCGCGAGGGCCTGCGCGAGGTCCGGATCCTGACCACGGAGGCAGCGGTCGACCAGGCCACGATCCGCCGGACCAAGCTCTACAACGACCGCCGCGACGACCCCGGCCCGTTCGACGTCATCGGCGACGTCCACGGCTGCCGCGACGAACTCGTGGCGCTGCTCGAACGCCTCGGCTACGCCGTCACGTGGGACGATGGCCACCCGGTCGACGCCGCCCACCCCGAGGGTCGCCGCGTCATCTTCCTGGGCGACCTGGTCGACCGCGGGCCTGGCGTGGCGGATGTGCTCCGGCTGGCCATGGGCATGACGGCGGCCGGCCACGCCCTCGCCGTCGCCGGCAACCACGAGGCCAAGCTGGTCCGCGCGCTGCGGCCGAAGTCGAAGGTCACGGTCAGCCACGGCCTCGACCGGACGCTGGCGGAACTGGCCGCTGCGGGCCCGGAGTTCACAGAGCGGGTCAGGCGTTGGTGCGACGGCCTCATCGCCCACTACGTCCTCGACAGCGGCCGCCTCGTCGTCGCCCACGCCGGCCTCAAGGAGGCCTACCAGGGCCGCGCGTCGGGCCGCGTCCGCTCCTTCGCCCTGTACGGCGACACGACCGGCGAGTCGGACGAGTACGGCCTCCCGGTCCGCTACCCCTGGGCCGTCGACTACCGCGGCCGGGCCATGGTCCTGTACGGCCATACGCCGGTGCCGGAGTTGGAGTGGGTCAACCGCACGCTGTGCCTCGACACGGGCTGCGTCTTCGGCGGCGCGCTGAGCGCCCTGCGCTACCCCGAGAAGGAGACCGTCCAGGTCCCCGCCGCCCGCGTCTACTCCGAGCCGGTCCGGCCGCTCGTGACACCGACTCCGGCGCGTGACCCCGACACGCTCGACGCTGCCGACGTCCTCGGTCAGCGCCAGGTCGCCACGCGCTGGCTGGGGCGGGTCACGCTCCAGGCCGAGCAGGCGGCCGGCGCGTTCGAGGTGATGAGCCGGTTCGCCGCCGAGCCCGCCCGGCTGGCCTACCTGCCGCCGACGATGTCGCCGGTCGAGACGGCCGCGCTCGACGGCTACTTGGAGCACCCGGCCGAGGCGTTCGCCTACTTCGCCCGCCACGGCGTGACGGCAGTGATGTGCGAGGAGAAGCACATGGGGTCACGCGCGGTCGTGTGGCTGCGGGCGGACGGCGGCGGCGTCATCCACACCCGGACCGGCCGCCCCTTCTTCGCACCGGACCTGGAGGCGGCGGCGCTGGCCCGGCTCCGGCAGGCCGTGGCCGCGGCCGGGCTGTGGGACGAGTGGGCGACGGACTGGGTCCTCCTCGACGCCGAGCTGCTGCCTTGGTCGCTCAAGGCCGAGGGCCTGCTGGACGAGCAGTACCGGCCGGTCGGGGCGAGCGCGGCGGCGCTCTACGGGGCGGCCGTGCCCGCGCTGGAGGCGGCGGCCGCGCGCGGGCTGGACGTGGCCGACTTGTTGGCCCACACCCGCCACCGCCAGGCCAACGCCGCCGCCTTCGCGGCCGTGGTCGAGCGCTACGCCTGGCCGGTCGACGGCCTGGCCGGGGTCCAGTTGGCGCCCTTCCAGGTCCTGGCGACCGCCGGCCGCGCCCGCTACGCCGAACCCCACACCTGGCACATGGACCTGGCCGCCCGCCTGGCCGCGGCCGACCCCGAGTTCATCCGGCCGACGCGCCACCTCGCCCTCGACCCGCGTGACGGTGCGGCCGTGGCGGCGGCGACCGCCTGGTGGGAGGAGCTGACGGCGGCCGGCGGGGAGGGCATGGTCGTCAAGCCGATGGTCAGCCCGGTCCGGGCGGGCCGGGGCCTCGTCCAGCCCGGCCTCAAGGTCCGCGGCCGCGACTACCTGCGGATTACGTACGGCCCCGACTACCTCGACCACCTGCCCGAGCTGAAGCAACGCCAATTGGCGACGAAGCGGTCGCTGGCGCTGCGCGAGTACGCGCTCGGGCTCGAAGCCATCGACCGGCTGGTCGCGGGCGAGCCGCTGTGGCGGCGCCACGAGGCGGTCTTCGGCGTCCTCGCCCTGGAGTCCGAGCCGGTGGACCCGCGGCTGTAGGGGCTGTAGGGGCGCTTAGGCCAGGTCGTCCAGGCTGGCCACGGCGTAGTCCGGCAGCGCGTCGTCCGGCGCGGCCGCCAGGTCCTCCAGGGAGGTGTCGCCGGTCAGGACGAGCGCGGTCGGCGTGCCGGCGGCGCGGCCCGCGGCGATGTCCGTCGCCAGCCGGTCGCCGACCAACAGCGTCCGCCCGACCGCCACGCCCAGCCCGGCGCACGCCGTGACCGCCATCGCCGCCGACGGCTTGCCGATGACCGCCTCGCAGCGCCGCCCCGTGCAGGCCGCGACGGCGGCCGTGACGGCGGCGGCGTCGGGCTCGCCCTGGCCGCCGGGGAAGGGGCAGTAGGCGTCGGGGTGGGTGGCGATGAAGCCGACCTCCGGCCGGCCGCGCAGGGCGTCGAACGCGGTCTGGAGCTTCCAGTAGGCGAACGTGCGGTCGTAGGAGGTCACGACGAGCGTGACCTCGGCGGGATCCTTGGTCAGCGCGATCCCGGCCTGGGCGAACTCCGCCAGCAGCGGCGGCTCGCCCAGGACGAAGCAGCGGGCGCCCGGCCGGTGGCGGCGGATCCAGGCGGCCGTCAGCGACCCGCTCGTCACGATGTCGCCGGGTTCGGCGGTCAGCCCCAGACCGCGCAGCTTGGCCGCGTACTCTGCGCGGGTCTTCGTCGTGTTGTTGGTCGTGAACGCGCGGCGCCGTCCGCTCCGCTCCACCCGGCCGAGGAACGCCGCCACACCCGGCAGCAGCGCATCGCCGAGGTAGACGGTCCCATCCATGTCGAGCAGGTACGCGTCGAACAGCGCATCAACCGCCCGCACAACCCGAGTCCCCACGCGCGTGACACTACAACAGACCATCCATACCCTGTGTCGCCCCGTGCCCCTTGTCGCCCCGTGCCCCTTGTCGCCCCGTGTCCCTTGTTGCCCCATACCCCTGTGACGCCCCATACCCCTGTGACGCCCCATACCCCTTTGTCATCCCACCCCCCTTTGTCATCCCGGCGAAAGCCGGGATCTTATCCGGGTCCTACTCGACCAGCCCTCAGGCAAGGATCCCGGCTTCCGCCGGGATGACAGCCCGCCGGGATGACAGAGGGCCCAGGTAGAGTTAGCCCGCTCGTACGGAAGGGGTGTCAATGGGCTGGTTGGCGGCGATCATCTTGGGCGTGGTGGAGGGCATCACGGAGTTCCTGCCCGTGTCCTCGACCGGGCATCTGACCGTGACGGAGAAGCTGCTCGGCCTCTCGATCGACAGCCCGGACGTGACGGCGTTCACGGCCATCATCCAGGTCGGCGCCATCCTCGCCGCCATCGTCTACTTCCGGCGTGACATCGTCCGGCTCGCCGTCGGCTGGTTCAAAGGCGTCTTCCACAAGGACCAACGCGGCACTGACTACCGCCTCGGCTGGGCCGTCATCGTCGGCTCCATCCCGATCGGGGTCGTCGGCCTCGCCCTCGAGGACATCATCGAGGGGCCGCTCCGCTCGCTCTGGGTCGTGGCGGCCGCGCTGGCGGGCTGGAGCGTCGTCATGTGGCTGGCCGACCGGTTCGCCGACCGCGTCGCCCGGGCCCAGGGCCGCCGCGTGGCCGGCCTGCGCGGCGAGGCGTCGCTGACGGTCATCGACGGCCTCGTCATCGGCCTGACCCAGTGCCTCGCGCTCATCCCCGGCGTGTCCCGCTCCGGCGCGACGATCTCCGCCGCCCTGTTCCGCGGCATCGACCGCCCGACGGCGACCCGCTGGAGCTTCTTCCTCGGCATCCCGGCCCTGACGGCCTCCGGCGCCCTCCAGGCGTACAAGGCGTACGACGACATCGCCGCGGGCGTCGGCTGGGCGGCGACCGGCGTGGCCACGGCCGTCTCCCTCGTCGTCGCCTACGCCGCCATCGCCTGGCTGCTCCGCTTCGTCGCCAGCAACCGCTTCACGGTGTTCGTCGTCTACCGCTTCTTCGCGGCCGTCGTCGTGGCCGGGCTCCTGCTGGCCGGCTTCATCGACGCGGTCTGACGCCGGCCCGGCCCCGAGCGGGGCATAGGCTAGGTCCATGCGTACCCGTGCCGTCGGCGCCACCGACCTCCAGGTGTCACGCGTCGGGCTGGGCACGATGGCCTGGGCCCAGGCGCCCGCCTCGACGGCCGTCGCCCTCCTCAAACGTTTCTGGGAAGCCGGCGGCAGCCTGGTCGACACGGCCGCCGCCTACGGCGGGGGCGAGGTCGAGGACCTGCTCGGCCGGGCCCTCGGGTCGCTCGTCCCGCGTGACGAGCTGGTCATCGCGACCAAGTCCGGCTTCGTCCAGCGGGACGGCCGCCGCGTCGTCGACACGTCGGCCAAGACGCTCCTGGACGACCTGGCGGGCTCGCTGCGGCGCCTCGGGACGGACCACGTCGACCTCTGGCAGGTCCACGCCTGGGGCCAGGCACCCTTGGAGGAGACGTTGGAGGCGGTCGACCGGGCGGTGGCGTCGGGGCAGGCGCGCTACGCCGGGGTCTCCAACTACATCGGCTGGCAGCTCGCGTACGCGGCGACGTGGCAGCGCGCCCGCGGCCAGACCCCGCTGGCGTCGGTCCAGGTCGAGTACTCGCTCCTGGCGCGGCGCGCGGAGATCGAGCTGCTGCCCTGCTGCGCGGCGCTCGGGCTGGGCTTCTTCCCGTGGAGTTCGCTGGGCCGGGGGGTCCTGACGGGCCAGTATCGGGAGGGCGTGCCCGCGGGGTCACGCGCGGCGTCGGACGCGATGGCGTGGTTCGTCGAGCCGTACCTGGACGAGTCGAGCCGGGGCGTGGTCGAGGGCGTGGCGCGGGCCGCGTCGGGCTTGGGGCTGACGCCGGCGCAGGTGGCGCTGCTGTGGGTGCGGGACGCGCCGGGCGTGACGGCGCCGCTGGTCGGCCCGCGGACGGTCGAGCAGTTGGACGAACTGCTGCAGGCCGAGGCGCTGGACCTGCCGCGCGAGATCGTAGAAGCCCTGGACGACGTCTCCGGCGGCCCGAACGCGCTCCGCCCCCCCGTGGTAGTCAATGAGCCCAGCGTGCGCACCAGACCCCCCAGACCAGGCCGCCAGTTCCCCCAGTCGTCCTGAGCGCGCCGCTGTCACCTTGAGCGCCCGTCTGCCACCCTCAGCGCCCGTCTGTCATCCCAAACCCCTTGTCATCCCGGCGAAAGCCGGGATCTTTCGGTGCGGCTCGGCAATCCACGGTGCCAAGATCCCGGCTTTCGCCGGGATGACAGTGTCGGTGGGATCACGAAGGGTGGTCCCTGTCACACCGTGCTGTGTGCATTGGTCACGGCTACGGCCACGTTGTGGCCGCCGAAGCCGAAGGAGTTGTTGAGCGCGGCCAAGTCGCCGTCGGGGAGCGTCCGCGCGGTGCCGGCCGCGATGTCGATCGTCAGGTCGGCGTCGGGGCAGTCGAGGTTGATGGTCGGGGGGGCCACGCGGTGGATCAGGGCGAGGACGGTGAACAGCGTCTCCAGGGCCCCGGCGGCGCCCAGCAGGTGGCCGGTCATGGATTTCGTGCCGGTCACGATGGCGCGGCTATCCGGTCCGAGGACCGCCGCGATGGACCGGGCCTCCGTGGCGTCGCCCTGGGGGGTGGAGGTGGCGTGGGCGTTGACGTGGGCGATGTCGGCGGGGGTGAGCCGGGCGTCGAGGAGGGCCTTTTCCATGGCCCGGCGTTGGCCGAGGCCGCTCGGGTCGGGCTGGACGAGGTCGTGGCTGTCGGCGCTGATGCCGGTCCCGGCCAGCGTGGCGTAGATGCGGGCGCCGCGGGCCTGGGCGTGGCTCAACGTCTCGGCCACGAGGCACGCCGCCCCCTCGCCCATGACGAAGCCGTCGCGGCCCTGGTCCCACGGCCGTGACGCCCCGGCCGGGTCGTCGTTCCGGCGTGACAGGGCCTGCATCTGGCCGAACGCGGCGATGGGGAGGGGGTGGATGGCGGCCTCGGCGCCGCCGATGACGGCGATGTCGGCGCGGCCCCAGCGGAGTTGGTCGAGGGCGACCGCGATGGCTTCGTTGGAGGAGGCGCAGGCGGAGACGGGGGCGTGGACGCCGGCCCGGGCGCCGAGGGCGAGGCCGAGATTGGCGGCGGGGGCGTTGGCCATGAGCATGGGCACGGTGAACGGGGAGACGCGGCGCGGCCCCCGGTCGCGCAGCAGGTCCCAGTTGGCCACGAGGCTGGTCAGCCCGCCGATGCCGGAGCCGAGGGCGACGAGGAGCCGGTCGGGGTCGGCCTGGTTGGCCTCGCCCAGCCCGAAACCGGCGTCGGCCCACGCCTCCAGCCCGGCCTTGAGCGCGAACTGGGCGGACCGGTCGAGGCGGCGGGCCTGGCTGGGCTCCAGGTCGGCGGCCGGGTCGGCCGCCGCCTGGGCGCCGATCCGGCAGGGCATGTCCTGGGCCCAGTCCTGGTCGAGCGGCCCGACGCCGGAGCGGCCCTCGAGGAGGGCCGCCCAGGTCGCCGGGGCCGTCGCACCGAGCGGCGTGATGGCGCCGAGGCCCGTGATGACGATCTCCGGCATGGCGGGCGTTCGGCTCAGGCCTGGTGCGCTTCGATGAAGGCGACGGCGTCGCCGACCGTGCGGAGGTTCTTCGACTCCTCCTCGGGGATCGTGATGCCGAACGTGTCCTCGACGGCGTAGATGATCTCGACCATCGACAACGAGTCGACGCCGAGGTCGTCCGTGAAGCTCTTGTCCAGCGTGACGTCGGCAACCGGCGCGCCGGCCACCTCGGTGACGATCTGGGCGACCTGGTCGAGGACGGCCTTGCTGGCAGTGGTGGTCATGGTTTCTCCTAGGGGTTGAGAGGGTTGGGTGGGATGGGTGGGTTGACGGGCCCTGGGACCGTCCCAGGCGCCCCGGCCGGCAACAGGGCGACCTGGCCGGCGTAGACGAGGCCGGCGCCGAAGCCGACCATGAGGCAGGCCGCGTCCGGGCGGACGAGGCCATCGGCGTAGAGCCGGGCGATCCCCAGCGGGATGGAGCTGGCCGACGTGTTGCCGAGCCGCCGGATATTGCGCGACACGACGACCGACTCCGGCAGCTTGAGGTAGCGCAAGAGCGCGTCCGTGATGCGGTCGTTGGCCTGGTGCGGGACGAACAGGTCGATGTCCGCGGGCGTCAGCCCGGCGGCCTCGATGGCCCGCCGCGTGACGTCCGTGATCTCCGTCATCGCCCACTTAAAGACCTTCTGGCCCGCCATGACGATGTACGGCATGGTCCCGCTGGCCAGTGCGTCGGTCCACTCCTGGGTCTGCGTGATCGTGTCGGCCTGGTCGGCGTCGCCGCCCCACGTCACGGGGCCGATCCCCGGTTGCGCCGACGGCCCGACGACGACCGCGCCCGCCCCGTCGCCGAACAGGAAGGCGGTCGAGCGGTCGGCCAGGTCGGTCATGTCCGACAACCGGTCGGCGGCGATGACCAGGACATGGCCCGCGGTGCCCGCGCGGACGAGCGCGTCGGCCTGGGCCAGGGCGTAGCAGAAGCCGGCGCAGCCGGCCGAGAGGTCGAACGCGGCCACGCTGGGGATGCCGAGCGCGGCGGCCACCCGGCTGGCGATGGCCGGCCACTGGACGAACCGGGTCACGGTCGACACGACGATGGCGTCGACGGCGCCCGCGTCGAGCCCGGCGTGGGCCAGCGCCCGGCGTGACGCCTCGGCCGCCATGACCGTGACGGTCTCGTCCGGCGTGGCCCAGCGCCGCTCCACGATGCCCGTCCGCTGGCGGATCCACTCGTCCGACGAGTCGAGCCGGGCCAACAGGTCCTCGTTCGTCACGACGCGGCTGGGCTCGTAGGCGCCGACGCCCAGGATGCGGGCGCCGGGGGAGAGGGGGGTCGAGCGGAGGGTCACGCGGCCGCCTGGTGGCGGGCGCAGAACGCGCGGGCGGCGTCGAGCTGGTCCGGGCGGTCGAGCTGGAAGAGCTCGACGCCGGGCAGATGGCGTTTGGCGATGGCCGTCAGGGTGCCGGCGGGCGGGAGTTCGAGGAGACCTGTCACGCCGAGCGCCTCCAGGGACTGGAGGACCAGGTCCCAGCGGACCGGGTGGGTGATCTGGGGGACGAGGCGGGCCAGCAGGTCGGCGCCGGACGTGACGGCGGCGCCGTCGAGGTTGGACAGCACGATGCCGTGCGGGGCCCCCGGTTCGAGGACGTCGACGGCGGCGGCCAGGACGGCCAGGGCCGGGACCATGAAGGACGTGTGGAACGCGCCGGCCACGGCCAGGGGGACGGCCCGGCTGCGCGGCGGCAGGTACTGGCGCAGGTGGTCGAGCTTGGCCAGCTCGCCCGCGGCCACGATCTGGCCGGGGCCGTTGTAGTTGGCGACCTCGAGCCCGGCCGCCGTGATCGCGGCCACGACCGCGTCCTGGTCGCCGCCGAGGACGGCGCTCATGCCGGTCGCTGCCAGGTCGGCTGCCTCGGCCATCTCCCGGCCGCGCCGGGCGGCCAGCTTGACGGCGGCGGGGTAGGAGAGGATGCCGGAGAGGCCGGCCACGGTCAGCTCGCCGACCGAGTGGCCGGCGTAGACGTCGCCGTGGCCACCCTGGAGGAGGGTCACGCCGGCCACGAGGCCGACGGCGACGAGGAGGGGCTGGGCGATGGCCGTGTCGCGGATGGTGTCCGCGTCGGCCTTCGTGCCGAGCGCGACGAGGTCGAGGCGGGTGGTGGCAGTGGCCTGGGCGAGGGCCTCGGACACCCCTTCGATCTCCAGCCACGGGGTCAGCAAGCCGGGCTTCTGGGCGCCCTGGCCGGGCGCGACGATGGCAAGCACGTGACCGATGATTCCGTAGGAACCGGCCAAGACGAGGCCCGAAAAAGCCCCAAGTTCCCCGGAAATCTTTGGAGGATTCCTACAAGCCAGTCAGAGGCGCGCCAGGCGCAGTGCCACTCCCAGCGTGAAGGCGTCGGGGGGGTTCATCGGGTCGAGGCCCGTCAGCTCCACGATGCGGCGGAGCCGGTAGCGGACCGTGTTGGCGTGGACGAACAGGCGCCGCGCCGTCGCCTCGACCGAGGAGCCCTCGTCGAGGTAGGCGGTCAGGGTCGCCGTCAGGTCGCCGCCGGAGCTGTCGAGCGGCTGGATGGCCCGCGTCACGAGGGCGCGGCCCGCCGTCTCGTCACCGGCCAGGACCCGCTCGGCCAACAAGTCGTCGGCGTGGACCGGCCGCGGCGCGGCGGGCGCCATGGCGGCCGCCCGGTAGCCCATCAGCGCGGGCCGGGCCGACGCCGGCGCCGACCCCAAAGCCGCCACCACCGGTCCCACCACGAGCGGCCCCGGCCCGAACACGTCCGCCACCTCCCCGAACCGGGCCAGCGCCGCCGTGTCGTCGGCCACGGCATCGCCCCCCAGGATCGCCACGAGCCGGGCGTCGAGCGGCGCCGCCAGGGCGCCGAGCCGGTTCTTGGCGGCGAACGAGTGGAGCCGGTCGACCGCCACGTCGGCCTCGCCCGCCAGCTCGCCGACCGCGACCGCCACCCCGCCGGACCGCGCCGACCAGCCCAGCGCCGCCGCGCGTGACAACAGGTCTTCGTCCATCTCGCCCCGCACGACCGAATCGACGACGTAGGCCTCCAACCGCGTGTCCCAGTCGCCCCGCTGCTCCGCCGCCGCCGCGTAGACCTCGGCCGCCGCGAACGCCACCGACCGGGAGAAGTCGACCATCGCCGCCTCGAGGTCCGCCTGGTCGGCCGGCGGCAGCTCCTGGAAGCTCCGCTCGACGACCTCGATCGTCGTCTTGACCAGCTCGACGGTCTGGTGGAGCGAGATGCGGCGCGTCGCCAGCCGGGGCGCCGCGTTGAACAGCTCCACGGCCAGCACGGGCTCGTCGGACTCATCGGCGAACCACGTCACGAAGTGGTCGATGCCGGCGCGGGCGACCAGCGTGATCCAGCTCCGGTGCTCCGGGTGCATCGCCGCGAACCAGCCGTGGCGGCGGTCCATCTCGGCCAACGTCTCCGTGGTCAGCGCCGCCGTGCGCTGAGTCAGCTTCTGGGCGATGGCCCGCCGCCGGGCGGCCTCCGGCACGAAGAAGCGGCCGCGATGCGGCCCGAGGGGTGACGCGGCCTGTTCCATGACGGCAGAATAACCCTCAACAAGCCTCCGCCCGCCGCCGCCGGCCGCGGCGCCAACCAGCCTCTGAACCTGCGAGGACACAAGGTGATTCCGCAAGATGCCCGTGGGCCGATCCTCAACGGGATACCGGCCAACCTGCCGGACTACGACGCCGACGAGACGCGCGAGTGGTTGGAGTCGCTCGACGGCCTGATCGCCGCCGACGGCCCCAACCGCGCCCGCTACGTCCTGCTGCGCCTCCTGGAGCGGGCGCGCGAACGCCAGGTCGGCCTCCCGAGCCTGACGACGACGGACTTCGTCAACACGATCCCCGTCGCCGCCCAGCCCGACTACCCCGGCGACGTCGAGTTGGAGCGGGCGTTCCGGCGGATGCTGCGCTGGAACGCCGTCATGCTCGTCCACAGGGCCCAGCGCCCCGGCGTCGCCGTCGGCGGCCACCTCAGCTCCTTCGCCTCCTCCGCCACGCTGTTGGAGGTCGGCTGGAACCACTTCTTCCGCGGCCCCGACCACCCGGGCGGCGGCGACCAGGTCTACTTCCAGGGCCACAGCTCGCCCGGCCCCTACGCCCGCGCCTTCCTCGAAGGCCGCCTGTCGGCCGGCCAGCTCGACGGCTTCCGCCAGGAGAAGTCCCACTACGTCGACGGCCGCCGCCTCGGCCTCCCGAGCTACCCCCACCCGCGCCGGCTGCCGACGTTCTGGCAGTTCCCGACCGTCTCGATGGGCCTCGGCCCGATGAACGCCATCTACCAGGCCTCCTTCAACCGCTACCTCCTCAACCGCGGCCTGAAGGACACGTCCGACCAGCGCGTCTGGGCCTTCCTCGGCGACGGGGAGATGGACGAGCCCGAGTCGCGCGGCCTGATCCACTTCGCCGCCTATGAGGGCCTCGACAACCTCACTTTCGTCGTCAACTGCAACCTCCAGCGCCTCGACGGCCCCGTCCGCGGCAACGGCAAGATCATCCAGGAACTGGAGGGCTTCTTCCGCGGCGCCGGCTGGAACGTCATCAAGGTCGTCTGGGGCACGACGTGGGACCCGCTGCTGGCCGCCGACGAGTCCGGCGCCCTCGTCAACCTCATGAACACGGTCCCCGACGGCGATTTCCAGACGTTCAAGGGCAAGGACGGGGCCTACGTGCGCGAGCACTTCTTCGGGCGTGACCCGCGGACCGCGGCCATGGTCGAGGGGTGGACGGACGACGACATCTGGCACCTGACCCGGGGCGGTCACGATTACCGCAAGGTCTACGCGGCGTACCGGGCGGCGGTCGAGGGCGTGGGTGCCCCGACCGTGATCCTCGCCCACACGATCAAGGGCTACTTCCTGGGCTCCCACTTCACCGCGCGCATGGCCACCCACCAGATGAAGAAGCTCTCTGTCGACGAGCTGAAGGACTTCCGCGACCGGCTCCAGCTCCCCATCCCCGACTCGGCCTTCGAGCGTGACCCGTTCGCCGCGCCCTACTACCACCCGGGCTTCGAGGACCCGGCGATCCAGTACGCGCTGGCACGGCGGCGCGAGCTGGGCGGGTTCGTGCCGGAGCGGCGTGACCGCCCCCGGCCCTTGACCCTGCCCTCGGACCAGGCCTACGCGGATCTGCGGCGGGGCTTCGGGACGCAGAAGGTGGCCACGACGATGGCGTGGGTCCGGCTGTTGAAAGACCTGTTGCGCGAGAAGGAGTTCGCCGCCCACGTCGTGCCGATCATCCCGGACGAGGCCCGGACCTTCGGCATGGACTCGTTCTTCCCGACGATCAAGATCTACAACCCGCACGGCCAGACGTACACGCCGGTCGACTCCGACCTGATGCTGGCCTACCGCGAGTCGACGTCCGGCCAGATCCTCCACACGGGCATCAACGAGGCCGGCTCGGTGGCCGCGTTCACGGCGGCCGGGACGAGCTACGCCACCCACGGCCTGCCGATGGTCCCGGTCTACGTCTTCTACTCGATGTTCGGCTTCCAGCGGACCGGCGACGGCATCTGGGCGGCGGCCGACCAGTTGGCCCGCGGCTTCCTGATCGGCGCGACGGCCGGCAAGACGACGCTGACCGGCGAGGGGACGCAGCACCTGGACGGCGCGTCGCCGCTCTACGCTGCCCTGAATCCGGCGGTCCGCCACTACGATCCGGCCTACGCCTACGAGATCGCCCACATCATGCGCCACGGCTTGGAGACCATGTACGGGCCCGACCCCGAGGACGTCATGTTCTACCTGACGGTCTACAACGAGCCGCTGGTCCAGCCGCCGGAGCCGGAGGGCCTGGACGTGGCGGGGCTCCTCCAGGGCCTGTACCTGCTCCAGGCGGCGGACCCCGCCCTGCCGGGCAACGCGTTGCGGGTCACGCTGCTGGCGTCGGGCGTGGCGGTGCCGTGGGCGCTGGACGCGCAGCGGCTGCTGCGCGACGACGCGGGGATCGCGGCGGACGTGTGGTCGGTCACGAGTTGGAACGAGCTGAGGCGCGACGCGGCGGCCTGCGAGAGGGACGAGCTGGAGGGCCGCCCGCGGCGGCTGCCCTATGTGGCGGAGGCGCTGGCGGGGCGGCCTGGCCCGGTCATCGCCGTGTCCGACTTCGAGCGGGGCGTGGCCAACCAGATCGCGCCGTGGGTGCCGGGCGACTTCACGGCGCTCGGCGCCGACGGCTTCGGCTTCTCCGACACGCGGGCGGCGGCCCGGCGCTGGCTCCGGATCGACGCCGAGTCGATCACGGTCAAGGCCCTCCAGCGGCTGGCCGCGCTCGGCCGGCTCGACCCCGAGGTGCCGGTCCAGGCGTACCGCCACTACCGGCTCGACGAGACCGTGACCGGGCCGCCCGAGGACGACGACGAGGCGTAGGGCAGCGCCGGTCACGCGCGGGGCGATTGCGAGTCGGCCAGGGCCATCGATTAGGCTGGGCCCAATAGAGACCTTCGTCTACCTGAAGTGATTGGAGTCATCGTGGCCGCCGCGGGGCGTGATGCCGGGAACGGCAATTCCGGCATTGTCCAGTTGGGTTTGAGCAAGGGGCTGGTCGTCGAGGAACTGGGTTGGGACGACGACGTCGACGAGGATCTGCGTGACGCCGTCATGGACGCGATCGACGGCGACCTCCTCGAGGAATCGGACAACGCGGTCGACGTGGTCCTCCAGTGGTGGCGGCTGGACGACGGCGACGTGGTCGACTGCCTGGTCGACGCGCTGACCGACCTGGCCGACGTCGGCTACATCTGGCTCCTGGTCCCGAAGTTCGGCCGCCCGGGCCACGTCCCGCAGGCTGACGTGGCCGAGGGCGCGGTCACGGCGGGCCTCTCCCTGACCACAACAGCGGCGGTCTCCCCGGATTGGTCGGCCCACAAGCTGGTCCGCCCGAAGGGCCCCCGCCGCTAGCGCGGAGGCCCCGGCCGGTCAGCGCTGGGCGAGGCCGGCCCAGCCGCCGACGCGGATGCAGGCGGTCCGCACTACTGGTTGGCGAGCGCGTCCAGGTAGGCGGCCACCGAGACGGCGCGCCCGATGCCGGGGAAGTGCTTGAGGTTGCCGGTCACTAAAGCGGCGTTGGCCGCTTCGGCCACCTCCACGAAGGGGCGGTCGTCTTCATCCGGCAGGGCCACGTTCAGCGGCGGGGCGATGACCGCCAGCCCCGCCGTGCGGATGCGGTGGATGATCG
>JAISTC010000141.1 GCA_031272805.1 Propionibacteriaceae bacterium
CCGGTCGACGTCGGGACGATGTTGATGGCGGCGGCGCGGGCGCGGCGCAGGTCCTTGTGCGGCGCGTCGTGGAGGCGCTGGTCGCCCGTGTAGGCGTGGACCGTCGTCATGAGGCCGCGCACGATGCCGAACTCCGCGTCGAGCACCTTGGCCAGCGGGGCCAGGCAGTTCGTCGTGCAGGAGGCGTTCGAGATGATGTGGTGCTTGGCCGGGTCGTAATCCTTGTCGTTGACGCCGATGACGAACGTCCCGTCCTCGTTCTTGGCCGGGGCGGAGATGATGACCTTCTTGGCGCCCGCCGTGATGTGGGCCTTGGCCGCCGTGGCGTCCGTGAAGAAGCCGGTCGACTCGATGACGATGTCGACGCCGAGCTCGCCCCAGGGCAGGTTGGCGGGATCCTTCTCCGCGAACACCTTGATGTGCTTGCCGGAGACGACGAGGCCGGCGTCGTCGTAGGAGACGTCACCGGGGAAACGACCGAGGATCGAGTCGTACTTGAGGAGGTGAGCCAGAGTCTTGTTGTCGGTGAGGTCGTTGACGGCGACCACATCGAGATCGGCGCCCAGAGCGGTCAGAGCGCGGTAGAAGTTGCGGCCGATGCGGCCGAACCCGTTGATGCCAACCTTTACGGTCATGCGGGGGATCTCCTTTGTGTTATCAAAGTCCCGGACGCTCCCTGCGCCCGGCTCGACGATTGAGATTCGCCAAACGGGGTACAGCCTACCCACGTTCCCGGCGCCGCCGGTAAGCGACCCCGCGTTCCAGATCGTGGATGGCATCTCTCACGATTCGGGCGGGCGTCACGTCTGAGGACGGGGTCACGCGGCGGTCCGGGTCACGTGGGAGCCGGAGTCGCGGATGGGGTGAGAGGTGTGACAGAGGAACCGTCCCCAATGTCACACCATGTCACGGACGGGCGGCGGGAGGTGTGACAAAAGGAACCGTCCCCAATGTCACACTTCGGCGTCGTCCAGGGCTTCGGCGCTGAGGGAGGCTTCCGTGTTGGGGATGCCGAGGTCGTCGGCCCGCTTGTCGGCCAGGGCGAGGAGGCGGCGGATGCGGCCGGCGATGGCGTCCTTGGTCAGCGGCGGGTCGTGGAGGGCGCCGAGCTCCTCGAGGCTGGCCTGCTTGTGCTCCAGGCGGAGCAGGCCGGCCAGCTTCAGGTGGTCCGGGATGTCGTCGCCCAGGATCTCGAGGGCCCGCTGGACGCGGACGCCCGCGGCCACGGCGGCGCGGGCCGAGCGGCGCAGGTTGGCGTCGTCGAAGTTGGCCAGCCGGTTGGCCGAGGCCCGGACCTCGCGCCGGACCCGGCGGTCCTCCCAGTTGAGGCGGGTTTCGTGGGCGCCCATCTTGGTCAGCATGGCGGCGATGGCGTCGCCGTCGCGGATGACGACCCGGTCGACGCCGCGGACCTCGCGGGCCTTGGCGGGGACGCCGAGGCGGCGGGCCGCGCCGACCAGCGCCATGGCGGCCTCCTGGCCCGGGGCCGTGATCTCGAGGGACATGGAGCGGCCCGGTTCCGTCAGGCAGCCGTGGGCCAGGAACGCGCCGCGCCAGGCGGCCACGGCGTCGCAGAGGCCGCCGCCGACGACCGCCGGGGGCAGGCCGCGGACGGGGCGGCCGCGCTGGTCGATGAGGCCGGCCAGGCGGGCCATCGCGGGACCGGTCTGGACGAGGCGGACGACGTAGCGGGTACCGCGCTTGAGGCCGGAGCTCTGGACCACGATGAGGTCGCTGGTCAGGCCGTAGACCTCGGCGATCGTCGTCCGCAGGCGCCGGGCCGCGGCGCCCGTGTCGAGCTCGGCCTCGACCATGATGTTGCCGGCGCCCGTGACGTGGAGGCCGCCGGCGAAGCGCAGCATCGTGGCGACCTCGGCCCGTCGGCAACAGTGCTTGAGGACGGGGAGGACGGCCAATTCCGATTTCACCTGCTGGGTCAACGCCACGGGGGCCATTGTTCCACATCGCCGCAACCGGCCAGCCGGCCCGGCGCCCGCGTGACCGACAACTCCTACAGCCCCATCGCCCGGCTCAACGTCGCCGCCAGGAGCAGCGGGTCGTGCTTGGGCGAGCCGTCGGCCAGGCCGACGGGCGCGACGATCAGCTCGCCGCCGCGCTCGCGCACGGCCGTGTCGAGCCGGTCGTCGACGAAGCGGGGGTCGGCCACGACGACGTCCAGGCGGAGGCGGGGGGCGTAGTCGGCCAGCACGTCGATGTGTTCGGAGGCGGAGTACTCGGCGGTCTCCTTGACCGGCTGGAGGTTGAGGATGACGAGGCGGCGGGCGCGCGTCACGACGATGGCCTCGGCCAGTTCGGGGACGAGGAGGTGGGGGACGACAGACGTGAACCAGGAGCCGGGGCCGAAGACGAGCCAGTCGGCCTCGCGGACGGCCTCGAGGACGGCGGGGTGGGCGGGCGGGTCGGAGGGCGTCAACTGGACGGTCAGGACCTGGCCGGGCGTCGCGGCCACCTCGGCCTGGCCGCGGACGGTTGTGATGGCCGTGGGGTCGGCCGGGTCGAGGCCCTGGACTCGGCCCGTGATCGTCAGCGGCACCGACGACATCGGCAGGACGCGGCCGGCCGCGTCGAGGAGGCGGCCGACGCGGTCGAGGCCGACGACGGGGTCGTCGTCGAGTTGCCAGAGCATGGCGATGAGGAGGTTGCCGAGCGGGTGGCCGGCCAGGTCGCCGTCGCCGCCGAAGCGGGACTGGAGGACGCGGGCCCAGAGGCGGCCCTCGGAGTCGTCGCCGCAGAGCGCGGCCAGCGCCATCCGCAGGTCGCCGGGCGGCAGGCAGCCGAACTCGCGCCGCAGCCGGCCGGACGAGCCGCCGTCGTCGGCCACCGTGACGACGGCCGTGATCCGGTCCGTCACGCGGCGCAGGGCCTGGAGCGTGGCGGC
>JAISTC010000142.1 GCA_031272805.1 Propionibacteriaceae bacterium
TACGCCGTCATGGCGCCCGTCCAGGTGGCCGGGTCGACGGTCGAGATGGCGACCCTCCACAACGCCGACACGGTCGTGGCCAAGGGTGTCCTGATCGGCGATACCGTCGTCCTGCGCAAGGCCGGCGACGTCATCCCCGAGGTCCTCGGCCCGGTCCTGGCCGACCGGACCGGCGCTGAGCGGGCCTTCGTCATGCCGGCCGCGTGCCCGAGTTGCGGCACCCCGCTCCACCGCGAGAAGGAGTCGGACGTCGACCTCCGCTGCCCCAACCAGCGCAGTTGCCCGGCCCAGGTCAAGGAGCGCCTCGTCCACGTCGCGTCGCGCGCGGCGCTCGACATCGAGGGCCTGGGCGACCAGGCGGCTCTGGCGCTCCTGGAGGACGGCGTCGTGGTCAACGAGGCGGATATCTTCGACCTGACCGAGGCCCGGCTCATGGGCTCGGCCTTCTTCCGCAAGAAGAACACGGAGGCGGCGGTCCGCCGGGGCGAGCCCGAGCAACTGTTCTCCGAGGTCGGCAAGAAGCTCCTCGACCAGCTCGAACTGGCCAAGGGCCGCCCCTTCGCCCGCTTCCTCATCGCGCTGTCGATCCGTCACGTCGGCAAGGGCGTGGCGCCGGAGGTGGCGGCGGCGGTCGGGTCGATGGAGCGGCTGGAGCAGGCCACGCGCGAGGAGCTGACCGAAATTCCGGGCGTCGGCCCGACGATGGCCGAGGCGATCACGGACTGGTTCGCCGTCGACTGGCACAAGGAGATCGTCGACCGCTGGCGCGCGGCCGGAGCGCTGGCGGGGGCGGCCCCGGCGCCCGTCGAGGCGCTCCCCCAGACGTTGGCCGGGCTCACCCTCGTCGTCACGGGCGCGCTGCCCGGCTACACGCGGGACGGCGCGGCCGAGGCGATCACGCGGCGCGGCGGCAAGGCGGCGGGCTCCGTCTCGAAGAAGACGGACTACGTCGTCGTCGGCCAGAACCCCGGCTCCAAGTACCAGAAGGCGGTCGAGCTGGGCATCCCGATCCTGGACGCGGCCGGCTTCGAGCGCCTCCTGGCCACGGGGTCGGGCACCCCAGCCATGGGGTCGGGCACGCTGGCTACGGAGCGAGGCACGAGCGACAGCCAGCGGGCCTGACACCGTGGCCCAGCCGCAGTGCCCGACCGCCGACTAAGGTAACCCCCGTGACCGCACGTCTCGTTGTCCTCATCTCTGGGGTGGGCTCGCTGCTCCAATCCCTGCTCGACGCCGAGGCGGACAGGCGGCTCCACGCCCACATCGCCGCCGTCGGCGCCGACCGGCCGGCCGAGGGCCTGGCCCGGGCGGAGCGGGCGGGCGTTCCGACCTTCGTGGTACCGCTGGCAGGCGACCGCGCCGCGTGGGACGCGGCGCTGACCGAGCGGATCGCGGCGTTCGAGCCCGACCTGGTCGTCTGCGCGGGCTTCATGAAGATCCTGGGCCCCGCGTTCCTGGCCCGCTTCGCGGGCCGCGCCATCAACTCCCACCCGGCGCTGCTGCCGAGCTTCCCGGGCGCCCACGCCGTGCGTGACGCCCTGGCCGCCGGCGTCAAGGTCACGGGCACGACCGTCTTCGCGCTCGACGCAGGAGTAGACACGGGCCCGATCCTGGCCCAGGAGCCGGTCCGCGTCGAGGACGGCGACACGGAGGCGAGCCTCCACGAGCGGATCAAGGTCGTGGAACGGGAGTTGCTGGTCGACGTGGTCAACAGGTCTCTGGCACGCTGACGACGCCGACGTCGGGCGCCGCGTCGACCGTCGGGATGGCCGCCAACTGCTCGTTGACCGCGGTCTTCGACCAGTGGGCGTGCGGCCAGACCACCGCCACGACCGGGCCGCGCACCGAGTCCAAACTGGGGAACACCAGGTCCGGCGCCACACCGTCCGCCGAGCACCAGTGGAACCTCGAATCGGCCGACTCGTCCCGGTGGTCGCCCAGCACGAAGATGTGGCCGGCGGGCACCGTGACGTCGAACTCGAAGTTCGAGGCCGCCGTCGAGCCCTGCCGGCTGTACAGGTACGGCTCCACGACCGCCACGCCGTTGACCGACAGCCGCCCCTCGGCGTCGCAGCACGTGACGTGGTCGCCGGGCAGCCCGATGACGCGCTTGACCAGGTAGCCCGTCGTGGATTTCGGGAGGAAACCGACGAACTCGGCCGCCCGGCGCCAGAGCGGGCGCGTGTCCGGTTGGGGCGCGTCCCAGCCGAGGTCGTCGCGGAAGACGACGACCGAGCCGCGCTGGATGTCGGAGAAGCGGCTGACGGCGATGCGGTCGCCCGGCTGGATCGTCAACTCCATCGACTGTGTCGGCACGTGGTACTGCTCGACCACGAACGTCCGCAGCAGGGTCGAGATGACCGAAGCCAGGACGAGGATGACGACGACGTTGAGGACCAGGCCGCCGATCCGGCGGGCAACAGAAGGCCGCTGGGCCCGGGCCGGTCGGCTCATCTCTACCTCACACTCCTTCGCGTTCCCGTGATCCTCCCACAGACGGCGTCACGAGGCCCGTTTCGTAGGCCAGCACGACGGCCTGGGTCCGGTCGCGCAGGCCGAGTTTCGGCAGGATGCGGGAGATGTGGGTCTTGACCGTGGCCTCGGAGAGGAACAGCCGTTGGGCGATCTCGGCGTTGGACAGGCCCTCGGCGATGACCTTGAGGACCTCGATCTCGCGCTCGGTCAGGCGGGCCAGCCGCGGGTCGGCCGCCCCCTGGGGCCGCGGCGCGTCGGGGCCGGGCAGGGCGGGGGCGAACAGGTCGATCATGGTCCGGGCGATGCGCGGCGAGAGGATGGCGTCGCCGCCGGCCACGGCCCGGATGGCGTGGGCCAGTTCCTCCGGCGGCACGTCCTTCAGGAGGAAGCCCGAGGCGCCCGCCTTGAGCGCGGCGAAGGCGTACTCGTCCAGGTCGAACGTCGTCAAGACGATGATCTTGACGGCGGGGTAGTCGCGCACGGCCCGGGTCGTCGCCTCGATCCCGTTCATGCCGGGCATCCGGACGTCCATGAGGACGACGTCGGGCTTGGCCGTGGCGATGGCCTTGAGCGCGGCCTCCCCGTCGCCCGCCTCGCCGACGACGACGAGGTCGGGTTCGGCGGCGAGCATGAGCGCGAAGCCCTTGCGCATGAGCGCCTGGTCGTCGACGACCAGGACCTTGATCGGGCTGTCGGTCACGGGGTGGCCTCCTCCAGGTTGAGTGTGGCGCGGACCCGCCAACCGCCCTCGGGGCGGGGCCCGGCCTCCAGTGTGCCGCCGAACAGGGCCACGCGCTCGCGCAGCCCGACGAGCCCCTGGCCCGCGCCGACCGAGGCGCCCGGCCGGCCCGTGCCATTGTCGGCCACGTCGACCGTGACGAGCCGGGGGGCGGTCGTGACGTCGGCCGTGACCTGGGTCGGCGCGCCGGCGTAGCGGAGGGTGTTGGTCAGGGCTTCCTGGACGATGCGGTAGACGGTCAGGGCGACGACGGGATCGGCCGGCAGGTCCCCCGTCACGCTCAACGCGACCGGCAGCCCGGCCGTCCGGAACGTGTCGGCGAGCTTCCAGAGGTCGACCCCGCCGGGCTGGGGCTCGAGCGCGGCGGCCTCGGTCACGGAGCCCTCGCGCAGCACGCCGACCATGCGCCGCATGTCGGCCAACGCCTGGCGGCCCGTGGCGGCGGCCTCCTCGATGGCCTCCTTGGCGCGCTCCGGCTGGGTATCGATCAGGCGGGCGGAGCCGGAGGTCAGGGAGACCATGACAGTCAGCGAGTGCGACACGATGTCGTGCATCTCCCGGGCGATCTCCCGCCGTTCCGCCGCCACGGCCCACTGGAGGGCCTGCTCGCGTTCCAACTCCAGCCGCTCAGCGCGCTCCATCCAGAGGGCCTGTTCCCGGCTGCGCCGGGCTAGGAGGATGGTCACCAGGCCGCCCACCATGGCGAAGGCAAAGTAGCCGAGCTCGGTCCCCACGAACCACCCGGCATTGGTCAGGTCGGCCTCGGAACTGCTGTTCCAGTCGAGGGCCCAGAACCCGGTGGCCAATCGGGCCTCCAAGATCAGTTGCGCCACGTTGCCGATGACCCAGGCCAGCGTCGCGGTCTTGGGGTCGGTCCACCGAGCTATCGCCCATACGGCCAGGAGCATGGACAGGGCCGTCGCGGGCGTTAACGTCTGGGTGAACGGCATGAGGCACATCAGCGCTGAGCCGCCCACGATGGTCGCACCGTAGAACCACAAGGGCGCGCTCCGGCGCCACAACAGCAAGCCGGCGATTTCGACCGCCAGGGCGGCTTGGTCCGCGACGATGACCCCGACCCAGCCGAAGTGGGCTGAAATGTCATAGAAGGGGGTGAGGAACAGCATTGCGGAGCCCATGCCGGTTGCCCCAGTCACCGTCAGCGCGGCCAGTTGACCCTCGGTTGTCAGGTTGTCCGGGTTGGCGAGCGAGCGCCCGATGATCCAGAACCAGTCCGTCACCAGGAGGATCCCCGCCAGGATGAAGTCGACTCCTCGCGGATGGTAGAGGGACCAACGCCGAAAATGCCCCTGTCGCGGCGGCGGGGCGAGGGCAGACGGCTGGGCGATGGCGGATGGCTCGGACATCACGCCCATTCTGGCACGGGAGCGGAGCATCGCCCGCACCGCCGATTGGCCCTCCCGGGGGAGGGCCAATCGGAGTGGGGTGGGCGGCCCCACTGGGGGGGTGTCAGGCATCGCGGCGGACGAGGTTGACGGTGGCGGCGGCCAGGATGACGGCGGCGTAGCCCGCCATGATGGCGGCGCCGCCCCAGTGGCCGCCCCAGGTGTGGACCGGGTCGGCCGTGGCCAGGCTCATGCC
>JAISTC010000163.1 GCA_031272805.1 Propionibacteriaceae bacterium
GAGTCGTGGGGCCGGGCGCCGCGGGTGGTCGAGTTGTGCGCCGGGTCGGGGGCGGTGTCGCTGGCCCTGGCCACAGAGTGGCCGGGCTTGCAGCAGTGGGCGGTCGAGCGGTCGTCCGACGCGCTGCCGTACCTGCGGCGCAACCTGGCCGAGACCGCGGTCACGGTCGTGGCCGGGGACATGGCCACGGCGCTGGACTGCCTCGACTCCCGGGTGGACGTGGTCGTGGCCAATCCGCCCTACGTGCCGGAGGCGACCTGGGCGGAATTGCCCGCCGACGTGCGGGACGCCGACCCGAAGGAGGCGCTGGTGGCCGGGCCGGACGGCCTGGACGCCATCAAAGTTGTAGCGGCCGTGGCCGCGCGGCTGCTGCGCCCGGGCGGGGTGGTGGCGTGCGAGCACGACGACACGCACGGCGTGACGGCGCCCGCCATCTTCCGCGCGGCCGGTTTCACGGACGTGGCCGACCACCAGGACCTGGCAGGCCGCCCCCGCTTCGTGACGGCGTCCCAGCGGCCGTCAGCCGCGCCTCCCGGGCCGTGACGTCCACCACAGGTGGTGCGTTGAGATAGAGAAGCCCAACTTGCGTTGCAGGGCTGCCGAGGCGGTGTTGCCGTCGATGATCTGGTCGAACGGGGTCCGGCCGTCGGCCAGCATCCGGTGGGCGATGAACGTCGTCAGGTGCTCGGCGATGCCGCGCCGCCGGAACCCCGGCAGGACCTCCAGGGCGCCCATCGAGCCTTCGGGGTGCTCGCCGGCGAACCCCGCCAGTTGGCCCTCGGCGAACGCCCCGACCATGACGCCGGCGGCCAGCCGGTCCAGGGCCCAGTCCAGCCCCAGCCCCAACGAGTACGTCTCCGCCACTACCGGCGCCCATTCCGGCCCGAGCGGCGCCAGCGTGACCCCGGGCGCGGGCCGGACCGCGATGTCCGGTCCGAAGAACACGGATTGCCGGCAGGAGGTCTGGCGGGTGCAGCCGAAACGCTCGGCTACAAGGGGGAGCGCGGCGGCCTGGTGGACGATGATGTGGCTGACGTCGTGGACGGCCGACAGCAGGTCGGAGGCGCGGGCGGCGGTCTCCGCGGCCAGGAACCACGCCCCGGACACGGCGTCGCGCAGGACCACGCCGGTATCGTCCGCCACGACGTCGACGGCCGTGCGACGCGTCATGATCGTGAGCATGTCCATGTAGAACCCGGGGTCCCGCCTGAGGTAGGACATGGCCGCCTCGTTCACGCCGCCTCCTGGTGTCATGGGCTCCTCAGGATAGCCGCCGGCGGTGGGCCCACGCGGCGGCCGGCGTTCACCTGCCTGGGCCCTAGCTGGTCACAGCGGCCGTGGCGGCGGCGTTCATGAAGCGGCGCTGGTACGACACGACCTGCGGGCTGGACGTGAAGCGCGCCAGGTAGCCGGGTTCGGCGGTCAGCACGACTCGGCCGATCATGTCCGCGAACTCGGGGTCGCTGAGCACGTTGTCGATGTCCGGGTAGTTGTACTCGCCCTCCATCGAACAGACGATCAACCGCGTGTCGGGCAGGTTCGACTGGCGCAGCCAGCGGAGGTTGCGGCGGAGGCCGTCGAGGCCGTCGGCGCCGAACGGGTCGTCGAAGTGCCGGTAGGCCACGAAGTCGCGCGCCAGCTTGAGGCAGTCCGCCAAGGGGCGGTCCGCCTCGCCCGCCGCGAGGTAGTCGTTGGCCAGCATGTAGTCGCGCAACTGGGTCAGGGCCTGCCCGTCGCCCGCCTCGTGGGCGTCGATCCGGCGGCGGAACTCGGCCGAGTGCTTGGCCCGGTGGCGGACGAAGCTGTTGATGAACGCCGGTTTGGCCTGGAGCGCCAGGGCGGTCTGCCAGGGCTCGAACATGAGCGTGAAGTTGATGCGGAAGCCGTGGTCGCGGAGCCTCAGGGCGAGGTTGTGGCCGCGCAGCGCGTCGGCCGTGGCCGGCTCGTCGTAGCGGACCGCGAGCCGCTTGTCGCCCGCCAGCAATTGGCCGACGTTGGCGGCGTTGACCGGGCCCGTGTGCGGCACCTTGATGACCACGCGGTATTCGGTCAGCATCTCGCGGAACGCCTCGGCCTCCTCCAGGATGCGGCCGAAGTCCGCGTCGAACGGGTTGTTCAACTCGACCGAGATGTCGCAGCCCGGGCCGAGGATGCGGCCGAGCTCGGCCATGACCTCCTCGCGGGTCTCGAACTTGTGCCCGACGTTGGCCTTGGGGTTGTTGATGAACAGGTCGTAGACGATGCCGGGGTTGCAGGTCAGGTTGCCGAGCAGCGGGGCGATCGGCGCGACCTCGTAGGGGTTGGCGGTGTCCGCCGAGAAGACCAGCGTGGTGGGGCGGCGGAGACCGTCGGCGCCGTAGGAGATGTCACGGACGAGGTCGACTTCGAGCAGGCCCCCGGCCTTCAGCTCCGTGGCGAGGCGGAAGCCGGGCGGGGTGTGGCCCGCGGGGGTGGGGAAGGTCCGGAGGACGTCGAGGAACCGCGGGGTGACGCCCACGTACCTGACCAGGGGCTGGAGGAAGGCGAAATAGGGGAAGTCGATGTAGGCGTCCGCCACGCGCGCCACGGCCTCCTCCTGGCCCGTGACGGCGTCGGCCCCGAGGGCCGACAGCGGAAAGCTCACCCCCGCCCGGCGCAGGTCGTTGGCGGGGTAGTTGACAGTGCTCATGGGAATCCCTTCGTTGGGACTGGTGGTACAAGTGGTGCAGCGGTGCGCGTGACCCTCCCATGACAGAGGGTCACGCGGTGTGCCAGGCCAGGCGGGACCGGGGCGTCCCCGGTGTTGGCGGACGCCCCGGCCGCTTGGTGGCTCAGAAGACCCGGATCGGGATGGCCGCCGGGGCGTTCAGATAGCCTTCGATCTCCTCGTCCAGCTTGCACAGCGTCAGCGAGAAGCCCTGCATCTCGAGCGAGGTGCAGTATTCGCCGACGTAGTTCTTGGCGATGACCAGGCCACGCTCGGCGCACCGCTTGGCCGCCAGGCCGTACAGGAGGTACAGCTCGGAGATCGGCGTGCCGCCGAGGCCGTTGATCATGACGGCGACACGGTCGCCCGCCTCGTACGGCAGGTCGTTGGCGACGGCCGTGAAGACCTCGTCCATGATGTCGGAGGCGGGGCGGATCTTGTCCCGGCGCCGGCCGGGCTCGCCGTGGATGCCGACGCCGACTTCGATCTCGTCGTCGCCGATCTCGAAGATCGGCGTGCCCTTGGCCGGCGGCGTGCAACTCGACAGCGCGATGCCCATCGAGCGGATCCAGCCGTTGACCTTCTCGCCCACGGCCACGACCTCGGCCAGGGACTTGCCCTGCTCGGCGGCCGCGGCGCAGGCCTTGATGACGAAGAAGTTGCCGGCGACGCCGCGCCGGCCGACCGTGTAGAGGCTGTCCTGGACGGCGACGTCGTCGTTGACGATGACGACGCCGATCTCCTGGTCGGGCAGCTCCGCCTCGGCCATCTCCTTGCCCATGTCCCAGGCCATCCGGTCGCCCGTGTAGTTGTTGATCAGGTGGAGGATGCCCTTGTTCGGCGTCCGGGCCAGGATCTTCGTGCACTCGAGGACGTAGTCCATCGGCGGGGCGGCGAAGACGTTGCCGGGGCAGCAGGCGTCGAGCATCCCCTGCCCGACGATCATGCTGTGGGCCGGCTCGTGGCCGGAGCCGGAGCCCTGCATGATCAGAACCTTGTCTTGGGGCATGTTCTTGCGGTAAAGGATGTTGTATTCCGGCACCCATTCCAGGGTGTCCTGATTGGCGAGGTAGATGCCTTCAAACATGTCGTGGACGAACAAAGCGGGGTCGTCAACGAACTTTTTCATGGGTTATTGCTCCTTGTTTAGATCTGTTGTGTTTTTCGGAGGCTAGGCGCTGAGCGCCGTGACAATGGCTTGGGCCATGTCGCCCACGGCGACGATGCCGGGGTCGTAGGTGTCGATGCTGCGTTCGCCCGTGTTGGCCTGGCGGCCGCGCTTGGCGATCCAGCCCTTCGAGGTTTCGCGCATGGCGTAGGCGGCGTCGGCGGCCTTGGCGAAGGCCGCCAGCAAGGTGCCCTGGCCGGAGGCGTCGGAGTCGGCCAGGGATGTGGCGATGGCGTCGAGCGCGTCCACCAAGGTCTTGTCGCCGAGTTGCGCGCCGCCCCGCTTCATGATGCCCTCGATGGCGCTGCGCAATCCGGTCACGATGTCGGTCAGGGTCAGTTCGGTCCGGCCGCGGAACGCCAGGCCGGTGCGCATGAACAGCGTGCCCCAGACGGGTCCGGAGGTGCCGCCGGTGTTGGCCGTGATGGCCTTGCTGACGTCGAGTAGGGCGCTGCCGATCGAGGAGTGGTCGAAGGAGGCCCAGTTGGCCTTCACGACCTTGAACCCGGCGGCCAGCGAGACGCCGAAATCGGCATCCCCCATGACGCCGTCGAGTTCCGAGAAATGGGCTTCATTCTGGATCGCCACATCGGCCATCGTGAGGACTACTGTGTCGACTTGGGCTTGGCTGAGTGTTTCCATGGGCATCACCTTCCTTGTGATTGCGCGGATGTATTCAGCATAACCACGGATGAGGCGCGGGGTAAGTGGGGGTAAGTGGGGCGGTTCGGCGTCGCGATCAGGTTCATGGCGGGGACACTAGCCAGGCGTTTCGCAGACAACACTCAGAGAAGCCAGAGCGGCGGGCCCCTTTGTCATCCCGGCGAAAGCCGGGATCTTTCGGTTCGGCCGTCGACCGCCTCAGGTCAAGGATCCCGACGTTCGTCGGGATGACAAAGGGGCCCGGGCGGGGGGCGCGGTGGTCGAGTAACCTTCTCCTGTGTTTGACTCTCTGCAAGATCGCCTGAGCCAGGCTTTCCGGTCGCTGCGCGGCAAGACCCGGTTGTCGGAGCAGGACATCGACAAGACCCTGCGGGAAATCCGGATTGCCCTGTTGGAGGCCGACGTCAACGTCGAGGTCGTCAAGGGCTTCATCGCGGACGTGCGCGAGCAGTGCCGCGCCGCGGACCTCTCCCAGGCCTTGAACCCCGGCCAGCAGATCGTCAAGATCGTCCACGAGGAACTCATCGCCATCCTGGGCGGCGAGACCCGGCAGCTCCGCTTCGCCAAGAAGCCCCCGACCGTCATCATGCTGGCCGGCCTCCAGGGCTCCGGCAAGACGACCCTGGCCGGCAAGCTGGGACTCTGGCTGCGCGGCCAGGGCCACACCCCGCTCCTGGTCGCCGCGGACCTGCAGCGCCCGAACGCCGTGACGCAGTTGCGCGTCGTCGGCCAACAGGCCGGCGTCGCCGTCTACGCCCCCCAGCCCGGCAACGGCGTCGGCGACCCGGTTCAGGTGGCGCGTGACTCGGTCCGCGTGGCCGAACACCACCTCCACGACATCGTCATCGTCGACACGGCCGGCCGGCTCGGCGTCGACGAGGAGATGCTGCGCCAGGCGGCCGACATCAAGGCCGCCGTCGAACCCGACGAGACCCTGTTCGTGGTCGACGCGATGATCGGCCAGGACGCCGTCACGACCGCCAACTCCTTCCAGGAGAAGGTCGGCTTTACCGGCGTGGTCCTGACCAAGCTCGACGGCGACGCGCGCGGCGGCGCGGCGCTCAGCGTGGCCCGTGTCACGGGCGAGCCGATCATGTTCGCGTCGACCGGCGAGAAGCTGGCCGACTTCGAGCAGTTCCACCCGGACCGCATGGCCGGGCGCATCCTCGACATGGGCGACATCCTGACCCTGATCGAGCAGGCGCAGCAGCACTTCGACGCCGAGCAGGCGGCCAAGGCGGCGACGTCGCTCCTCGGCGGCGGCGAGTTCGGGCTCCAGGACTTCCTCAACCAGATGCAGGCCATGCGCAAGATGGGCCCGCTGGCCAAGATCATGGGGATGCTGCCGGGCATGGGCCAGATGCGCGAGCAATTGGAGAACATCGACGAGCGGGACATCGACCGCGTCGAGGCCATCATCTACTCGATGACGCCCGCCGAGCGGGCCGACGTCTCGATCCTCAACGGGTCACGCCGGGCGCGGATCGCCAAGGGCGCGGGGGTCGAGGTGTCGGAGGTCAACGGGCTGGTCAACCGGTTTACCGAGGCCCGCAAGATGATGAAGCAGATGGGCGGCATGATGGGCGGGCTCGGCGGGATGCCCGGGCTGCCGGCCGGCGCGATGCCGCGCGGCCTGGGCAAGCCCAAGCAGCAGGCCCAGGCCAGGAAGAAGAAGGGCCAGAAAGTGTCGGGCAACCCGGCCAAGCGCGCGGGCGTCGTGGCGGAGTCGCCGGCGGAGACCGTGACCGTCGATCCGGCGGCGGCGTTCGGCGTCACGGGGCCCTCGCCCAGCGTCGAGGACCTCCAGAAGGCGATGGGCGACTTCCAACTGCCGCCGGATCTCCAGAAGCTCCTCGGACAAGGCTGAACCCGGCCCCGCGCGTGACGTCCGTGACGCGGTATTGTGCGGGGCGGGACTGTTCTCCCCGGCTCACCCCATCGGCCGGCCTCCCCCGACCCGCGTGAGCCGCCGTCTCTGGGCATCTCAGGAGGTCACATGCCCGCCCACCTGCGGGGCCGCCACGACGCCGACCGCGTCGCGCTGCCATACGACTTCAACGCCATCTTCCCGTACATCATGAAGGGGCGGAACGAGTCGATCGCCTACTACCCGATGACCGTCGACGCGGAGCCCCTGCTGGCGTACGTCGGGGCCCACCCCGGCGACCTGACGGTCTTCCAGGCCGTCCTGCTGGCGCTCGTCCGGATCCTGCGGGAGCGGCCGACGCTCAACCGCTACATCATCGGGCGGCGGCTGTACCAACGGCGTGACGTCGTCTTGAGCTTCATCGCCCGGCGGCAGTACACGGACGACTCGTCGGAGACGAACGTCCT
>JAISTC010000026.1 GCA_031272805.1 Propionibacteriaceae bacterium
ATCCGCTTGACTGACGGCTGGACCTTCATCAGGTGGCCTTCCTTTCTGGCGTCGGTGGTTACTTGTGGCGGTAGACGATCCGGCCGCGGGTGAGGTCGTAGGCGGACAGTTCGACGACGACCCGGTCGCTGGGCAGGATGCGGATGTAGTGCTGCCGCATCTTGCCGCTGATCGTGGCCAGGACCTTGTGGCCGTTCGCCAACTCGACGCGGAACATCGCGTTCGGCAGGGCTTCCACGACGGTCCCCTCGAGTTCGAGGGCGCCTTCCTTCTTCGCCATAACCTCCCAATCGGTTGGAATGCTTCCGGGCACGCCTGGAACCAGGCGAAACCCAAGGAGGCATCATACGCGACCGCGCGGCCCGGCCCAAATCGGCGGGGCCCCGCAAAGACAGCTCCGGCCGCACTGGATAGTGCGGCCGGAGCTGGCGAGGTTGCCCCCGCAATCCCCCCGGGTACAGGCGGCGACGTACCCCGAAGGATGTGGCCCCTCCGTGTTGGGGGCCTGACGGCGGTCCGTGCAGAGGACCTCCATGCCCTGCACAGGCCGTCCACGAGGGTTGGAGGAAGATGTGGGGAAGTCCTCGGGAGGTTGTTCAATTGGTGGCGTTGGCGAACACAATACTCCATTCGGCCGTTCCCCGGAATGGCGGGGCCAGACGGGTTGGCGCGGCCGCCGCCGACGACGGTCAGCGGGCCGTCAGGGCCTCCCTCAATTTCAGTTTGCGGCCGGTCTGGAGCAGCGCCCGCGAGTAGATCCGCGCGCCGGCCAGGATGGCGCCGAACGTGGCCAGGACGAGGATGGCCAGCGCCACGATCGCCTCCCACCACTGGGCCGTGCCGAGGATCTGGCGGATGGGCATGACGACCGTTGAGATGATCGGGATGTAGCTCAGGACCCGCATGGCCGCGTCGTTGTCCGACAGGATCAGCGGCAGGACGTACGGCAGCATGACGACGAGCGTGATCGGCATGACGGCGTTGCCGATGTCCTCGATCCGGCTGACCAGCGAGGCCAGGCCCGCGTAGAGCGAGGCCAGCATGATGAAGCCGGTGACGAAGAACACGACGTACCAGAGCAGCGGGGCCGACAACATCCCGAAGATCGTGTCCTGCCCCGTCGCTTTCAGGGTCACGAGGGCCGCGCCCGCGATGACGACGGTCTCGCCGAGCGCGAGGATGGAGTTGCCGAGGACCTTGCCGCCGAGGAGCGCCCGGTCGGGCACGGCGGCCAGGAGGATCTCGACGATGCGGGTCTGCTTCTCGATGACCGTGTTCATGGCGATGGTCTGGCCGAAGATCATCGCCACCATCATGAACAGCAGGCCGAAGGCGAGCGACAGGATGTAGCCCATGGGCGCGCCGCCGAACGGCGACGGGTCGAGCAGCGTCACGTTCGGGGTCGAGGTCAGCGCGCCCATTAGAGTGCCGTCCGCCTCCTGGTCGGCCACGACGGCGAAGGCGGGGCTGACGGGCGTGGCCGGGGCCGGCACGAGGGCCGCGTCGACCGTGCCGTCCGCCACGAGCGCCGTGGCGGCCTCGGCGGAGTCGGCCGGGGTGATCGTGAACCAGGCCGGGTCGCCCAGGGTGTCGGGCAGTGTCACCCCGGCCGCGACGGCGACCTTGACCGGCTCGGCCGGGGGCTCGTCGCCGTCGCCGCCGATGAGCTGCGGGAGGCAGATGCCGGCCACGACCGTGACGACGAAGATCGCCGTCGAGATGATGAACGACCTCGACTTGACCTGTTCGCGGATCTCGCGGAGGGCGACCAGCCAGGCCAGCGCGAACGAGTTGAGCGCCCGGCGCTCGGGGGCGGGGGTGGTGGCTCTCATGCCCGGACCTCCTTCGGGGCCTCGTCGACGATGACCTCGCGGAAGACCTCCACGAGGCTGGGCCGCCACGGCCCGAAGGCCCGCACCGGCCCTGCGGCCAGCGCGGCCTGGAGGACGGCCTGGGCGGTCGCCTGGGCCTGGGCCTCGTCCGGCGCCTCGGCGGTGAACCGCCAGGTGGCGGCCCCGGCGGCCTCGGCGGCTTCGCCGCCGACGGGTTCGACCGCCGCCACGCCGGGCTGGCGCGCCAGCCAGTCGCCGGCCGGCCCGGCGATCTCCCAGCGGTGGCCCGCGTGGGCCTTCAGGAGCTCGTCGCGGGTCCCGGCGGCGCGGACCTGGCCGTGGGCGATGATGACGAGGTGGTCGCACAGCCGCTCGACCAGGTCGAGCTGGTGGGACGAGAAGACGCAGGGGATGCCGCGCTCGACGTACTCGTGGAGGATCGCGCCGACCGTGTCGACGGCCAGCGGGTCGAGGCCGGAGAACGGCTCGTCGAGGACGAGGAGGCTGGGGTCGCCCGCCAGCGCCGCCGCGATCTGGGCCCGCTGCTGGTTGCCGAGCGAGAGCTTCTCGACCTGGTCGGTCAGCCGCTCGCCCAGGCCGAGGCGGGTCAGGAGCTGGGCGGCGCGGGCCTTGGCGGCGACGGCAGGGATGCCGTGGAGCGTGGCCAGGTAGGCGATCTGCTCGGCCACCTTCATCTTCGGGTACAGGCCGCGCTCCTCGGGCATGTAGCCGAACGCGCTGGAGACCGCCCGTGTGACCGGTTGGCCGTTGAACGTGACCGTCCCCGCGTCGGGGACGAGGACGCCCATGATGATTCGCATCGTGGTGGTCTTGCCGGCGCCGTTCCCCCCGATGAACCCGGTCAGCCCGCCCGACGGCACGGCGAAGGAGACCTGGTCAAGGGCCTGGAGGCTGCCGAACCGACGGGACAGCCCGTGGACTTCAAGCATGGCCACAAGCCTAGTCGCCCAACGCCCTTCTCAGTTCCGGTGGCAGCGCGAAGGTCAGCGTTTCCTCCACGATGGGCTCGCACGTGACGCCGCCGAAGCCCGCGTCCTTCAGCGCCGCCACGACGTCCTGGACCAGCTCGTCCGGCACGGACGCGCCGGAGGTCACGCCCACGGTCGTGACGCCGTCCAGCCACGCCGGGTCGATCTCGGCGGCGGCGTCGACGCGCTCGGCCCGCGCGGCCCCGGCCTCGACGGCGACCTCGACCAACCGCACCGAGTTGGAGGAGTTGCGCGAGCCGACGACGATGACGAGGTCGCAGTCCGGCGCGATCGCCTTGACCGCCTGCTGGCGGTTCTGGGTGGCGTAGCAGATGTCGTCCGACGGCGGGTCGACCAGCTCGGGGAAGCGGGCGCGCAGCCGCGCCACGGTCTCCTGGGTCTCGTCGACGGACAGCGTCGTCTGGGACAGCCAGGCGACGCGGGCCGGGTCGGGGACGTCGACCCGGTCGACGTCGGCCGGATGCTCGATGAGCTGCATGGCGTCCGGCGCCTCGCCCATCGTGCCCTCGACCTCCTCGTGGCCGGCGTGGCCGATGAGGAGGACGGAGAGGCCGGCGCCGGCCAGGCGGGTGGCCTCGTGGTGGACCTTCGTCACGAGGGGGCAGGTGGCGTCGATCGTGCGGAGCCCGCGGGCGGCGGCCTCGGCGCGGACGGCCGGGGAGACGCCGTGGGCGGAGAACACGACGCGGGCGCCCGCCGGGACCTCGGCCAGCTCGTCCACGAAGACCGCGCCCTGGGCGCGCAGCGTCTCGACGACGTGGAAGTTGTGGACGATCTCCTTGCGGACGTAGACCGGCGGGCCGAACGCGGCCAGGGCCTTCTCGACCGTGGCGATGGCGCGGTCGACGCCCGCGCAGTAGCCGCGCGGGGCGGCCAGCACGATACGCTTGGGCTGCACAGACTGATCCTCCACAGGCCCTAGCTTAGGAGTCCCCATGTCGCTCACCAGCCGCCTCGTCACCGGCACGCTCGCCGTCCTTCTCGCCCGCGGCGCCATCACGATCGTCAGCGAGAAGCTCCCCGGCGCGACGGCCAAGGTCAAGGCCCGCTTCTCGGGCGACCCCGGGCCCGTCGCCGGCGAGGCCATCGAGGTCGAGAGCGGCCACCACGCGCTCAAGTTCGCCACCGTCGACGAGCTCCCCGTGTCGGTCACGACGAAGTACGGCGACCTGGCCCTGGACTTCACGGCTGTGCCGGTCACGGCGGACGCGGCCCTGTCGGTCCACTGCGGCTCCGGCGCCCTGCGCCTCAGCCTCCCGGCCAACCAGAACTGGGTCGTGGCCTGGTCCGTCGCCCGCGGCGCGTTCCTGGCGGGGCAGGAACGCCGCACGGGCACCCACCTGGTCGGCCGCAACGCCAACACGCCGCTGCCCGGCGCCCCGACGCTGACGCTGACGGTCGAGCTGAAGAACGGGTTGTTGAGCCTCGGCTAGGAGGCCGAGGCGTCGGGCCGCCTAGCGCGCGACCTGGCAACCGCCGGGGTAGTAGCCGTACGTGGCCAACACTGCTAGCGACTCGTCGTCCAGGAAGCTGGTCCAGGCCATGTCCTCCTGGTCCATCGTGGCCACGGGCAGGGGCGTCATGTCGCCGTTCATGCGCAGGGCCAGGCCGGCCACGTCGAACAGGGTCGTGCCCTCGTCCAGCGTGACCTCGGCCGTGCCGGCCAGGGCGGCCTGCTGCAGGGTCCACGGGTGGGCCACCATCGACTTGACCCGCGCGATGAACGCGTCGATGACGATCTTGGCCGACTTCTCGCGCGCCTCGTTGCCCTCGGCCGCGCTGACGGCGACCCACTCGCCGTTCTCCAGGTACTGCGGCTGGCGGGCGCGGACCAGACCGAACGCCTGGTTGCCGTCGAGGAGCTGCGGACCGGCCTCGGGGATCTCGAACCGGATCGCCCCCGAGCCGCCGTAGTCGAGCTCGCGGATGGGCCGCTCGACGTCGACCTCGATGCCGCCCAACGTGTCGACCATGGCGACAAGCCCGGTGATCGTGACCTGGATGAGGTGGTCGACGGGAATGCCCAGGCCCTCGCAGAGCGTCGTGGCCAGCGCGCTGGCGCCGGGCTTGAGGCGAAGCGTCAGGCGCTCCATGTGGCCCTCAGCGTCGTAGCGCACCGTGACGTCGCGCGGGATGGCGAGGATCTTGGCATCGGACCCGTCGAACGGCACCTGGACGACGATGACGACGTCGGCCCGGTTGCCGATGCCCAGGTCGAGGCCCGTGTCGGGGTCCATGACGGGCTTGTCGTCGGCGCCGACGATGACCCACGTCTCGCTGGTGGCCGACGACACGGCCACGGTGGCCGTGACCTTCTCCCGCTGGACCCGCTGGCCCAGATACGCCGCGTCGGCCGCGGCCAGCGCCACGACGGCCAGGACGACCGTGCCGATGATCTTGGCCACGAGCAGGGCGATGCGGCCGGCCGACCGGCGGCCTGGGGCTCGACCGGCGCCGGAATCACCGGTGTTGCCGCCGTCGCCGCTGTCCCCGCCCGGCGTCGTCACGACGTCGCGGGGATCCAGGAGGAGGGTGGCGTCGCGGGGGCGGGGAACTGAGGGGCTGGAGGGAGACCAAGCCGAGACCGAGGGGCTAGCCGAGCTCACGGGCACTCTCCACATGCAACACGGCGATGATGTTATTCGTCGCGTAGCCATTCGCGTAGGCGGGGCCGTTCTGGTCGCACGAGATGAGCAGGAGCCGGCCGGGCACCTGGTCGGAGGCGATGGCGGAGGTGGCGTAGTCGGACTTGGGCATGTTGATGACCTCGTCGACGACGTAGGTCAGGATGCCGTTGGCGGTCGTGACCTCGGCCGTGTCGCCCGGTTTCAGACTCGACAGGTAGTCGAACACGGCCGCGCCGGTCCGGGCGCCCGCGTGGCCGAAGAAGTAGACCGTGCCCTGGGAGTCGAGGCCGGGGTTGTCACCGAAGCTGACGCCCGCGACGCCGCCGATCTGCTGGGACACCGTGCTCATGCTCGGCGGGTTGACGCAGATGATGGTGCCGCCGGAATAGCAGGAGGTGCCATCGACCCAGGTCCCCTGGGCGGCCACCTCGGGCGTGTAGGGGTAGACGTCGGCGTCGACGCCGATGGCGGGGATGGTCAGGTGGAGGCCGGCCGACGCCGCCCCGGACAGGTCTTCCGACGGTTCGACCGTCGGGTGGGGGATCTCGTAGGACGGCGCCACGCTGGGGATGGGCGGCGGGGTGAAGGCGACCTCGGCCTGCCCGTCAGGGCCGTACTGGGCAGGGCGGAGGAGCCAGGCGACGGACGTCACGATGATCACGGCGAGGACCCCGAGGAGTCCCCGCCACGCCCACTTGACCGTCTTCTTGCTTACCATAAGTCACCACAACCTCAGATGGCCTCCGCAGTCTGCGGAGGCCATTGCTGAGGTCTAGCCGTTAGCTCAGTGGGTCGTCACGCGCCGGTACGCGACCGCCGCGACCGCCACCACGAGGAGGGCGCCGAGGCCGATCGGGAGCAGCGGGAGACCGTCGTTGACCGGGGCGCCCGTGTTACCGGTCGGGACGCCGTTCGAGCTGGCCTTGGCCGTCGAGCTCGCCGTCGAGGTCGAGGACGCGCTGGGCGACGGGGTCGCGCTGGCGCCGGCGGCCTTGATCGTGATCGGGAACGTCGCGATCCGCCCGCTCCGCTGGCCCACGGCCACGATCGTATGCGCGCCCGGCTCGGCGTCGGCCGGGATGGCCACGGTCACCTGGGCCTCGCCCTTGGAGTCCGTGACCGCCGACTGGAGGTCGACCGGGTCGGAGTGGAAGGACACCTTGACGGTCTCGGCGGCGCCGAAACCGGTCAGGTTCAAGGTCAGGGACTGGCCGGGAGTGGCTTCGGAGGCTGACGTCTTCACCGTGGCGACGCCGTTATAGCCCAGGTCCTCCGCGGAAGCGCTGGGGGCGCTCACAGCCGCGAAGACACCGCCGGCCAGGATCGCCGCCGCGAGGAACACACGGGAGAGTCTCTTCATGAGTTGCCCGCTCTTTCTCTAGTAACTCAAGTGTTCAGCCGCCCACAGAGGGGCATCTGCGGGAGACGTTACCACACAACGCAAACGCTTCACACCTTGAGATTGAGACAATCTGGGCCGGCCGCGGCCCGCGTGACGCCCGCGGGGCCGGGGCCACGCAAAGTTGGGCGGCCGGCCTCCCGAGTGGCCGGCCGCCCAGCGCGGGGGCGAGGCTAAGCCTCACTCCTTGACGTCGTCGTCCATCCAGTCGAAGGTCTTCGTCACGGCCTTCTTCCAGTTGCGGTACAGGCGGTCCGCCTCGGCCTTGTCCATCGCCGGCGTCCAGCGCTTGGCCTCGGCCCAGTTGGCGATGACATCGCCCTCGCCCTCCCAGTAGCCGACGGCGATGCCGGCCGCGTAGGCGGCGCCGAGGGCCGTGGTCTCCGGGACGACCGGCAGGATGACCGGCACGCCGACCTGGTCGGCCTGGAACTGCATGAGCGTCTCGTTGGCCGTCATGCCGCCGTCGACCTTGAGGCCGGCCAGCTTGGCGCCCGAGTCGGCTTCCATGGCGTCGAGGACCTCGCGGGTCTGGTAGGCCGTGGCCTCCAGGGCCGCGCGGGCCAGGTGGCCGCGGTTGACGAAGCGGGTGAGCCCGACGATGGCGCCGCGGGCGTCGCCGCGCCAGTACGGCGCGAACAGGCCCGAGAACGCCGGGACGAAGTAGGCGCCGCCATTGTCCGCGACCGACAGAGCGAGGGCCTCGACGTCGGGCGACGTCTCGATGATCTTCAGGTTGTCGCGCAGCCACTGGATGAGCGACCCCGTAACGGCGATCGAGCCTTCGAGGGCGTACACGGCCGGCCGGTCGCCGATCTTGTAGCACAGCGTCGTGAGCAGGCCGTTCTTCGAGAGCACGGGGGTCGTGCCCGTGTTCATCAGCATGAAGCAGCCGGTCCCGTACGTGTTCTTGGCCTCGCCGATCTCGAAGCAGGCCTGGCCGAACGTGGCCGCCTGCTGGTCGCCCAGGTCGCCGGCGATGGGGATGCCGGCCACGGACGGGGTCTTGGCCTCGCCGTACACCTGGGAGCTGGAGACGATCGTCGGCAGCATCGACGGCGGAATCGTCATGTCGGCGGCGATGGAGAGATCCCACTGGAGCGTCGAGAAGTCCATCAGCATCGTGCGGGACGCATTCGTCACGTCCGTGATGTGCACGCCGCCGTCGACGCCGCCGGTCAGGTTCCAGATGAGCCAGGAGTCGATCGTGCCCATGAGCAGGTCGCCCGCCTCGGCCCGGGCCCGCGTACCCTCGACGTTCTCGAGGATCCACTTGACCTTGGGGCCGCAGAAGTAGGTCGCCAGCGGCAGGCCGACGCGCGAACGGTACTTGTCCTGGTCGCCGCCGCCCAGCTCGTCGACGATCTTCTGGGTGCGCGTGTCCTGCCACACGATCGCGTTGTAGACCGGCTCGCCGGTCGTCTTGTCCCAGACGACCGTGGTCTCGCGCTGGTTCGTGATGCCGATCGCGGCGATGTCGTCCTTCGTCACGCCGGCCGCGATCAGAGCGCCGTCGATGACCTGGATCGTGCGGGTCCAGATTTCCTTCGGGTCATGCTCGACCCAGCCGGCCTGGGGGAAGATCTGCTCGTGCTCGAGCTGGTGGCTGCCCTTGGGCAGGCCGGAGTGGTCGAAGACGATCGCCCGGGAACTGGTCGTGCCGGAGTCGATCGCGAGAATGTACTTGTCAGCCATTAGGTGTTGTGCCTCCACGTCATTGGGTTGGACTTGGTTGATGAGGTGCGGCGCGTCCGGGCCCGCCGCGGCGGGCCGCCCCCCGCGCGCCATGGGGTGTGGTTGTGGGTGGTGGGGATGGTGGTGAGTGGCGCCGCCGCCAGGGGCGGCGCCACCCGTGGTCAGGACCGCGCTAGACGGGGAAGATACCCTTCACGACGTGGTAGAGCAGGCCGGCGATGATGCCGCCGAGGAGCGGGCCGACGACCGGGATCCAGGAGTAGCCCCAGTCCGAGCTGCCCTTGTTGGGGGCCGGCATAACCGCGTGCCACAGGCGGGGGCCCAGGTCACGGGCGGGGTTGATGGCATAGCCGGTCGGGCCGCCCAGCGACACGCCGATCGCGACGATCAGGAAGGCCACGCCGAGGGCGTTGAGCCAGCCGAGGTCGCCGGAGTTGCCCTGGTAGCCGCTGATCAGGACGACGAAGACCAGGACGAACGTGGCGATGAGCTCGGTGACGAGGTTCCAGGCGGTCGACTTGAGGGCCGGGCCGGTCGAGAAGACGCCGAGCTTCGAGCCCTCGGGCTGGTCCGCGTCGAACTGCTTCTTGTACGCCAGCCAGGCCAGCGCCGCGCCGACGAACGCGCCCAAGAACTGGGCCACGATGTAGACGAGCGCCGCCAGCGCGTTGCTCGTGCCGGCCAGCAGCGTCTTGCCCGCGCAGATGAGGCCGATCGTGACGGCCGGGTTCAGGTGGCCGCCGGACTGGAAGGCCACGAGCACGCCGGCGAAGACCGCAAAACCCCAGCCGAAGGCTATGACTAGCCAGCCGGAGTCTTTCGCCTTGCTGCCATTGAACGAGACGGCGCAGCAGACGCCGGCGCCCAAGAGCAACAGCATCGCCGTGCCCATGAACTCCGAGGCAAAGATTTGCCCCAAGGTTGTTTCCAGAGGCATTGTTCCTCACTTTCTGACGTCAGCCTTGACGTCATGGTGGTTAAGCTCCGTGGCCGGACTCCACAAGTGTTCGGACCCCCGTCGGCGGAGCGACCGATGTGAAGGATCAATCTATCCACCGCCTTGTGGGACCGGGGCTCGCCACGCCCAAATGGGGGCGCGCCAGCCGTCGATCCGGATCCCTGGAGAACCGTCACGGTTCTGGACTCAATCTTGCGGGCACGGCCACGGGTGCGCTAGACATTGGTCAAATGTGCACGACGGGAAGGTCACGATGCACGCGCGCTATGAAGAAATGTACGAGGCGGCGGTCCGCTACTACGTCCACAACGAGACCATGGAGTCGATCGCCCGCCACCTCCAGGTGTCCCGCTCGTCGGTCTCACGGCTCCTGGCCGAGGCCCGGCGGACCGGCATCGTCCGGATTTCGCTGGCCTCCGAAGTGGGGTCACGCTCGCCGGCGGCCCGGACGCTGTCCGACACGTTCGGCGTGACGGTCCACCTGGCGACGGTCGGCGATGCGGCGGCCACGGGGGTGCGGCTGGAACGGGTGTCGCGCCTGGCCGCGTCGCTCTTGTCCGAGTCCGTCCACGACGGCGCCTACATCGGGGCGGCGTGGGGCGTGACGATGGCGAACACCGTCCGCTACCTGGAGCGGCGGCCCCTCCGCGAGGCCTACATCGTCCAGATGAACGGGGGCAACAACCCCCAGGACACGGCCGCGTTCTACGTCGGCTCGATCCTCCAGCCGCTGGGCGAGGCCTTCGACGCGCGGGTCATCCACTTCCCCGTGCCGGCGTTTTTCGACTACAAGGCGACCAAGGACGCGATGTGGCGGGAGCGCTCCGTCCGGGCCGTCATCGAGTTCAAGAACCGGATCGACCTCGCCATCTTCGGCATCGGCGCCATCCACGGGCGCGTCGCCAGCCACGTCTACTCGGCCGGCTACCTCGACCCCGCCGACATCGCGTCGCTGACGGCGGAGGGGGTCGTGGGGGACGTCAACACGGTCCTGCTGCGCGAGGACGGCTCGTGGGCGGACATCGAGCTGAACGCGCGGGCCACGGGGCTGACGCCGGAGGAGATGCAGCGCATCCCGATGCGGATCGGCGTCGTGGCGGACCCGAGCCGGGCCGCCGCCCTGCTGGGCGCGCTGCGGGCGAAGACGATGACCGACCTGGTCTGCGACGACGCCACGGCCTACGCCGTGCTGGAGCGGCTGGGGTAGGGGCGGGCCCTCAGTCGGCCAGCGGGCCGAAGGGCAGGCCGCGGGCCTTGAGCTCGGCCTCGCCGCCATCCTCGGCCGTCAGCACCCAGAGCCCGGTCCGCGTGACCGTGATCGAGTGCTCCCAGTGGGCCGCCCAACTGCCGTCCTGGCTGACGATCGTCCACTCGTCGTCCAGGACCGCCGTCTTGGCGCTCCCCCACGTCACCATCGGCTCGATGGCCAGGCAGAGCCCCTCCACGATGACCGGGCCCTTGCGCGGCTTGCCGTAGTTGGGCACGTCGGGGTCCATGTGCATGGCCGTCCCGATGCCGTGGCCCGTGTAGTCGCGGATGATGCCGTAGCGGCCCTGCTGGCGGATGGACCGCTCGACGGCGGCCGAGATGTCGCCGACCCGGCCGCCTAACCGGGCGGCGCCGATGCCCGCCCAGAGGGCCTCCCGCGTGACGTCCGACAGCTTCTGGGCTTGGGGCGACGCCTGGCCGGCGGCGACCGTGACGGCGGCGTCGCCGTGGAAGCCGTCGACAACGGCGCCGAAGTCGATCGACACGAGGTCGCCACTGGCCAGGGCGCGGTCGCCGGGGATGCCGTGGACGACGGTGTCGTTGACCGACGTGCAGACGGTCGCCGGATAGGGCGGCATCCCCCACCCCGGCGAGTAGCCGAGGAAGTTGGACGCCGCCCCCTCGCGGGCGAGGACCGCGCGCGCGATGGCGTCGAGGTCCTGCGTCGTCACGCCGGGCGCGACCGCCGCGGCCATCTCACGCAACGCGTGGGCCACGACGAGTCCTGCCCGGCGCATGGTCTTGAGCTGCTCGGGGGTCTTCAGTTCAAGCACGGGCCTCATCGGCCGAGCGCCTCCAGGATGCGGCCGGTGACCTCGGGGATGTCGCCCAGGCCGTTGACCTCGGTCAACTGGCCGCGGCGGCGGTAGAGGTCGAGCAGCGGGGCGGTCTCCTCCTGGTAGACGGCGAAACGCTGGCGGATCGTGGCCTCGTTGTCGTCGGCGCGGTGTTCGATCTCCGCGCGCTTCAGCATCCGGGCGACGAGCTCGTCCGGGTCCGCCGTCAGCGACAGGGCCGTGTCGAGCGGGGTCCCGAGCTTCTCCAGGATCGCGTCCAACGCCTCCGCCTGGGCCACGGTCCGCGGGAAGCCGTCGAGCAGGAAGCCCTGCGCCGTGTCCGGCTGGGCCAGGCGGTCGGCCACGATCGCGATCGTGACCTCGTCGGGCACAAGCCCGCCTTCCGCCATGATCTTGGCCACGACCTGGCCGAGCTCGGTCTGGTTGGCCACGTTGGAGCGGAAGATCGCCCCCGTGGAGATGGCGGGGATGACCAGGTGCTCGGCGATGAGGGCCCCTTGGGTCCCCTTCCCGGCCCCAGGCGGCCCCATGATGAGCAGGCGCATAGCGACTCCTTCGTCCGTAAACAGTGCGCAGGCAAGGTTACGCCATCCCAGCCCAGGCCAAGGCGTCGGACGCCGCGGCCCTGGCGAGGAACGAGCCCAGGCCAAGGTGTCGGACGCCGCGGCCCTGGCGAGGAACGAGCCCAGGCGGCGGCGTCTGATGCCTTGGCCGGTGGAGTCGGCCATTGGGGGCGACCATTGGGGGCGACCATTGGGGGCGACTATTGGGTGGGTGACCGGCGCGAAGGCACGGCGTTCGCTCCGTCCTCGGCCGCCGAACCGTCACGCTGTGCGCCAGTGGGGCGGCGGCGGCGCTGCGGGCGGAGCGAACGCCGTCCCTCCGCGCCTCAGCCAGCGGTCACGTACAGAACCGTGGCCGGTTGGTCCGGATGGTGCGGTCAGGCGGTGGCAAGCTCACGTTGGGCGTGCCGGGCGCGGGCCAGCCGTGGTGCTGGGCTGGGCGTTCCGGGCGCGGGCGGGCTGGAGACCGTTGGCAACGAGGTGGCGGGGAGATGCTTGGCGGGGCGCAGGGTGGAACAGGTGTGGGGGGTCCGGTGGGCCGCGCCGGGGGGCTCCGCCAGCCGGTCAACCGCGCCCCCGGTTTGGCCGTCCCACACCGGCAGCGGGACCGGCGCCGTGCTAGCGTTCCGGCAAGCTCACGAGAGGATCCCCCTCATGCCTCAGACATCCATCAAGATTTCCGTGGTTGGCGCCGGGTTCGTCGGCGCGACCATCGCCTACACCCTCGTCCTGCGCGGGATTGCCAGCGACATCGTGCTGGTCGACGTCAACCGTGACCGGGCCGAGGGCGAGGCGATGGACATCGCCCACGGGGCGCCGTTCGCCAAGGTGTCCGCCATCCGGGCGGGCGGCTACCCGGACACGGCCGGGTCGGACCTCGTCATCATCACGGCGGGGACCAACCAGCAGCCCGGCGAGACCCGGCTCGACCTGATCTCCCGCAACGCGGCGATCATGCGCGACGCGGCCGGGCAGATCGCCCAGCACTCGCCCGACACGATCCTGCTCGTCGTGGCCAACCCGGTCGACGTCATGAGCCTGGTGGCGCGCGAGGTCACGGGGTTCCCGGCGGCCCGCGTCATCGGCTCCGGCACGGTGCTCGACTCGTCTCGCTTCCGCTACCTGCTATCGCTGGAGTTCGGCGGCCTCGACCCGCGCAACATCCACGGCTACATCCTGGGCGAGCACGGCGACTCGGAGTTCCCGGCGTGGAGCCTGGTCAACGTGGCCGGGATGGGCGTCGACGAGGCGGCCCGCGTCTTCGGGGTCACGTTCGACGCGGCCTGCCGCGACCGCATCGCCGTGGCCACCCGGGACGCCGCCTACGCCATCATCCAGCGCAAGAAGGCGACGTACTACGGCATCGGCCTGTCGGCCACGCGCATTGTCGAGGCCCTCGTCCGCGACGAGCACTCGATCATGAGCTGCTCGACGTACCTGACGGGCCAGTACGGCTTGGAGGACGTGTACCTGTCTCTCCCAGTCGTCCTGGGCCAGCAGGGCGTGGAACGCATCCTGACCCCGGACCTGCCCCCGGACGAACTGGCCCTGCTGGAGCAGTCCGCAGCCCTCCTGAAAGCCGCCAAACAGGGACTGGGGTGAGCCGCCCAAGATCCCGGCTTTCGCCGGGATGACACCAGAAGAGCGGGGAACGGGTACGACCTCGTGACGAGAAAGATCCCGGCTTTCGCCGGGATGACAACGGTTCATGGGGTGAGCGAGGCGGCCTCGCCTATGGCCGGGCCATACCCCCGGCCACCACAAGCCCATGTCATCCCGGCGGAAGCCGGGATCTTTCCCTGATGGATGACACATCGCCGGGGGAACTTTGGGCCCTGCCCGCGCCCGGCACGCCCAGCGTA
>JAISTC010000175.1 GCA_031272805.1 Propionibacteriaceae bacterium
GCGGGCACGTCGAACGCCATCACGCCCGTGACCGGCTGGCCCGGCGGGCACTCCGTCAGGTACAGCGTGTCGTCGATCAGGAGCGACGCGGGCGACACCTGGTAGCGGCGGCCGTCGGCGGTCACGAACTCGACCTCGTAGCCCGTGAAGTACGGGAACTGGTCGTCGCCGTTGTACGTCACGGTCAGGTTGATGAGGACGAACGTGCCCTCCTCGCTGGGCCACCAGCCGTCGATCAACGCGCTGCTGACCGTGGCGGAGTTGATGTGGTAGGTCGTGTCGCCGGACGTGCCGTCCGTGCCGACCGGCACGGCGTCGCCGCTGGCCGGCGCAGGGGCCGACGACGCGGGGGCGGCCGGCGTCGGGGTGGCCCGGGGCGTCGGCGACGGCGCGGTCGAGGCGGGCGCGGAGGACTGGGCGGACGATGGCGGGAGCGTGGTCGGAGGCGACTCGGGGGTCTGGCTCCGGTGGATGAACCACGCGGCGAAGAGCCCGATCCCGAGGGCGGCGACCAGCGCGATGGCCACGATGGCGATGGTCCGGCCGCGGTGCGAACTGGGGGCGGGTCCGGTCGGCGGCACCTGGCCGGGCCACGCGGTCCCGGGCTGGGCCTGGCCGGTCCAGCCATACGCCTGTTGGCCCGGCCACGCCGCCCCGGTCTGTCCCGGGGCCTGGGCCTGGCCGGTCCAGGCAGAGCCCTGGCCTGGGGCCTGGGCGGTCCAGCCGTACCCGGGCGGCGGCGCCTGCGTGTACCCGGGCGGCGCCTGTGTGTACCCGGGCGGGGCGTACCCGGCCTGTCCGGGCTGCGTGTAGCCACCCTGGACGGGCTGCGTGTAACCCGCTGATGTCGGCTGCGCGTACCCGGCTGGTGTCGGCTGCGTGTAGCCGCCGGGGACCGGTGGCGTGTACCCGGCGGGGGCGGCTTGGCCGGTCGGGGCGGTCAGGCCATCCCACGCCGGGGTGGCGTTGTACTGGGGCGCGGCGGCGCCCGGAGGTAGGAACTGCGGCCCGGCCTGGGCCGTGAAGCCGCCGACGGGTTGGGCGGGCTGAGTCGGCTGAGTGGGCGGGGCGGGCGGGGGCGGCGGTGTGTCATCGGCCGGAGGCGTGGGCGGCACGGTCTCATCGGTCACAGGGGGACTCCCATCTTGAGGCGTAGGACCAGCGTAGTTGCACTGAGGCCGAGGTGCTTCCCAAGGCCAAGGTGTCAGGCGCCGCTCAGGCCGAGGTGTCAGGCGCCGCGGCCCTGGCGAGGAACGAGCCCGGGCCGCGGCACCTGATACCGCGGCCGACCCCACACAACCCCCCACCGGCCGCGGTATCAGATGCCGCCGCCCGGGCTCCACCGTCGCCCCGGCCGCGGCATCTGACACCTCGGGCTCCTCCGTCGCCAAGGCCGCGGCATCTGACACCTCGGCCTCCTCCGTCGCCAAGGCCGCGGCGTCTGACACCTCGGCCTTGGGCCGCGGTCCCGCGTGGCATGATGGTCCCCTCACTCCAGGAGTGGCCCTATGACTGATCCGTCCCCCCGCCCGGCGACCGCGGCGGTCCGCGCCGGGCTCGGCAGCGACACGGCGTATCACGCCGTCGTCCCGCCCATCTACCTGTCCACGACCTACTCCTTCGCGGACCTCGACCACCGCGGCGAGTTCGACTACTCCCGCTCCCACAACCCGACACGCCGCCTGCTGTCCCAGGCCCTGGCCGATCTGGAGGGCGGGGCCGGCGCCAGCGTGACGGGGTCCGGCCTCGGCGCCATCACGGCGACGCTCCACGCCCTGACGACCGTCGGCGACCTCGTCCTCGCCCCCCACGACTGCTACGGCGGTACCTGGCGCCTGTTCGAGGCGTTCGCGCAGGCCGGCCTGATCCACGTCGAGTGGGCGGACTTCGCCGACCCCGCCGTGACGGACGTCATCGCCGCGCGCGAGCCCGCCCTGGTCTGGCTCGAGACCCCGTCCAACCCCCTGCTCCGGATTACCGACATCGCGGCCGTCGCCGCGGCCGCCCACGCCGTCGACGCGGTCGTCGCCGCCGACAACACGTTCCTGTCGCCCGCGCTGCAGAACCCGCTCGCCCTCGGCGCGGACGTCGTCATCCACTCGACGACGAAGTACCTCAACGGCCACTCCGACGTCGTCGGCGGCGCCGTCGTCGCCGCCAGCGCGCCGGCCGCCGAGGACATCCACTGGTGGTGCAACACGTTGGGCGTGACCGCGGGCGCGTTCGACTCCTACCTCACCCTCCGTGGGCTGCGGACCCTCCACCGCCGCGTCGCCGCCCACTGTGCCAACGCCGCGGCCATCGTGGCCGCCCTGGAGGGCCACCCCAAGGTGGCCGCGCTCCACTATCCCGGCCGCCCCGGCCACCCCGGTCACGCGGTGGCCGCGCGGCAGCAACGCGGCTTTGGCGGGATGGTGAGTTTCGACCTCGGCTCGGAGGCGGCGGCGCGGGCCTTCCTCGGCCGGCTGCGCTTCTTCTCCGTGGCCGAATCGCTGGGCGGTGTCGAGTCGCTGGCCTGCCACCCCGGCCTCATGACCCACGCCGCCATGCCCCCCGACGTGCAAGCGGCCGCCGGCATCACACCGGGCCTGGTCCGCCTATCCGTCGGCATCGAAGACGAGCACGACCTGGTCGCCGACGTGCTGGCCGCCTTGGACTAGCCGTGTGACATTGGGTGTGTCATTGGGGACGGTTCCGTTTGTCACACCGGCGGCAGCAGTGTGACAAAAGGAACCGTCCCCAATGTCACGCCACGAACTCTGTGATGGCCTGGGCCAGCTGCTCCGGTGCGCTGGACAGCAGGTCGGGGGTCGGGGAGTCCAGGGTCACGAGGTGCGCGTAGTCCTTGTCCTCGAACAGGGCCAGCGCGGCCTGGGCCGCCGGGTCGCCCTGCGCCGTCACGACGAGCGTCGGCGTCGTCACGCGGTCGAGGTCGGTCGTGAGGTCGGATTCCATGAGCGCGTCGAGGGCGCGGAGCACGAGTTCCTTGGGGACCTGGTCGAAGGCGGCCGGGGGCATGAACGCCATCATGCGCCGGGTCATCTTCAACTGGGCGACCGACGGCACGACGGGGGTCGAGACGAGAACGAGGTGGCGGATGATCTCCGGGAACTCGGCGGCGGCGTGGAGCGCGACGGCCCCGCCGATCGAATAGCCGACGAGGTCCGCCTGCTCGATGCCGCGCATCTCGAACAGGTTGCCCAGGTCCGCCACGGCCGTCGCCATCGCGAAGTCGTCCTTGTCGATCGGCTTGAGCCCCTTGATCCACGGCGCGAACATCGGCCACTCGGGGTTCAGATACCCCACGACCGACTGCCACGCGGTCGGATTCTGCCCCGGCCCGTGGAGCAAGAGCAGGGTCGGACGTGTCGCTTCAGCCATACGCGCCATCCTGCCATGCCCCCGCCGTGCGTGCGCCCCTCTGTCATCCTGAGCGCAGCGAAGGATCTCTTGCCTGTGGAGACAGAGATCCTTCGCTGCGCTCAGGATGACAGGGGGGTGGGATGACAGGGGGCTGGGATGACAGAGGGGTGGGATGACAAGGGGTGGCATGACTGAGGGGTCACGCTGGCAGGGAAGGCTGGCACAATTGCCCGGTGGAGCACTACCTTGTCCTCGCCGTCATCGGCATCGCCGCGATCGTCGCGCTGACCACCGCCGGGTCCAAGCTCGGCATCGCCCCACCGCTGATCCTGATCCTGGTCGGCCTGGCGATCTCGTTCGTCCCCGTCGCCGGCCAGCTCGACCTGCCGGGCGACGCCATCGGCGAGGTCATCCTCATCGGCGTCCTCCCACCCCTGCTCTACTCCTCGGCCGTATCCGTGCCGGTCGTGGAGTTCCGGCGTGACCTCGTGGCGGTCGGCGCGCTCGCCGTGGTCCTCGTCGTCGTGACCGCCCTCGGCCTCGGCGCCCTGCTCCACCTGTTCCTGCCGGCGGAGGTGCCGTTCACGCTGTGCGTCGCGCTGGGCGCCATCATCTCGCCGACCGACGCCGTGGCCACGGCCATCGTCAAACGGCTCGGCGTGCCGTCGCGCGTCGTCACGCTGCTCGACGGCGAGTCCCTCCTCAACGACGCCACGGCGCTCGTGCTGCTCCGCGCCACGACGGCCGCCGTCGCGCTGGGCGCGGATGTCGACTTTTCGTTCACGGACGTGGCCTGGGACTTCGCCCAGTCCGCCGTCCTGGCCACGGTCGTCGGCGCCATCGTCGGCTTCCTCGCCATCCGCGTCCGCCAGCACGTCCACCAGGCCGCCGCCAACACGGCCGTCTCGCTCATCGTCCCGTTCGTCGCCTACGTCCCGTCGGAGGAACTGGGCGCGTCGGGGCTGGTCGCGGTCGTCGTGGCCGGGCTCGTGTCGAACCAGCTCGCGCCCCACCGCCTGACGGCCCGCGACCGCATGAACGAGGACGCCAACTGGCACACGGTCGAATACCTCCTGGAGGGCGCCGTCTTCCTCCTCATGGGCCTCCAGCTCAAGACTCTCCTGACCGACCCCCACGTCCAGGGCCGCCACCTCCTCGCCGTCGGCCTCGGCCTCCTCTGCATCGTCGGCGCCGTCGTCGTCCGGGGCGCCTTCGTCACGGTCCTCGGGCTCATGCTGCGCCGCGCCACGCGGCGCAAGGTCCAGCGCAAGGAGCGGCTGGAGACGGTGGGCGACGCCCTGGGCGTCGACTTCCAGAACCCCGGCACCTGGTCGTCGGCCGACCTGGAGGCCGTCCGGCTGGCGGGCCCGCCGCGGCTCGGCCCGGGCCTGGAGGGCCTCTCGGAGCAGCGCCGCCGGGCCCTCGACGCGCTGGCGCGCCGCACTGGCCAGGCCGTTGACCCCGTGTCCGTCGAGGGCGTCTCCGCCGACGGCGTGGTCGCCGACTGCGTCACGGGCGACGCGGCCCAGGAGCGGCAGTGGCGGGAGGAGCGCTGGGCCGAGTGGGTCCAGGCCAACCCCAGGGTGGCGGCCCAGCGGCAGCGCCGCTTCGACGCGATGAAGACCGGCCTGGCCCGCTACATGGCCGACGTCGACTACCTGCTGCGCGAGCCCATGGGCGTCCAGGAAGGGGCGTTGCTGGTCTGGGCGGGGATGCGCGGCGTCGTCACGCTGGCCGCGGCCCAGACCCTCGCCCCCGGCACTCCGGCCCGCGAGTTGCTCATCCTCATCGCCTTTGTCGTCGCCGTCGGCTCCATGCTCCTCCAGGGCGGGACCCTGGGCGCCGTCGCCAAGCTCCTCAAGCTGGCCGGCCGGGACAACGTCCCGGCGGGGGACCGGGAGGCGCTGGACCACGCCCTGGGCGAGGCGGCGCTGGCCGCCCTGCTCGACGAGGACCTGTGCCGCCGGGACGGGACGCCGTACGACGACAAGATCCTGGCGCTGGCCACCCTGCGCCTCGGCGTCACGCGGTTGGCGGACCAGCCGGACGGCGCGGCCTCGGCGGACGGGGACGGCGGGGACGACGGGGCCGTCGCCTGTGGGCCCGTCGGCGAGGCCCGGGCGGTCATGGAGGAGGCGCGGCGCCGGCTCGTCGGGGCGCCCGAGGACGGCGACGACCTCGAGGAGGCCGCGCTGGACACCGCCGACCGCAAGCGCCAGCACAGGGAGCTCCGCCTCGTCATGATCCACGCCATGCGCGAGGCGCTGCTGGAGGCCCGCGCCCTCGGCACGTACTGCCACAAGACCCTGGACGACGCCCTGGCCGTGCTGGACGCCGACGAAGTCGGCCTGGAGCTCAGAGCCAGAACCACCGACTGACAGCGCGAAGCGCTGTCATCCTGAGCGCAGCGACGGATCTCGTCTCGGCGACGGAGAGATCCTTCGCTGCGCTCAGGATGACAAAGAGCCCTGGCGAGGAACACGTCATCCTGCGCGGAGGCGCGCCAGCGCCGGAGTCGCAGGACCGGGCGGCGGCACCAGATGCCGCGGCCGGTGGCAGTCAGCAGCAGAAGTCACGCCGGCGCCACACCGTGCACGACCACGGGTGTGCCTTCCGCCGCCCAGTCGTACAGGTACTTGGCGTCGGCCACGCGCATGTTGATGCAGCCGTGGGACTGCGGCGTGCCGATCTGGGACTCGTCCAGCCAGTCCGCCGCGTGGAAGCCGTAGTTGCCCTGGAACCAGGTCGCCCACGGTACGTCCGGGATCGAGTACGTCGTCCCGTCGGCGTTGTAGCCCGACATCGTCTGGATCGCCACCTTGGCGTAGACCGCGAAGGTCCCGAGCGGCGTCGGGGTGTCCGACTTGCCGGACGAGATGACGAAGCCCCGGACGAGCGT
>JAISTC010000064.1 GCA_031272805.1 Propionibacteriaceae bacterium
CGGTCGCCCGCGTCAGGTCGAGCCGGTCGGTGGAGGCCTTCGGCGTGATGCGTTCGTGGGGGAGCACGCCGCCGTCGCCGTAGTCGACGACCGCCAGCCCGCCGAACACGCCGTTGATCTGGCGGGCGGCGCCGGTCGCGTCGGTGAAGCTCATGCGGTAGATAGTCAGCGTCGGCTGGAGGTCTTGGACCAGCACGCCCTCGGCCAGCCACTCGCGCAGCAGCGCCGCGGCCACCTCGTAGCGGCCCGCCCCGCCGCGGGGCACGTCGACCCAGGTGATGTTGTGGGGGTGGCTCTGGAGCCGGTCGACGTCCGCGCCCGACAACACGTCGTAGGGGGGAGCGAGCACGTCGTCCAGCGGCTCGGCGGGAGCGAAGCGGTAGGCGGCAAAGGGTTCGAACCGTGGCATGCGGCTAGCCTAACCGGATTGGCCGCGGCGGCGTGAAGTCAGTTGCCCATCCCGCGGACGGAACTGGTCAGCGAAGACTCACCGTCGTAGGTCACGGCATAGCACATGACGGTCCGCTTGCCGTTGCTCCAGGCCTCGGGGTCGGGGTAGAAGTAGCCCCAGATGAGGTCGGTGTCGACCCAGTTGGGGCCGACGTAGCTTTCGATGTCGTCGTTGCACCAAACCTCGGCTTCGGCGGCGATGGCCGCCTCGTCGTAGGTGTCGCCGACGGCGGAGGCGTGCTTGCCGATGATCTCGGCGTCATGGGGGACCGAGCATTCCTGGGTCGGCACGTCGGAGAACGCCTCGGCCAGGTCGGCCGTGATGATGCAGTCGCCGACTTCCAGGTCGAAGGCGTTGCCGCCGCCGAGGAGCGAGCACGCGCTGAGGCTCGCGAGTACCAGCAGGGCCGCCGAGGCCGCAGCCACGATCTTGGGGGTTTTCACAAGACTGCCTTTCACCACACTTCAATTCGCGAGGAATCCCTCACGGCGGCAAAGACTATCAGCGCGACGCCAAGAAGGCGCAAAGCTGGGTCGCCGGGCGGACGTGTTCATTAATTGGACTCATTTGTCTCACCAAGCGAGCAGAATCACGCCCTCCATCCCCTGGCCTGGGGGAATATGGTCCCCCGATTTGGGGGTGGCCGCAAAAGGACTAGGCTTGCTCACCGTCCGCGCGGGCTGTGAACCGCGCCACAAGACACATTGTGGTCTAAAGGAGAATTAGAACAACATGACAGAGACGAAGTACGTCTACGACCTGTCCGAAGGCAGCATGGCCATGAAGCCGCTGCTCGGCGGCAAGGGCGCCGGCATCGCCGAGATGAAGCGCCTGGGTGTGCCGGTGCCCGACGCCTTCACGGTCACCACCGAGGCCTGCGTGGCCGCCATGAAGAACAACGGCCAGTGGCCCGACGGCCTGGCCGGGCAGATCGAGGCCGGGCTGGCTCGGCTCGAAGAGCGGACCGGGAAAGTCCTCGGCTCCCCCACGAACCCCCTGCTCGTCTCCGTCCGGTCCGGCGCGGTCATGTCGATGCCGGGCATGATGGACACGATCCTCAACCTCGGCATCTCCGACGACTCCGTCCAGGCCGTGGCCGCCCTCGCGGGCAATGAGCGCTTCGCTTGGGACTGTTACCGCCGCTTCATCCAGATGTACGGCGAGGTCGTCGAGGGCATCGAGCCCCACGTCTACGAGGACGCCCTGACCGCCCTCAAGGAAGCCAAGGGCGTCGAGTCCGACACCGACCTGACGGCCGAAGACCTCAAGGGCCTCGTCGACACCTTCAAGCGGCTCTCCAACGAGGCGCTCGGCGGCGAGTGGACGTCCGACCCCCACGAACAGCTCAACCGGGCCGTCAACGCGGTCTTCCGCTCCTGGCTCAACCCGCGCGCCGAGGTCTACCGCCGCGCCAACGGCATCTCACGCGACCTCGGCACCGCCGTGAACGTCCAGCAGATGGTCTTCGGCAACCGCGGCGACACCTCCGCGACCGGCGTCTGCTTCTCCCGCAACCCCGCCACCGGCGCCAAGGAGTTGTACGGCGAGTTCCTCGTCAACGCCCAGGGCGAAGACGTCGTGGCCGGCATCCGCACCCCGCGCCCGCTGGCCGAGATGCAGGAAGTCCTGCCGGAGGCGTTCCAGGAACTGCTCGACACGATGCAGACGCTGGAACTCCACCAGAAGGACATGCAGGACATGGAGTTCACCGTCGAGGACCGCAAGCTCTACATGCTCCAGACCCGCAACGGCAAGCGGACGGCCGCGGCGGCCGTGAAGACCGCCGTCGACATGGTCGAGGAAGGCCTGATCACCAAGGAGGAGGCCATCCTCCGCATCGAGCCCGCCCAGTTGGACGCGCTCCTCCACCCCGGCATCGACCCGAAGTCGACCGCCAAGCCGATCGCCAAGGGCCTGCCGGCTTCCCCCGGCGCGGCCGTCGGCGCGCTGTCCTTCACGGCCGACGACGCCGCTGCCCGCGGCGGCAAGGGCGAGAAGGTCATCCTGGTCCGCTTCGAGACGACCCCCGACGACATCCACGGCGTGATGGTCTCCCAGGGCGTCATGACCGCCCACGGCGGCATGACCTCCCACGCGGCCGTCGTGGCGCGCGGCATGGGCATCACGTGCGTGGCCGGCGTCAAGGGCATCAAGATCGACTACGACGAGAAGACCGTCACGATCAACGGCAAGGCCTACGGCGAGGGCGACACCTTGACCCTCAACGGCTCGACCGGCGAGGTCTTCGAGGGGGCCCTCCCGCTCGTGCCGCCGTCGATCAACGAGGACTTCCAGCAGGTCGTGGCCTGGGCCGACGGCATCCGCCGGCTCGGCGTCCGCGCCAACGCGGAGAACTTCGAGGACGCCTCCAAGGCCCGCGAGCTCGGCGCCGAGGGCATCGGGCTCTGCCGGACCGAGCACATGTTCATGGTCGCCGACCGGCTCCCGGCCGTCCGCCGGATGATCCTGTCGGAGTCCGACGAGATCCGCAACCAGGTCCTGGCCGAGATCCTGCCGATGCAGCAGGCCGACTTCGAGGAGATCTTCACGGCGATGAAGGGCCTGCCCGTCACCGTCCGGCTCCTCGACCCGCCGCTCCACGAGTTCCTGCCCAACCTGGTCGAGCAGTCCCTGCTCGTCCAGAAGCTGGAGCTGGAGGGCGCACCCGCCGAGCAGATCGCAGAGGAGACCGCGCTGCTGGCCCAGGTCAAGCGCCTCCACGAGCAGAACCCGATGCTCGGCACCCGCGGTTGCCGCCTCGGCCTGCTCTGGCCGGGCATCCCCGAGATGCAGACCCGGGCGATCATCCGCGCCGCCCTGGCCGTCCTCGAGCGCGAGGGCGAGACCGTCGGCGTCGAGATCATGATCCCGCTCGTCGCGCTGAAGGCCGAGCTGGCCGACCAGCGAGCCATCGTCGAGAAGACCGTGGCCGAGGAGTTCGCGGCGGCCGGCAAGGAGTTGCCCGTCACGATCGGGACGATGATCGAGCTGCCGCGCGCCGCCGTGGTGGCCGACCAGATCGCCGAGGTGGCCGACTTCTTCTCGTTCGGCACGAACGACCTGACGCAGACCACGATCGGCATCTCGCGTGACGACGCCGAGAACGGCTTCCTGCAGAGCTACGTCGACCGTGAGATCCTGCCGCGCAACCCGTTCGAGTCGATCGACGTCGACGGCGTCGGCTCGCTCGTCCGCATGGGCGTCGAGAAGGGCCGGTCGGTCAAGCCGGCGCTCAAGACGGGAGTCTGTGGCGAGCACGGCGGCGACCCGGACTCGATCGAGTTCTTCCACAAGACCGGGCTCAACTACGTGTCCTGCTCGCCGTTCCGCGTGCCGATCGCCCGCCTGGCGGCCGCGCGCGCGCAACTGCTGTTCGGCTAGTAGACCACCCGCACGAAGGGGGCGGTTCCCGGTTTCCCCGGGAACCGCCCCCTTCGTCGTCCCCCGTTCCTTGTCAACCCCGTTCCTTGTCATCCCGGCGCAAGCCGGGATCTTTGACCCGGGTGGTCGGCCGCCGAAGGAAAGATCCCGGCTTTCGCCGGGATGACAACGGTGTGACAAAGGAACCGTCCCCAATGTCACACCTCAGAGGGATCCTGAGTGTCAGCGAAGGACCCGGGATGACAGGGGAACCCTTGCCACATTCCTATGCAAGCGCTTACCATCGACGCAGGCTGACAAGGGGGCGGCGCGTGAGGTTGGGCGAGCGGCTGGAGCGGCTGCTGGAGGGGCGGAAACCTGGGCCGACGATGGCGGACAGCGACTTCGTCGCCGGGTGGATGGACGTCACGCCGTGGCCGCCCGCGCCGGTCACCGACTGGATCCAGGCGCAACACCTGGACCTCCCTTACGGCACCGACCCGAAGCAGAAACTGGACTTGTACCTGCCCAACGACCCGGCGCCCCGGCCGTACCCGCTCCTGGTCATCGCCCACGGCGGCGGTTTCACCCACATGGACAAGGCCGATTGGCACGTCTACCCCGGCTTCTTCGCCCTGCGCCGCGGCTGGGCCGTCGCGTCCCTCAACTACCGGCTCGCCCCCAAACACCCCTTCCCCGCCGCCGTCGACGACACCAAGGACGCCTTGTCCTGGCTGGCCGCCCACGCCGCCGACTACGGCCTCGACCCCGGCGACCTCGCCCTGGAAGGCACCTCGGCCGGCGGTAACCTCGTCGCCCTGGCCGCCCTCCAGACGGCCATCACGGCGGCCGAGACCCGCGTGCCAGCGCCCTTCACCATCCGCTCCGTCGCGCTGCTCTGCCCCGGCACGGACCTGCGCGGCCTCTGGGAGGCGATCCAGGCCCGCCGCCTCGGCCCGGTCATGCGCCTGGGCCTGGCCGTCACGACCCGCCAATACCTGGGGTCACGCCCGAAGGCGGGCGACGACACGATCGACCGGGCCGGGATCTACTACTGGCTCGACCGCGCCGAGGCCCTCGGCCTGCGCCTCCCGCCCACCTACCTCCTCCACGGCGCCGCCGACCCCCTCATCCCGCTGGAGTTGACCCAGCGCCTCCACGACCGCCTGGCCCGCGCCGCGCGTGACGCCGCCGACCCCACGGAGGTTGTCCTCGAGGTCATCCCGGGCGCCGGCCACGCGGGCGCCGGCCCCGAGTTCTTCGACCCGGCCCGCCTGGAGCGCCTGGCCGACTTCTGGGACCGGCACCGGAGGCGCCCATGAGCAAAGCCACCGCCAACTTCCGCACGTCCACCACCGAGCGGTTCGCGTTCGTGCTGTTCATGTCCGGGCAGACGATCTTCAACCAGTTCCTCAACGGGTACGGCCAGAAGTTCCTGACGGAGGCGGGGCTGACGGCGGCCACGATCGGCACGATCTTCCTGGCCACGCGCATCTTCGACGCCGTCAACGACCCCATCTTCGGCGGCATCATCGACCGGGCCCACCTCAAGGGGGGCAAGTTCCTCCCCTGGCTCCGCCTCTCGGCCGTGCTCCTGCCGATCCTGACCGTGGCCCTGTTCTGCCTCCCCGCCACGCTCCCGGCCGGCGGCAAGATCACGTGGGCGGCGACCTTCTACGTCCTCTACTCCGTCGCCTACACGATCTGCGACGTGCCGATCTTCTCGATGATCTCCGCCACGACCGACTCGGTCCAAGAGCGCGTCCACATCATGAGCCGCAACGCCCTCGGCGCCGCCGTCGTGACCCTCCTGATCGCGGCGGTCGTGCCGAACCTCTACCCCGTGATCGGCTGGAACTGGACCGCCGCCATCATGGCCGCCGCGGCCGCGGCCCTCATGGTCCCGATGGGCCGGCTCGGCCGCGAGCGCTACGTCAACCGTGACCCGGAAAAGGTCACGCTCAAGGCCATGCTGCGGTACCTGCGCGGCAACCGCTACCTCCAGCTCTACTTCGCCGGCCTGTTCCTCCTGTTCTCGACCTCGACGACGAGCCAGGCGGGCCTGTTCTTCGCCGATTTCAACCTGGGCGACCCGGGCCAGATGACCGTCATCACGCTCGTCCTGGCGCTGCCCGCCCTCCTCGTCGTCGTCGGCCTCCCGCTGCTGACGCGCCGGCTCGACAAGTTCCGGATCTTCCTCGTCTGCGTCGTCGGCCAGATCGTGGTCTCGGTCGTGTCCTACGTCGCGGGCTACGCCAACACGCCCGTCTTCTACGCCCTCCTCGCCGTCCGCGGCGTCTTCTGGGGTGGCAACGCGATGATGCTCGGCATGTTCACGTCGGACTTCATCGAATTCGGCGAGTTCCGGACGGGCAAGCGCCTCCAGGGCACGGCCTACTCGATCCAGACGTTCACGTCGAAGGTCATGACGGCCGTGGCGGGCGCGATCGTCATGTTCTGGATGGCGCGGACGGGCTTCGTCGAGGGCGCCGACACGGTCCAGTCCCCCGCCACGTTGGCGGCGATCTGGGAGCTGATCGCGCTGTTCCCGGCGTTCGGGGCAGCGTTGTCGCTCGTCTTTCTCCTCCGCTACGACCTGCGCGACAAGGACGTCCAGCTCATGGCCCGGGCCAACGGCGGCGAGATCAGCCGGGCCGAGGCCGAGGCCCAGTTCTCCCACCCGTATCGTTGAGCCTGGGACGTTCCGGGGACGAGGGGGTCACGATGAGGGTCACGCGGCGGCGGCCGGAATGGCGGGTCACGGCGATCGCGCGCGACACATACGCGCTGGAGCAGAAGTCGCCCTACGCCCAGTGCGTCGACTACCTGCTCGTCGGCCGGGACCGGGCCGCCGTCATCGACACGGGATTGGCGTCACGCGGTGCGCTGCGCTCGGTCGTGACGGCGCTGACGGACCGGCCGGTGGACGTCTGGCTGACGCACGGCCACGCCGACCACATCGGCCACGCGGGCGAGTTCGGCGCCGCCTACCTGCACGAGGCCGACCGGCCGGTCCAGGCGGCCCACTCCGACCCGGCATTTCTGAAACGGTTGTTGCGCGAGGAGATGGGTGCGGCCCTGGCCGCCGTCGCCCGGCCCGTGGTCCGGCGGGTGACGGCGATCCCGCCCGCCGACTACCGCTGGTTCGGCGACGACCAGGTCTTCGACCTGGGCGGCCGGGAGGTCACGGTCGTGCCGGTCCCCGGCCACACGCCCGGCTCGGTCTGCTACCTGGACCAGGCCACCGGGGGGTTGTTCACGGGTGACTCCTGCTGCGACTGGGGCGTCCTGCTCCACCTGGAGTTCTGCCTCCCGCCGGCGGTCTACCTGGAGTCCGCCCGGCGGCTCCTCGGCCTCCAGCGGGCGGGCGCGTTCCGCTTCAACTGGCCCGGCCACCACGGCTTCCCCGCCGCGGCCGACCTCCCCGAGCAGTACGCGGCCTGCGCCGAGTCGATCGCCGACGGCAGCGGGGTGGTCCGGCCGCGCCGCCACCATGCCGTCGTCCGGTACCGCGATGTCCTGATCACGCTGCCCCGGACGTACCTCGCACAACCCGTGGGGAGACGCTGATGTCACGCCTGGTCCGCCACCTTGTCCTCGCCCAGTGGCAGAAGAACGCGCGGGACGACGCCGCGCGCAAGGCCGCGCAGAGCCCGCCGGCCGGGGTCGCCGCCGAGCGTGACCTCCCCTACCGCGACGACGGCCACCCGCTCCACAGCCTCGACGTCTTCTACCCCGAGGGCACGGCGGGGCTCCTGCCCGTCATCGTGGACATCCACGGCGGCGGCTGGGTCTACGGCGACAAGGCGTTGAACGAGTATTTCTGCATGTCGCTGGCCGCCCGCGGCTTCTGCGTCGTCGACCCGGGCTACCGGCTCCTGCCCGAGGCCGACCTCAAGGCGCAACTCCAGGACGTCATGGCCGTCCTGGAGTGGACGGGGCAGCACGCCGGGGAGCACCACGGCGACGTCACGCGCGTGGCCGTGACGGGCGATTCGGCGGGCGCCCACCTGGCCTCGCTGGCCGTCGCGGTGGGGCTGAACCCCGAGTTGTGCGAGCTGTACGGGGTGGCGCCGCCCGGCTGCCCCGTCCACGCCGTCGTCCTCAACCACGGCGCCGCCGACCTCCACGCCCGGATCGCGCCTCGCGTGTTCCAGCGCGAGTACGAGCAGATGTTGTTCGGGCGGCAGCCGGCGGCCAGCCCCCTGTACCGCCACTCGGGCCTGGTCGAGACGGCCGACCCCGCGACCTACCCGCCGGTCCTGGTCCTGACGAGCCCGGCCGACGGCCTGTACCCGCTGTCCCAGGCCCTGGTCGACCACCTGCATTGGCGGGGTTTCACGTACGAGGTGGCCCTGCCGAACGTGACGGCGCCCGGCGCGGCGCGCCTGGGCCACGTGTTCAACGTCTTGTACCCCCAGTGGCCGGAGTCCATGGCGATCAACGACCGCCTGACCGCCTTCATCCGCCGCCACCTGCCGGTTGACAACCGTGTTTGTCATCCTGGCGACAGCCGGGATCTTTGACCTGAGGAAGTCGACCGCTGACTGTGCTTGTCATCCCGGCGCAAGCCGGGATCTTTGACCCGAGGAAGTCGACCGCTGGAGGAAGGATCCCGGCTTGCGCCGGGATGACAGGGGGATGGGACGACATTGGGCGATGGGAGGACCGGGAAGCGCGCCTGGAGGGACTTGAACCCCCAACCTTCTGATCCGTAGTCAGATGCTCTATCCATTAAGCTACAGGCGCAGAACTTGGGCTACATTACCCCGAACTCGGCCGCGCCGCCACTTCGCGCGTGGAGGCAGCCCCGGCCCTCCCCCGCGTTTCGACAACCCGGACCGGCCGCCGGTACTATCTCTCCCGGTGACGTGTCCGAGCGGCCGAAGGAGCACGCCTCGAAAGCGTGAGAGGGGCAACCCTCCGTGGGTTCAAATCCCACCGTCACCGCCAACCCCCCTAGACTTCCCCCCATGTCTTGGATCGACCACTCCGTCTGGTGGCACGTCTACCCCCTCGGCTTCACCGGCGCGTTCCCCCAGCGTGACGAGCCCGGCCGCGGCCTCCGCCACCTCATCGCCTGGCTCGGCTACGCGCGTGACCTCGGCGCCAATGGCCTCGCCCTCGGCCCCATCTTCCGGTCGATGGCCCACGGCTACGACACGCTCGACCACTGTCAGATCGACCCGCGCCTCGGCACGCTGGACGATTTCGACGCGCTCGTCACGGCGTGCCACGAGAAGGGCCTCCGCCTGCTGCTCGACGGCGTGTTCAACCACGTCGGCCGCGACCACCCCCTCTTCCAGCGCGCGCTGAGCGAGGGCCCGGACGGCGAGTACGCCCACTTCTTCGCCCTGGACTGGCGCTCCGGCCAGCCGCAGACGCGCGTGTTCGAGGGCCATGGCAACCTCGTCGAGTTCAACCACGCCAACCCGGCCGTCGCCTGCTACGTCCACGACGTCATGGACTTCTGGCTCGGCCGCGGCGCCGACGGCTGGCGGCTGGACGCGGCGTACTCGGTCCCGGCCAGCTTCTGGGCCTCGGTCGTGCCGGGCGTCCGCGAGCTCCACCCGGACGCCTGGTTCGTCGGCGAGGTCATCCACGGCGACTACGCCCGCTTCGTCACCGACGGGAAGCTCGACTCGGTCACGGAGTACGAGCTGTGGAAGGCGATCTGGAGCGCGCTGGCGAGCCGGAACTTCTTCGAGCTCGACTGGACGCTGCGCCGCCACAACGACTTCCTCGCCACGTTCACGCCCCTGACGTTCGTCGGCAACCACGACGTCACGCGGATCGCCACGTCGGCGGGACTGGACAAGACGGTCCTGGCGTTGGCCATCCTGATGACGGTCGGGGGCATCCCGTCCATCTACTACGGCGACGAGCAGGGCTTCCAGGCGGTCAAGGAGGACCGGCGCGGCGGCGACGACGCGGTCCGCCCGGCGTTCCCGGCGACGCCGGAGGGGCTGGCGCCGGACGGGCAGTGGGTCTACCGGGCCCACCAGGACCTCATCGGGCTCCGCCGCCGCCACCCCTGGCTGGTCCGGGCGCGCGTCGAGAAGCGCGAGCTGACGACGACGCACTTCGTGTACACGGCCCGGGCCGACGGCGAGGGCGAGCTGACCGTCGACCTGACGCTCGAGGCGGCGCCCGGCGTGACCATCAAGGACGCCGGCGGCGCCACGCTCTACCACTGGTCCGCGTGACAACGGCGTCCGCCCCTTCCGTTTGACCCCGCTTCACTTGGGTCACGTACCATAGGCCCGGGGTTGGGTAGAGGTTTGGCGTAGAAAGGTGGGGTATGTCTGAACCCGCGCGGCGCGCGGCGTGGACTCCGCAACCGGTGGACTCGCCCAGCGAGGTCCGCCCCCGACGGGCCCGGCACCACAAGACCCGCCAGCGGGTCCGCGGCGTCGGCTTCGGCGGCGCGCTCGGCTGGACCGCGCTGGGGACGCTCGTGCCGGGCGTCGGCCTGCTGCGCGCGGGCAAGCGGGTATCGGGCCTGCTCGCCCTCATCGCCGTCATCTTCGCGCTCGGCTCCCTGGCCTACCTCTATCTCGACCGGTCGACCGCCCTCCGCTTCGTCACGAACGCGACGGTCATGCGCTGGGTGGCGCTCGGCCTCGTCGTGCTGGGGGCGGCCTGGACCGCGCTGACGGTTGTGACGTACTGGTCGCTCGCCCCGCGTGACCTGTCCTCGCCCAAGCGCTCGACGGCCGCGCTCATCGTCGGCCTCTTCACGTTCGCCGTGACCGCGCCGACCCTCGTCGCCGCGCAATACTCCGTGTCGTCCGCCCAGGCGCTCGGCTCGATCTTCGGCGGCGGCAACCTGTCCGGGACGACCCCGACGTTCGCGCCGAGCGAGCTGAAGGACCCGTGGGCGACGAAGGAGCGGCTCAACATCTTGTTCCTCGGCTTCGACACGGGCCTCGGCCGGACGGCGGAGGAGGGCTACGGCGAGCTGACGGACACGATCATGCTGGCGTCGATCGACACGCAGACCGGCAACACGGTGCTCGTGTCGATCCCGCGGGACACGGAGAACATGCCGTTCCCGAAGGACTCGCCGCTCTACCAGCGCTACCCGTCCGGCTGGTACGACAAGGCCAATTCCATCTACACGCTCGTGCCGATGGAGGTCGACGACGACATCCTCGGGCCGACGTCCAACCTGGGGGCGGACGCGATCAAGCTGTCCGTCGGGGCCGCGCTCGGCGTGACGGTCGACTACTACGTGCTGATCAACATCGACGGGGCCACGGACCTGATCGACGCCATCGGCGGCATCCGCGTCAACATCAACAAGTCCATCCCCAAGGGCGACCCCGACCTCGGGCTGGGCTTCTTCAAGGTCGGCCCGAACCAGTGGCTCGACGGTGAGGACGCGCTGCTGTACGCGCGGTCGCGCAAGTACGACGACGACTTCCAGCGCGGCGGCCGCCAGCGCTGCGTCGTCAAGGCCATCGTCGACCAGGCCGACTTCACGACGTTCCTGACCCGCTTCGAGGCCATCGCCGCGGCCGGCTCCGAGCTCATCACGACGGACATTCCGGCCACGCTGCTGCCGGCCATGTTCGACCTGGCACTCCGCGTCAAGAACGAGGGCACGATGACTGGGCTCGGTTTCCAGGACGGCGACTACGGCTTCGACGTGACGAACCCGAACTTCAAGATGATGGCCCAGCGGACAGCCGAGGCGATCGAGGAGTCGGTCAACGGGCCGGCGGCCACGGCCGCGGCGACCGGCGATCCGAGCGGCCTCGGCGAAGGCGAGGTCACGCCGTCCGGGACCGAGACGGCAACGACGCCGTCGGCGTCGGCGGACGTCGACCTCTCCGTCTCGGACACGGCCGACCTGGACGATTTCTGCGCCTACCACCCGGAGTAGCGGCGACCGTGACGGAAGTCACACCTTCGGCCCGCGCGGGGATTCCGTGTATGCTCCCCTGCGGAGGATTCGCCTAGAGGCCTATGGCGCTCGCTTGGAAAGCGGGTTGGGTTCACGCCCTCACGAGTTCGAATCTCGTATCCTCCGCCGAACTCGCGAGGGTTTTCCCGCGCCACTGCTGGCGTTGCTGGTAACCGACAGACCAGGGCCCTTCCCGCTGTCCGGGGTTCTCCTACGTCGGCAGAGCGTCGCAATCATGGGGCTGTCCCTCCCTGGCCTTCGAGCTGCTTCTGCGTGGCCCGCAGGTAGTTCAGGTAGTCACGCTCGACCGGGGATAGTTCCGCGGGCTCTGCGGCGCGGTACTTGGCGTACTCGGCCTCGGCCTTCGCCACCGCCTGCTCGTGGCTGACCGAACCGGCCCCGGCGAGCTTCCCCTCGCCGAACCTCCTGGCGAAGTCGTCCAGCTCGGCCAGCCAGTCCTTCATGTACATGGGCTCGTGCCGAATGGCGTGCAGCTCGGCCTGGTCGAAGAACAATGAGACGAGCCGGTTGAGCATCTCCAGCTCGGTCTGCGTGAGATAGTTCTTGGCCACGACGACCTCGGCCTTGGTCGGGCGAGTGCCCTCGAACGTCGTCAGCCCCATGAACGGCTGCCCGGCGTCGGCGCGGGCATGGACGATCTCCGCAGCCGTGTGCCCGTGGGCGGCGTAGTGCATCTTGTTCTGCACGATCTTGAAGTACAGCGCCGACTCGTCGGCCCTCGGGTCATAGTCGACGCTGGTCGCGTACAAGTCGAGCAGCTGGCGGTAGAAGACCTTCTCCGACGACCGGATATCGCGGATGCGGGCCAGCAACTCACGCCAGTAGCCGCCCCCGCCGGCCTGCTTGAGCAGGGCGTCGTTCATGGCGAAGCCCTTGCGCAGGTACTCCTTGAGCACGTCGCTCGCCCAGGTGCGGAACTGGGTCGCAACCCGGCTGCGGACGCGGTAGCCAACTGCCAAGATCACGTCCAGGCTGTAGTAGGCCAGGTTTCGCGCCACCTCACGCCCGCCCTCGACACGAACTGTTCGGAAATCCCGAACAGTTGCCCCTGGGTCAAGCTCACCGTCGTCGAAGATGTGCTTGATGTGCTCGGAGACATTGGCTTTGGACGTCTGGAACAGGTCGACGATCTGGGCCTGGGTCAGCCAGACGGTCTCGTCGACGAAGCGGGCCTCCAGGTGAGTCTGCCCGTCGTCGCTGCGGTAGATGACGATCTCGCCGCCAGGCTCACGCCCCGTGCCCGTGGTGCTCATGGAGACTCCTTCCGCTGTGCGCGACTCAGCGTATTCGCCGCCACCGACAATTTCGCCTCACCCTGAACGCAGGCTCCCCGCGCTGGCACGCCCACGTCACGCGGCGCGCTAGCGGCGCTCGATCAGGCTGGTCAGGATGATGGCGGATCTGGTGCGCTCCAGGTTGGCCTGGGCGCGGATGGATTGCAGGGCCTCTTCGAGGGAGTGCACGTCGGCCGCGCGGACGCGGATCAGGGAATCGGCCTCGCCCGTGACCGTGCAGGCCTCGACCACCTCCGGCACGGCCGCGCAGGCTCGCCGCAGCTCGGCCGGCGCGATCGTGCCGCGGCAGAACAGCTCGACGTACGCCTCGATGCGCGGCGCCAGGGCCGATTCGTCGACGTCGACCGTAAAGCGGCGGATGACGCCGTCGGCGCGGAGGCGGTCGACGCGGCGCTTGACGGCCGAGGCCGAGAGCCCGATCCGGGCCCCGATGGCGGCGAACGACTCCCTGGCGTTGTCGCGCAGGGCGGCGATGATACGGTCGTCCAGTGCGTCCATGGCCGCACTCTAGCGCGAATGTTGCGTCAGCGTGACGTCTCTGCATGATTCCTGCGCTGCAACGTCAGAATTTGTGTTCATTCTTGCGCCAGAATGGGAGCCAGGAGGGAGACCGATGACGCAGACCCCGGCCCGGACCAAGGAGTTCCTGATGGTCCCGCCCACCGAATACACCGTCGCCTACGAGATCAATCCCTGGATGGACCGCCGCCGCGCGGTCTCGACGCCGCGGGCCCACCGCCAGTGGGCGGCCCTCGTCCAGGCCTACCGGGACCACGGCCACCAGGTCCACCTGTTGGAGGGCCGGCCCGGGCTGCCGGACATGGTCTTCGCCGCCAATGGCGGCCTGAGCGTCGACGGCCTCTTCTACACCGCCGTGTTCACGTACCCGCAACGGGTGGCCGAGGCCGTGTGGCACGCCGCCTGGCACCAGGAGCACGGGTCACGCGTCGTGCAGGCCACCCAGGTCAACGAGGGCGAGGGCGATTTCGCGGTCGTGGGCGAGCGGATCCTGGCCGGCCACGGCTTCCGGACGTCGCTCGCCGCCCACGCCGAACTGGCCCGCCTGACGGGCCGGGAAGTCGTCTCCCTGCGGCTCGTCGACCCGGACTTCTACCACCTGGACACCGCCCTGACCGTGCTCGACGCGGCCACGATCGCCTACTATCCGGGGGCCTTCGACGAGGCCGCCCGCGCTGAACTGGCCCGCCTCTACCCCACGGCGGTCAGGGTGGCGTCGGAGGACGCCCACCATTTCGCGCTCAACTCGCTGAGCGACGGCGAGCACGTCTTCTGCGCGGCCGACGCGGCCGATTTCATCGCCCAGGTCGAGCAACGCGGCTTCGCGCCCGTGCCGCTGGACCTGAGCGAGTTCCGGCTGGCCGGCGGCGGGATCAAGTGCTGCACGCAAGAATTGCGCTGCTGACCCGGGGCCCGGCGAGGGACCAGAGACGGCCAATAGCCAGTAGAGGAGGGAGTGGGCCGGTGGATGTCCTGGCGCACAACTACGCGCCGCTGCCCGTCACGATCGCCCGCGCCGACGGCGTCTGGTTCACGGCCACCGACGGCCGGCGCTACCTCGACTGCCTGGCCGCCTACTCGGCGGTCAACTTCGGCCACCGCCACCCGGACCTGGTCGCCGCCGCGCGGGCGCAACTGGACCGCGTCACGCTGACCAGCCGGGCGTTCGACAACGACCAGTTGGGGCCGTTCGCCGAGGAACTGACCGACCTGACCGGTACTCAGATGATGCTGCCGATGAACACGGGGGCCGAGGCCGTCGAGACCGCCATCAAGCTGGCCCGGGCCTGGGGCGAGCGGGTCAAGGGCGTGGCGCCGGGGCGGGGCCAGATTGTCACGGTGACCGGCAACTTCCACGGCCGGACCACGACGATCGTGTCGTTCAGCGACGACCCGGCCGCGCGTGACGGCTTCGGGCCGTTCACCCCCGGCTTCCGGCAGGTGCCGTACGGCGACGCCACCGCGCTGGCCGGGGCGGTCGACGCCGAGACCGTGGCCGTGCTGCTGGAGCCGGTCCAGGGCGAGGCGGGGGTCATCATCCCCCCGGCGGGCTACCTGGCCCAGGCACGCCACATCACCGCCGCGGCCGGGGCCCTGCTGATCGTGGACGAGATCCAGTCCGGCCTGGGCCGGACGGGGGCCACCCTGGAGTCCGCCCGCCAGGGCGTCCAGCCCGACCTGATCTGCCTGGGCAAGGCGTTGGGCGGCGGCATCATGCCGGTGTCGGCCGTCGTGGGGTCGGCCGAGGTCCTCGGGGTGCTCCGGCCGGGCGAGCACGGCTCGACCTTCGGCGGCAACCCGCTGGGCGCGGCCATCGGCCGGGCGGTCGTCCGGCTCCTGCGGACCGGCCAGCCGCAGCGGGCCGCCCGGGAGCGGGGCGCCCAGTTGCGCGCCGCCCTCGACCCGCTGGTCGGCCACGGCGTCACGGCGATCCGCCACGTCGGCCTCTGGTTCGGCTTGGACATCGACCCGGCCCTCGGCAGCGGGCGTGACGTCTGCCTGCGCCTGATGGACGGCGGCGTCCTGGCCAAGGACACCCACGGCCAGACCGTCCGCCTGGCCCCGCCCCTGACGATCACGCCGGACGAGATCGAGAGCGTGGCCGCGGCCTTCGACCAAGCCGTCCGCGGCTAGGCCACGCGGCCGCCGACGCCGGCCGCTAGCCCGCGAGGCCGTCCATCAGTTCCAGCAGGTGGGCGATCTGGAACTCCGCCAGGTGCGTGTCCTGCGGGATCGCCAGCGCCGCCGCCTCGTGGCCCAGGTGTTCGATCAGGCCGAGCGCGCGTTCGACAGTGGCCAGCTCCTCCGTGATCTGCGGCACCAGCGTCGCCGTCGCGGGCGGCAGCGACTCGGCCAGCTTCGCCACGGTCGTCTGGCGGTCGGCGATCAGCGCGTGGGCCCGGTCCAGCTCGTGGGCCATCGTGGCGGCGTACGAGGCGTTCTCCTCCGACCGCTCCGACACCTCCGTAAAGTCCACGTCCAGCGCCTGGCACACCTGGTCGACCGCGTCACGGTCGTAGTCGTTCGGCCCGTCGTCGAGGATTTCGACGACAAACTGGCTGAGCGCGTCCGTGTGGATTTCGGCCAGCGCCACGTACGCGCGCGTGTCCTGGCAGCTCCGCCGGAACTCGCGCAGGTGGGCGACCAGCTCGTCGATGATGCGCGACATCTGCGCCAACCGGGACACGAGGAACTGGACCTCGCGCGTCCCCTCCTGGCCCGGCCGGCAGGCGGACCGCAGCGAGGTCGCCGTCTGGGTGGCCGACGCGGCGGCGCCCAGCAGGTGGGGGATGCCCTCGGTCAGGGAGCGGGCCATGTGGGCGATGTCAGCCTGGTGGCCGGACCAGCGGCGCAGCTCGGCCGCCAGCGTGTGGCAGCAGATGAGCATCGTCGCCAGCGGCCCCGTCGCGCCGGGCCGAGTCTCCAGCCCCGCGGGGACCGCCGACCGCGCCTCCGCCTCGGCCACGAGCGCCGTCCACTGGAAGTCGTCGTACGACGGATAGCCCGACTCCGTCACGAGCTCCGCCAGTTTGTCGGAGCCGACGGCTGCGGCGCCGCGCCGGTTGATGCCATGCTCGCGGGCGGCCAGCTCGACCGGCCGGGTCGCCGCGTACCAGTCCAGCGCCTCGTCCAGCAGGTCGCGCCGCAGCGGCCGGACGCGGACGGACAGGAACATGTCGTTGGCCGCCGGGGTGATCGTGGCGAAGACCGTGTACGTCGAGCCGTCCTTGGCCAGGTTGTGGATGTAGCAGCAGAACGGGCGGCCGTCCAGGATCTCGTCCCACATCAGCTTGAAGCAGCCCGACGGCATGGCCGGGTGGCGGATGATCGAGTGGGGCTGGCCCATCAGCTCATCCCGCGCGAAGCGGGCCAGGTCGACGAAGACGGAATTGGCGGCCGTGATGATGCCGCGCCGGTCGGTCATGGAGAAGAACAACTGACCTTGCCCGACTTCGTGGTGGGCGCCGGTGGCCTCGCGGGTTCGCTCCATGGTCGGCCAGGTGACGGAGCCATCGAGCATGACCGCCTCCTGTCCAACGTTGGGCTACAAACCCACACTAGCTTGTGCGCCAGATCACACGCCCACCGGGTCACGGCCAAGGCCGAGGTGTGCGAGGCCGAGGTGTCCGCGTGACAGGCTTGGGCCGGCGGACTATGATCGCCCGCGTTGCCTCGGCGAGGGGGTTCGCACCCCGTGATCGACAGGGTCTCCCTCGTCTGGCGTTCGACGAGGTGGAGGAATACCCCATGGCTGACGAGATCAAACTTGACGCCCCCCTGCGGACCGAATTCGGCAAGGGGGCCTCGCGCCGCCTGCGCCGCGCGGGCCGCATCCCGGCCGTGCTGTACGGCCACGGCACGAGCCCGGTCCACGTGTCGCTCCCGGGCCATGCGACCCAGCTCGCGCTGCGTGTCGCCAACGCCCTGCTGACCCTCGACATCGAGGGCAAGAAGCCCCAACTCGCGCTGCCCAAGCAGGTCCAGCGCAACCCCGTCAACGACCAGATCGAGCACGTCGACCTCATCATCGTGCGCAAGGGCGAGCGGGTCACGGTCGAGGTGCCGCTCATCGTCGTCGGCGAGGTCAAGGGCGAGGCCACGATCGTGACGGATCAGACGAGCCTGATGATCTCGGCCGAGGCGACGCACATCCCGCCGCACATCGAGATCAACGTCTCCGAGCTCCAGATCGGCGACGCGGTCTACGCCAAGGACCTCGTCCTGCCCGACGGCGTCGTGTTCCCCGGCGAGCCGGACGACCTCATGCTGTCCGTCCAGGCGCCGACGGCCGCCGACCTCGGCGAGGCCCCGGAGGCCGAGGCCGAGGAGGCCGAGGGCGAGGCCGAGGACGCCGCCGAGGAGTAAGCCATGGCCACATGGCTCGTGGCCGGCCTCGGCAACCCGGGGCCCGGCTACGCCCACCACCGCCACAACGTCGGCGCGATGGTCGTCACGGAGTTGGCCCGGCGGGGGCGCGGCCCGTGGAAGTCACACCGGCTCTTGAAGGCCGAGCTGGCCGAGATCAACGTCGGGGCGGCGGGTGCCGGTTCGGTCGGGGCGGACCTGGACAAGGTCTACCTCGCCCGGACGCGCACGTACATGAACGACTCCGGCATCCCGGTCAAGGCCACGCTGGCGTCGCTCAAGGTCAACCCGGCCCACCTCATCGTCGTCCACGACGAGCTCGACCTCGACTTCGGGCGGCTCCGCGCCAAGTTCGGCGGCGGTGACAACGGCCACAACGGCTTGAAGTCCATCCGCGCCCGGCTGGGCACGGGCGACTACTACCGCGTGCGCGTCGGCATCGGCCGGCCGTCCGGCCCCGTGGACGTGTACGACTGGGTGCTGTCCAACTTCGCCAAGCAGGACGCCGCCGACCTGCCGGACGTCATCGCCCGGGCCGCCGACGCGGTCGAAACCCTAGTCCGCGACGGGCTGGAGCAAGCCCAACAAAAGTTCAACGGCTAGTTGCTTCCTGCCCTGCCATCCGCTCCTGTGCCATCCGCTCCTGTGCCGTCCCCCTTGTCATCCCCCTTACCTTGTCATCCCGGCGAAAGCCGGGATCTTTTACCCGGTGGAGTCAACGGCGGAAAGATCCCGGCTTTCGCCGGGATGACAGAACGGTTTGGGATGACAATGGGCCTTGGGTGACAACGGGTCAGTCCGGCACTCGGGCCAGTAGTTCGCCGTGGGGGAAGGCGAAGAAGGCGTCCGGCCGCTGGCCCCAGCGGCGCAGTTCCGCCGCCGCCATCGCCAATTCCCCCTTCGTGGCCACGCCTGCGGCGCGGATCAGCGGGAAGAAGTCGGGGTCGGTCATCCGCTCGGCCCAACTCTCCGCGTAGTCGGCGGCCGTGGCGAAGCCCGGATACGTCCACAGGCTCGATTGCTGGACGATGTCGACCAGCCCGGCCGCCGCGGCCACCTCCCCCAGCCGCAACGCCACGCGCGGGTCGTTGCCCAGGTTGTAGCCGACGGCCAGGTACACCTTCTGCCAGACCTCCCACCCGCGTGACGGCGGGTACCACGTGACGGCGCCGTAGTCGCCCTCTCGGTCCGACACGAGCCCGCCCGGCTTGGTCACGCGGCGCGCGGCCCGGATCGCGCCGACGGGGTCGTCGACGTGGTGGAGGACCTGGTGGAGGTGGGTGACGTCGAACGTGGCGGCGTCGAAGGGGAGGTCGTAGACGTCGGCCACGAGGAACGTCAGGTTGTCGGGGATGTCACCGCCGGCCTGGGCCAGGTGGATGACCTTGGCGGACAGGTCCACGCCGACCACCTGCCCCGGCGCCACCAGCCGGGCCAGGTCCCGCGTGATCCAGCCCTCGCCGCAGCCGATGTCCAGCAGCGACAGCCCAGGCTGGAGCAGGGGGAGGAGATGCGCGCACGAGTTGGCCGCCGACCGGTTGCGGTGGGCGCGGAGCACGGCCCGGCCGTGCCCATGCGTGTAGTGATGCATCGGGTCGAAGCGTAGATCATCTGTGTGACGCACTTCACAAATCAAGGCCACGGGGTCGGCGGCCTTGGGGTTGGCGGCCAGGGGGTCGGGCACCGTGGCTACGGAGCGAGGAACGAGCGACAGCCACGGGGCCTGACACCGTGGCCCTCGCGGGGAGTCCTGGCCAGGTCGCCACGGTGTCGGGCCCGCGGGCTGACGCTCGTACCTCGCTCCGTAGCCAGCGTGCCCGACCCCATGGCGGGGGCTCGGTCCTCGCTCCGTGGCCAGCGTGCCCGACCCCGTGGCTGCGCCCGCCCCCATGGCTGGGCGACAACAAACGGGTAAGATCGCGCGCCGTGAGCGTGCGCGGGGTTGTGCGGCGGCTGGGTGATGAGCCAGGGGTGGCCGAGGCCGTGCGCTGGGCCGGGGCCGGGCGCAAGTCGGCCGACCTGACCGCGATCGCGGAACTCCGGCCCTTCCTGGCCGTGGCGCTGGCCGAGGGCTCCGCCCGGCCCGTGCTCCTCGTGACGTCGACGTACCGCGAGGCCGAGGCGGTCACGGCGGCCCTCGAGTCGATCGTGGCACCTAAGGACATCGCCCTCTACCCCGCCTGGGAGACGCTGCCCCACGAACGCCTGTCGCCCCGCTCCGACACGGTCGGCCGCCGCCTCGCCATCCTCCGCCGCCTCGTCGGCAACTCCGACCTCGGGGTCCCCCAGATCCTGGTCGCGCCGGTCCGCTCGGTCCTCCAACCGCAGGTCAAGGGCCTCGGCCACATGTCGCCGGTCCGCATCGCCGTGGGCCAGAGCTACGACCTCCCCGCGCTCGGCCGCGCCCTGGTCGACGCCGCCTACATCCGGACGGACCTCGTCACCCACCGCGGCGAGTTCGCCATCCGCGGCGGCATCCTCGACCTGTTCACGCCGACCGACGACCTGCCCGTCCGCGTCGACTTCTTCGGCGACGAGGCCGACGAAATCCGCCAGTTCTCCGTCGCCGACCAACGCTCGACCGACGTCACGCTGGACGCGGTCACGGCGTCACCCTGCCGCGAGCTGCTGATCACGGACGACGTCCGCCGCCGCGCCCAGGCCCTCATCCCAGACCACCCCGAGCTGACCGACCTCCTCGACCGCATCGCGGCCGGCCACGCGGTCGAGGGCATGGAGGCGCTGGCACCCGCGCTGGTCGACGGGCTGGAGCTGCTGACCGACGTCGTGCCGCCGGAGACGCTGGTCCTCGTGGCGGACCCGGAGCTGGTCCGGGGCCGGGCCAAGGACCTGGAGGCGACCAGCCAGGAGTTCCTGCGCGCCTCGTGGGCCGCCGCGGCCGTCGGCGGCCAGGCGCCCATCGACCTGGGCGCGTCCGCGTACCGGAGCCTGGGGGACGTGCGGCAGAGCGCGCTCAAGCGCGGCTTGGGCTGGTGGACGCTGTCGCCCTTCGGGACGGGCGAGGCAGCCACCCCGGACGGACTCATCGCCGCCACGCCCACCGAGTCCTGGCGCGGCCGGACGGACGAGGCCCTGGCCTCGCTGCGGGCGGCGGCCAACGACAAGGAGTCCATCGTCATCGCGGCGGACGGGCCGGGCCTGGCCAAGCGCTACCGCGAGCTGCTGGTCGAGGCCGGGCTGGCCGCCACGCTCGTGGAGCACCTGGACGAGGTGCCCCGCCCGGGCCAGATCGCCGTCACGGTCGGCCACTTCAGCCACGGCTTCGTCCTCCCCGACTTGAACCTCCGCTTCCTGACGGCCGCGGATCTGACCGGCACGGAAACCCCCGACCAGTCCGCCCGCCGCCTCCCCTCCCGCCGCAAGAACACGGTCAACCCGGTCGAGCTGGCGGCCGGCGACCTCGTCGTCCACGACCAGCACGGCGTCGGCCGCTACGTCGAGATCACCCAGCGGACCGTCCAGGGCGCCACGCGCGACTACCTGGTCCTCGAGTACGCCCCGTCGAAGCGGGGCCAGCCCGGCGACCGGCTGTACGTGCCGATGGACCAACTGCACCTCGTGACCCGCTACGTCGGCGGCGAGGCCCCGGCCCTCGACAAGCTCGGCGGCGCCGACTGGTCGAAGCGCAAGGCCCGCGCCAAGAAGGCCGTCCGCGAGATCGCCAAGGAGCTCATCCAGCTCTACGCCGCCCGCCAGGCGACGCAGGGCTTCGCGTTCCAGCCGGACACGGAGTGGCAGCGCGAGATGGAGGACTCGTTCGCCTACGTCGAGACGCCCGACCAGCTCGCCTGCATCGACGAGGTCAAGCGGGACATGGAGCGGGTCGTGCCGATGGACCGGCTCGTCTGCGGCGACGTCGGCTACGGCAAGACCGAGATCGCCGTCCGCGCGGCCTTCAAGGCCGTCATGGACGGCAAGCAGGTGGCCGTCCTCGTTCCGACAACTCTCCTTGTCCAACAGCACTACGCCACCTTCTCCGGCCGCTTCGCCGGCTTCCCCGTGACGGTGGCGCCGTTGTCACGCTTCCAGTCACGGGCCGAGGAACGGAAGACCGTCGAGGGGCTCCAGTCCGGCGCCGTCGACGTCGTCATCGGCACCCACCGCCTCCTCTCCGGCGACATCGCCTTCAAGGACCTGGGCCTGGTCATCATCGACGAGGAGCAGCGCTTCGGCGTCGAGCACAAGGAGAAGCTCAAGCGCCTCCGCCTCGACGTCGACGTCCTCGCCATGTCCGCCACGCCGATCCCGCGCACCCTCGAAATGGCCGTCACGGGCATCCGCGAGCTATCCGTCATCCAGACGCCGCCGGAGGAACGCCACCCCGTCCTGACGTTCGCCGGCGTCTACGACGAGGGCCAGGTGACGGCGGCGCTGCGGCGGGAGCTGGCGCGCGAAGGCCAGGCGTTCGTCATCCACAACCGGGTCCAGTCGATCGAGCGGGTGGCGCACCGGCTGGGCGAGCTCGTACCCGAGGCCCGCATCGCCGTGGCCCACGGCCAGATGACGGAGCGGGCGCTGGAGCAGGTCATGGTCGACTTCTGGGAGCGGCGGGCCGACGTCCTCGTCTGCACGACGATCGTCGAGTCGGGCCTCGACATCCAGACGGCCAATACTCTGATCGTCGACCGGGCGGACGCGATGGGGCTGTCGCAACTCCACCAGCTCCGCGGCCGCGTCGGCCGGTCCCGCGAGCGCGGCTACGCCTACTTCTTCTACCCGCCGGACAAGGCGCTGACCGAGACGGCCCACGACCGGCTGGCCACGATGGCCGCCCACACGGAGCTGGGCGCGGGCCTGTCCATCGCCATGAAGGACCTGGAAATCCGGGGCGCGGGCAACCTCCTGGGCGCCGATCAGTCCGGCCACATCGCCGAGGTCGGCTTCGACCTGTACCTCCGGCTGGTGGGCGAGGCCGTGGCCGAGTTCAAGGCGCCGGACGCCGAGCCCGAGCCGGACATGCGCATCGACCTGCCCGTCGACGCCCACCTGCCGGACACGTACATCGACTCGGAGCGCCTGCGGCTGGAGATGTACAAGCGGATCGCGGAGGTCAAGACGGAGGCGGACCTGGCGGGGGTCGTCGACGAGCTGACCGACCGCTACGGGGCGCCGCCCGAGCCGGTCATGGCGCTGCTGGCCGTGGCGCGGTTCCGGCTCCTGGCCAAGGAGCGCGGCATCGCGGAGGTCGTCGCCCAGGGCAAGTTCATCCGCTTCGCGCCGGCCGCGCTGCCCGACTCCCGGCGGCTGCGGCTGACCCGCCTGTACCCGGGGTCGGTGTACAAGGCGGCGGAGGGCTCCGTGCTGGTGCCGCGCCCGATGACGGAGCACGTGCCGCGCTCGCCGATCACGGACCAGCCGCTGCTGGAATGGGCCGGCGGAGTGCTGGCCGCGGTGTTCGCCTGAGGCCATGGGGTCGGGCACTGTGGCTACGGAGCGAGGAACGAGCCGCCAGGGGGTCGGGCACTGTGGCTACGGAGCGAGGAACGAGCGACAGCCACAGGGCCTGACACCGTGGCGGGTCCGGGAGACTGCCTCTGGCCGGCCACGGTGGCGGGTCCGGGAGACTGCCTCTGGCCCGGCCACGGTGTCAGGCCCGCTGGCTGTCGCTCGTTCCTCGCTCCGTAGCCAGCGTGCCCGACCCCATGGCCTGAGTGCCCGACCCCATGACCTCGGAGCCGACAGAGTACGATGGCCCACGTTGAGCGAAAGGACAGTCCCATGCGCCGAATCCCGGGCCTCCTCCTGGCCGCCGCGGTGGCCGTGACCGCACTCACCGGCTGCACCCAGTCCCCCAACGTGCTCGCCACGGTCGGCGACACGACGATCCGGCAAGCCGACGTCGACTCCATCGTGACGAGTCTGAACAGCCTGTTCGGCGAGCGGGACTACGAGCTCAAGGTGACCCAGTGGCTGATCGACGGCCGGCTGTACGACCAGGCCGTGGCCGAGTCCGGCGTGACGCTGCCGCAGGCGTTGATCGACGCGGCCGTGGCCGAGGACTCGTCGTTCGCCACGATGGCCGGCGACGCCGCGGTGACCGAGGCGTACACGGACCTCTATAAGTGGTCGGTCTGCTACACGCTGGCGACGTCCAGCGCCGACGACATCGCCCAGATCGACGCCTACTACTCGACGGACTCGACCGCGTTCGACGGCGCCAAGTTCTTGGAGGCCGCCCAGAACGTCCAGGTCGACGTCAACCCGCGCTACGGGATGTGGGATGCCGAGCTGCTGTCGATCGGCAACGCCGGCCTGACCCTGGCGGCCCCGCTGTCGTCCGTGACGACGGCCGCATGAGCGCAGCCGAGGTCACGCCCGACGCCACGGCCGCCACTGCCGCGATCGCGCGGCTCGTCGGCGTGATGGCGCGGCTGCGGACCGGCTGCCCGTGGGACGCGGAGCAGACCCACCAATCCCTCGTCCAGTACCTCATCGAGGAGACCGCCGAGGCGGTCGAGGCGATCGAGGCCCAGGACGACGCCCTGATGCGCGAGGAACTCGGCGACCTCCTGTTCGAGGTCGTGTTCCACGCCCACCTGGGCGCCGAGCGGGGCGCCTTCGACCTGGCCGATCTGGCGACCGGCGTGGCGGACAAGCTGATCGCCCGCCACCCTTACGTGTTCGCCGACGCCGCCGTGCCGGACGACCCGATGGAGAGCTGGGAGCGCAAGAAGAAGCGCGAGAAGCGGCGGGCGTCGGCCGTCGACGGCATCCCCAACCAACTGTCGGCCCTGGCCCGGGCCAACAAGGCCGTGACGCGGGCGCGCTACCACGCGGTGCCCGTGACCCTCGACGACCGGCCCATCACATTCGACGAGGCCGGCGACGCCATCGTCGCGCTGGTGGCGCGGGCCAACGCCGCGGGCCTCGACCCCGACCAGGCCACGCGCGCCGCCGTCCGCCGGTTGGAAGCCGCCGTGCGGTCGGCCGAGTCGCGGGCCGCCGAGTCGTCTGGGGCCACCCCAGAGGGCTAAGCTCGCTCCATGGGCCGGTGGCCCGACGAGACACACATCCGGAGGTGCGCGGCGATGATCCGCAGACTGCTCTTGGCCCTGTCCCACAACCAGTCGTTCCGCGACCTGATCGTGCGCCTGCCGGTCACGAAGGACGTCGTGCGGCGGTTCGTCGTGGGCTTCGACTGGGAGGAGGCGCTCCCCCGCATCCAGGAGCTGGCCGACCAGGGGCTCAAGGTCACGATCGACCTCCTCGGCGAGGACGTCACGGACGCGGACGGCACCGAGCAGACCGTGGCGGCGTACTCCGACCTGATCGACCAGCTCGTCGCCGCCGGGCTGACGGAGGCCGCCGAGGTCTCCGTCAAGCTGTCCGCCCTCGGCCTGGACCTCCCCGACGGCGAGGGCATCGCCCTCGACCACGCCGTCACGATCGCCGAAAAGGCGAAGGCGGCCGGGATGACCGTGACGGTCGACATGGAAGACCACACGTTGACCGAGAAGACGATCCGGACGGTCGAGGCGCTGCGGCTGCGCGTCCCGAACGCCGGCTGCGTCCTCCAGTCGGCCCTGAAGCGGACCGAGTTCGACTGCGCCCGGCTCGACGGCCCGGAGGCGCGGACCCGGCTGTGCAAGGGCGCCTACAACTTCCCCGCCTCCGTCGCCTACACGGACCGCCACGGCGTCGACCTGTCGTACGTGCGCTGCCTCAAGGTCCTCATGCGCGGCGAGGGCCGCCCGCTCGTCGCCACCCACGACCCCAACCTCATCGAGATCGCCCAGGAGCTGGCCTCCCGGACCGGCCGCGGGCTGAAGGACTACGAGTTCCAGATGCTCTACGGCATCCGCCCCCTCGAGCAGGTCCGCCTGGCCAACCTGGGCCACACCGTCCGCGTCTACGTGCCCTTCGGCCCAGACTGGTACGGCTACTTCATCCGCCGCCTGGCCGAGCGCCCGGCCAACGTGCGTTTCTTCCTGCGCAGCTTCCTGGGCAAGAACTGAGGCCGTAGGCCGAGGTGTCAGGCGCCCAGGCCGAGGTGTCAGGCGCCGCGGCCCTGGCGAGGAACGAGCCCGGGCGGCGGCACCTGATACCGCGGCCGACCCCAGACACCACCGGCGGAGGTATCTGACGCCGCCGCCCGGGCTCCGTCGTCGCCAAGGCAGCGGCATCAGACACCTCCGCCTGAGCAGACCCCGTGGCCTCTGAGTAGGCTCACAGCGTGACTGCGGTGGCCAAGAGGCGGCGAATCGGCATTGAGGTCACGCTCGTGCTGGCCCTGACGTTGGGCCGGTCGGGCGTGTACTCCGTCCTGTCCTTGCTCGACAAGTTGACGCAGCCGACGCCGCTGGGCCAGCAGACGACGTCCATGAACACGTGCTCCGTGCCGGACCGCCTGTGGCTCAGCCTGGCCTACGACGTCGCCGACTACATCCTCCCGGCGGCCTGGGTCGGCCTGGCCCTGTACCTGCTGTACCTCGCCCACGGCCGGGCGTTCCGCCTGATCGGCCTGGACCGGACCCGCCCCGCGCGTGACCTCGCCTACGGCGTCGGCGTCTGCGCCGCCGTCGGCAGCGCGGGCCTCGCGTTCTACCTGGCCACGCGCGCCCTCGGGATCAACACGGCCGTCGCGGCCGGGCAAATCTGCACGTGGTGGTCCGTCGTCTTCCTCGTCCTCTCGGCCGTGGCGGCCGGGCTGTCGGAGGAAGTCATCATGCTCGGCTACCTGATCACGCGGCTGAAGGACGCGGGCTGGCGCCCCTGGTCCGCCATCGCGCTGTCGGCCGCCGTCCGCGGCTCCTACCACCTCTACCAGGGCTTCGGCGGTTTCGCGGGCAACGTCGTCATGGGCGTCGTGTTCGCGTGGTGCTACCGCCGCTGGGGCCGCGTCCTCCCCCTCGTCATCGCCCACACACTGATGGACATCGTGGCGTTCGTCGGCTACCCGCTCCTCAAGCCCTACCTGGGTTGGCTCTGACTCAGGGAGCCTTGCGCCAGGACATACACTTGCCCCAACGGCCCGGCCAAGCGGCCGTCAGCCTTCGTTTCACCTGCGATGGGGGTTCCGTGACCGCCCAGGACCCGACCGACACCCGGCGTGACGCTCCGCCCGACGCCGCGCCGACGCGCCTCCAGGCCCGGCTGGCCGACCCGGCGACGGAGGCCCAGCTCCTCGACCTGCTCGACCAGGCCGACACGTTGGCCGGGCTCCTGGTCTTGGCCAGGGGTTTCATCGCGCGCACGGAGGAGATCCTGGACAACGTCACGGTCGCCGTCCGCGATCTCGCCCAGGCCGTCACGCTCGACCCGGCCCTCAAGTTGGCGGCCCAAAGCGCCGTCACGCTGGGCGAGGGCGCGGCGCCGCTGGCGGCGAAGGTGGGCTCGGACGACGTCTTCGAGCGGCTGGCCGACTCGCCGCTGACGGACCACGACGCCCTGGCCATCCTGACGCGCGTGGCCGACGCGGTCGGCCGGACCGCCGTCGGGATGCGCGACGACCCGCCCGCCAAGAAACGGGGCTTCTTCAGCCTGCCCGGGCTCCTGCGCGACCCCGACTTCAACCGGGGCGCCGAGTTCTTCATCCGGTTGACCCGGGCCGTCGGCGCGGAACTCGACCCGCAGGCGTTGGCGGACCTCGACGGGGCGCCGGACGGGGCCCCCGAACTGGAGTCCGGGACCGCCGCAGCGGAGGCCGCCGCCGGGCTGGCGGCGAACGTGACCCCGGCACCGGCCGAGGACGACGCCGACGCTGCGGCCGACGACGGAGTGGCCCCGAACGTGACCGGGGCCACCGACGCGTGGGACGAGTCGGAGTGGAGCGGTGCGGCGGAGCCGGCGAGCGCAGACTCGCCCGGCCCGCCCACGGCGCTGGACTACTACAACGACGCCCTCGACGATGACGACGCCCCGGCGGGGCCGGCGCGGAAGGAGACGACATGACCACTGCGGTGTGGCTCCAGGGCGGGGCCTGCGGCGGCAACACGGCGGCCGTGCTGGGCGCGGCCGACCCGGCTCTGGCCGACCTGGCGGAGTGCGGCGTCGAGTGGCTCTGGCACCCGGCCCTGGCGCCCGCCACCGGCGCAGCCGCCGAGGCGGTCCTGGCCGCCTGCGCCGACGGCACGACGCCACTCGACCTCCTCGTCTTCGAGGGCGCGGTCATCCAGGGCCCCGATGGCACGGGCCGCTTCGACCAACTGGCCGGGCGGCCGGTCCGGGACTGGCTGGCCGACCTGGCCGGACAAGCCCGCTTTGTCGTCGCCGTCGGCACCTGCGCCGCCTTCGGCGGCCTGGCCGCCCTCGACCCCGGCCCGGCCGCTCCCACCGGGCTCCAGTTCCAGCGTGACGCCAAGGGCGGCTGCCTCGGCGCGGGCTGGCGCTCCTCCGAGGGGTTCCCGGTCATCAACCTGGCCGGCTGCCCGGTCCACCCGGACATCGTCCTCGGCGTCCTGCTGGCGCTGGCCACGGGCCGGGCCGGCGACCTCGCCCTCGACCAGTTCGGCCGGCCGCGGACCTACTTCACGTCCTTCGCCCACACGGGCTGCCCGCGCCAGTCCTACAACGAGTTCAAGCAGGCCGCCAGCGCGTTCGGCGAGGGCACGCGCGGCGGCTGCCTGTTCGCCGAGCTGGGCTGCCGCGGGCCGATGACCCACGCCGCCTGCAACCGGCTCCTCTGGAACGGCCAGAGTTCCAAGACCCGGGCCGGGACCCCCTGCCTCGGCTGTACCGAACCGGACTTCCCGGCCGCCGGCCTGGCGCCGGGGACCGTGTTCCGGACGCGGACGCTGAGCGGGGCGATCCCGCGGGAGGTGCCGGCGGGCGAGGACCACGTGACGTACCTGGCGCGCTCGGCGGCGGCCCGCGTGGCGGCGCCGGAGTGGGCCAAAGCAGACATGTTCGTTGTGTAGGAGGCGGTCATGGCGACGACTGAACTTTCCCTGAGCCCGCTGGACCGGGCGGGATTCGGCCTGGACGTCCGCGTCACTCTGGCCGACGGGGCCGTCACGGACGCCTGGGTCGGCGCGACCCGCTACCGGGGCCTGGAGCGGGCGCTGGCCGGGCGTGACGCGCAGGCCGGGCTCGTCGTGACGCCCCGGCTGACGGGCGCGGCCTCGGGCGCGCAGCTCCAGGCGGCGGCCCTGGCGCTGGAGGCGGCGTGGCGGGCGCCGGTCCCGGCCGGGGCGGTGGCGCTCCGCAACATCGCCCAGGCGATGGAGTTGCTCCAGGCCGTTCCGCGCCAGTTCTACGGCCAGTTCGCGCCCGGTCTGGTCCACCCGCGCTACGCCTTCTCGCGCCTCTACGACGAGATCGCCAAGCGCTTCACCCCGGGTTCGGGCCGCTCCGCCCAACCCGCCCTGGCGCTGGCGGGGCGGCCGGCGGAGGTCTACGCGCTGGTCGGCGGCCAGTGGCCGCACTCGGCGTTTCTGATCCCGGGCGGCCTGACCGGCGCGCCGACCCTCGACACCGTCACGCGGGCGACGGCCATCCTCGGCGGCTGGCAACAGCAGTGGCTGGAGAAGCAACTCCTCGGCTGTTCCATCGACCGCTGGCTGGCCAACGAGACGTGGGACGACGTCGTCGCGTGGGTCAACGAGGCCAAGGCCCAGTTCGACTCCGACCTCGGGCTCTGGATCCGCTACGCCCTCGACATCGGGCTCGACCACCTCGGCGTCGGGCCGGGGGCGTTCTTGGCGGTGGGGGCGTTCCCGGACCCGCTGGCGGCGGCCGGGGCCCCGGCGGGCGCGGACGGCCGTCCGGATCTTCTGGTGACGCCGGGCGGCGTCGTCACGGGCGACGGCTGGACGCCGTTCGATGCCGTCCAGGTCACGCTCGACGTGACGCACTCGTTCTACGAGGACTCGGGGGACGCGGGCGGGGGTTCGCCCTGGGCCGCCGCGCCCGAGCCGCTGGACCCGGCCGCGGCGGGCGGCGACCGGTACTCGTTCACGCCGGCGCCGCGCTACGCGGTCGGCGGGACCCGGGTGGCGCCCGAGGTCGGGCCCCTGGCGCGGCGGCTCATGGCCGCGCAGGCGGTCCCGGCGGCGGACGCGCTGGGCTCGGTCGACCACGACCCGCTGATCGCGGACATCCACGCCAAGAAGGGCCCGTCGGTGTTCCTGCGCCAGCTGGCGCGGCTCCACGAGGCGGTGGTCTACGTCCGCCTGGCGCGGTCGTGGCTGGCCGGCCTCGACCTCCACGGCCCGTTCTACGCCGCCCCCGAGGACCACCTGCCCGGCCGCGGCTACGGCGCCACAGAGGCCCCCGACGGCGCGCTACAGCACTTCGCGGTCTACGGCGGCGACACGATCAGCCGCTACCGCGTCATCACGCCCGCCGATTGGAACGCCTCCCCGCGCGACAGCGCGGATGTCCCGGGCCCCCTCGAACAGGCCCTGGTCGGCACCCCGGTCATCGACCCGACAGACCCCGTCGAACTCCACCACATCGCCCGCAGCTTCGCCCTGTAGGGCCGGG
>JAISTC010000085.1 GCA_031272805.1 Propionibacteriaceae bacterium
GCCACAGCCAGGTCAACATCACCATGAAACATTACTTGCACTCGGACGAGGCCCAGCGCGCCGCCGCGCTCGACGGGCTGGCCGGGGCACTGGAGTTGTCCCCCGCGTGACCCCGGACCCTTACACGGGGTCCAGTTGTCTCAGGATGCGTCATGGGTATTGCCAACCCGATTGGCCGGGGAGGACCATGAGGTTACCGGCATCCGCCGGACTCCGTGTCTCCGTCCTCCCGAGGTGAACTATGAAGTCGCCAGTACATCCGCCGCCACTCCCGCAAACTCAACCGATGAGAGCCTGAGCGTCCCTCATCAACTTCGATGCCGACACGCCGAGCGCGGCGCAGACCTTCAGCAGCGTCTCGACCGGAATGTCTGAGCCGGTCAGCCCCCGTTGCAGCGCCGACTTGCTGACGCCGGTCTGCTCGGCCAGCCGAGCGTAGGAGACGTTCAGGGCGTTGCGCCGTGATTCGAGGGTCTCGGCGATGTACCTGGTAGCGGCATCGTGGATGGCCATCGGCTGGTCCGAGAAGGAAGGAGAGTGACATGTCGTTTCCGCCAACGGTACGGTCTGCGCCTTATGGCCCGTATTACCGGGTCCGCACGCAAGCGCGCGGCTGGCTGCCTTCAGTGCGCAGCATCCAAGACTACGCGGGGGTTTTCGGCGACGCCATCACCGGCCTGTGCATCTATTCGGGTGGCTCGCTTGACGGCGAGGTTGAGTACGCGGTCCGCCGTCGGCCGTCAAACACCTGGCTGCCCACGGTTCACGACTACAACGCAAACGTTAACGACTACAACAACGGGTTCGCTGGCGACCAGAACAACAACGTCAATGCGGCCATCAACGGTATCGGGATCATCGGCTGCGGAGGTGGCGGCTACGACTACCACTGCCTCCAGAACGGCCAGAACTACATCTACTCTACGACCGGCACGAACGGGACACCGCCCCAGATGAGCGCTGCTCCGTGGCTCCATCTGTTCGCGCGTATCCATATCCTCGGAGGGGGATGGTCGGCGTGGGCGTGCATGAACGCGTTTACCAGCGCTGGCATGCCCCGGATCGAGGCCAGTCAGTACAACTTCATCGACGGCATCCAGATGGGCTACTGGGCGGATACCGAGCGCCTGGACGGGCCTGGGTGGTGGCTCGTCTAGCCAAGACCAGCCAGGCAGCGGACGGCCACATCGGCCGCCCGCTGCCCGGCGGCCAATTCCTCCTCGGTCCACACAACGCCACCGGGGAATGAGAGCATCGTGCCTCGCTCGGCGCGGCCGTACAGAGTGATCTCGCCGTGCGCTTCGGATGCGACCACAAAGCGCCTGCCAGCAGGGGCCAGGCCGCCGTTGGACTCGTAGTCCCGGCTGAACGCGTAGACCTCGGCGACCTTATCGGGCCAGTCAGGAGGGTTCGGCCACTCCCGCCCGTCGTCGGCGATTCCCCGGATGACACTGAGCGGGGGAAGTGTGCAGGCGGGATCGACAACAGACGGGTCAGGCCACCCATCCTCGGGCGGCGCGTTAAGCGCTTCATAGTCCATGGTCGCGGCGACTTCTCGCCACGACGCCGTGGACGTCGGCTCACCCGTGGGCTTGCCGGGAAGAACGGTCGGCTCGGCCTCCGGGATAACGGTCTCAACGGCTTCGGCGGTCTCGGGGGATGGGGTGGGTTCGCCTGCCCCATCCCCGGCCGCCGAGGCGGCACCGCACCCCGCCAAAAGCAACAAACCCATTCCCATGACTGCAAGTCGTCTCATGACGACCGAGTGTGACACACGTCACTGACAGAAACCTAACCAAAGTCTGAAAGGACAATAAGAATGCTCCCATCCGAGTACGGTCTGCCCATCATCTGGAAGGGCTCCCCCAACTACACCGCCACCCGATCCAACAAGGTCGGGGCCACGATCCACTGGATTGTCGGCACCCTCGCCAGCGCTGACGCCGCCTTCTCCACGTCGTCCAGCCAGGTCAGCGCCCACTACGGCGTCGGCCCCAGCGAAATCCACCAGTACGTGGACGAGAACTACCAGGCGTGGCACTCGGGCTCCACGGTCGGCAACGCGTCGTGGATCGGCATCGAGCACGAGGGCGGGATGCTCGTCAACGGCGTCCGCCAGCCCCCGACCGACGCCGTGTTGCGGCTGTCCGGCAAGCTGCTCGGCAGGCTTCACCACGAGTGGGGCTGGGGACGCCCGGTCTGGGGCGTCACCATGAAGCCTCACAACGACTTCTCCTCGACCGAGTGCCCCGGCACGACCGACGTGGCCGCCCTGACCGCCTACGCCCAGGCCGAGTATGACCGGATTGCCAGCGAGGCGACGGTCACGCCCGAACCCGACACGCCGTCCACGTCCGACACGACCGAATACCACGTGTGGTACAAGGTCCGAACGCAGGCGCACGGCTGGCTGCCCGAAGTGGCCGACCTGTCCGACTATGCGGGCTGGCAGGAGTCCCCCATCACCGACGTGGCGATGGCCGTCAGCGCCGGAACCATCTCCTACCAGGTCCACGTCAAGGGCGGCTCCTGGCTGCCGATGGTCACCGGCTACAACACCGGGGACGCCGACAACGGGTACGCCGGAATCGGCCAGCCCATCGACGCCGTGCGCGCCTACTACCACTCCCCCAACGGCGACAAGGTGATCCGCTACAGGGTCGCGCCGGTCAACGGGAACTGGTTCGACTGGCAGCGCGACGACGAAACCTCCAACGGGCAGGACGGCTACGCCGGGGCGCTGGGCTACAAGGTCGGCAAGCTCCAAGCCGAGATCGCCGCCTGGTGATCGCCCGCCTTCTCCGGCTGGCCGTCCGACTCCGGCTCCTCGAGCCCATCAAGGCCGAGGCCATCCTGAACGAAAGGAAATGACAACATGTTCGCTTTGCCTGACCGCGTGTACGCGGTCCTCAAGTGGGTCGGCCTGATCCTCGTCCCCGTCGCCGCGTTCACGGGCACGATGGGCGAGACGTGGGGCTGGCCCCACGCATCTCAGGCCGTCGCCACCATCACCGCTATCGGGACCCTGATCGGTGCCGTCGTCGCGGTGTCGTCCAAGTCGTACTACAGCAACCAGGAGGCCGAGGTAGAGACGGCCGCCCAGCACGCCGCCGAGGGCTGACCTGTGATGCCCGTGGACGTGCTCGTGACCGGCATGGTTTCGATCATCGTCGCCACCATCGCGGCGGTAGCGTCCGTGCAAGCCGCGCGGGCCACGGCGTCGGTCAAGCGGTCAACACAAGACCTCTCCGACCGCACCGACGCCATGGCCGTCGCCATCAAGACCAACCACGGCTCGGCTGGGCTCGGGGATGCCGTGGACCGGCTCTCCGACAAGGTGGACCGGGTTGGCCAGCAGGTCCGCGACCTCGCTACCGGCGTGGAGCGCATGGGGCTGAAGGTGGACAAGCTGGAGGACACGACCGTCGTCAACGGGCGCGACATCGGCCACATGCGGAAAGACCTCGCGGCTTTCCGCGAAGACCTTGTGACGCTCCGCAAGGAGATCGTCCTCAACCGGGAGCAGGACGCCGCCCACTTCGACCAGGTGGAAGAGCGGATTGGAGTCTTGGAGTCCCGGACCTGACGTGACGAGAGGGAGGGTAGCCCCCCGGCGCGGAATCTCACGACCGCGCCGGGGGGCTTTCCGCGTCTCCAGGGGCACAGTGGGGATGGGTGTCAAAACGGGTGTCAACCCCCCATTTTGAGCGTGAAATCTACAGACTTCTAATCCGCCGGTCGCAGGTTCGAGCCCTGCATGGGGCGCCATGTGTCGATCCCGACGACCCCGCACCGCCCGCCTTCGCCCCACTCGCCGACTCCCTCAGCCGATCTCGCGGACCTCGTGACCCGCGTGACCCCTGGTAAAGTTCTCCGGGTTGGAGGGGAGTATCTCCCCGCGGCGTGCTCGTCATCACGGCCGGAACGGTCCGGGCCGCCGGTTCCGTTCGGTGTGAACGAGAGAGACCTCCACGAGCCGTTGGGACCGTCCCGGCGGCCGGTCCGGAGGGGGTCTTGTGGTCACTCATCCCGTCGCCTGGGCGGTTTCCGCCGTCGTCGTGCTCGGCGTCATCTGCCTCGACTTCGTCCTCCACGTCCGCCGCCCCCATGTCCCCACGTTCATGGAGTCCGTCACGTGGATCGGGATCTACGTGGCGGCCGCCTGCCTGTTCGGGGTCGGCCTCGGGATGGCCACGGACTGGACGACGGCCGGCCAGTTCTTCGCCGGCTACTTCACAGAAGAATCCTTGTCGCTCGACAACCTGTTCGTCTTCCTGCTGATCATCACGAAGTTCCGCGTCCCGCGCGAGGCGGAACAGAAGGTCCTCCTGGTCGGCATCTCGCTGGCGCTGCTGTTCCGCGCCTGCTTCATCCTGGCGGGCGCGGCGATCATCGAGCGCTTCTCGGCCGTCTTCTACCTGTTCGGCGCGTTCCTCGTCTACACGGCGGTCAAGCTGGTCGTCGAGCAGCTCCACACCTCGCCGGAGGAAGAAGAGGAGAAGTACACGGAGCCGCGCCTGGTCCGCCTGCTGCGCCGCTGGATCCCGACGACCCCCCACTTCGTGTCGGACCGAGTCGTCACGCTGTACGAGGGCAAGCGCCATTTCACGCCCCTGCTCATGGTCATGATCGCCATCGGCTCGACCGACATCCTGTTCGCGATGGACTCGATCCCGGCGATCTTCGGCCTGACGAAGGACCCGTACATCGTCTTCATGGCCAACGCCTGCGCCCTCCTCGGCCTGCGCCAGATCTACTTCCTGATCGGCGGCCTGCTGGACCGCCTGACCTACCTCCCGCAAGGGCTGTCGGTCATCCTCGCGTTCATCGGCGTCAAGCTGGTCCTGGAAGCCCTGGCGACGAACGAGCTGCCGTTCATCAACCACGGCCAACCCCTCCACGTCTGGGAGGTCCCGATCTCGGTCTCCTTGGGCGTCATCGTCGTCACGATGGCCGCCGTCGTCGTGGCCTCCCTCCTGAAAGCGCGCCACGACCAGCGCCGCCCGTCATCCTGACGTCCCTCCGCTCAGGCTGACCGCGGCGGAGGAGGGCAACGGGGCATCCCGCAAGCCCGAACGCCTATCCTTGAGCCCATGGCCCAGGCAGCAGTGGCGCCCACGCGCGTCGAGACCTACGAGCGTGACCGCGCGGGCGTGCCGTTGTCGGCGGACCGGCCGTGGTGGCGCCGCCTGGTCCACCCGATCGTGCCCGTCACGGCCGCGGTGATCGCGGTCGACGTCTTCTGCCTGGCCTGGATGTACCGCGTCATGACGCAGAAGACGGTCCAGGACGACGGGACGGTCATCCCCGGCTACAACAACGACGCCATCGCCCTGGCCGCCGAGTACGCCTTCCCCACCCTGGCCGTGCTCTCCGCCCTGTTCATCCTGGCCGACCGCTACCGCCCGCAGCGATTGTTCTACTGGCTCCTCGCCGTCACGTGGGGCGCAAGTTCGGCGTGCGGCATCGCCCTGTTCCTCAACGAGTGGACGTCCGCGCACCTGGCGGTCATGTGGTGGGAGCCGGGCTACGACTCGGCCCGCCTGGCCGTCTTCATCGCGCCGTTCGTGGAGGAGGCGGCCAAGGCGGTCATCCTGTTCGTCATCGCGTTGACGGACCGCGGCCGCATCTCCAGCCGTCTCTCCGGCATCGCCCTGGCGGGCCTGACCGCCGTCGGCTTCGCCTTCACGGAGAACATCATCTACTACGGCCAGGTCATCGTGTACGGCTCGTACACGGCGTCGGCCGGCGACGTCCGCCAGTGGCTCCGCGAGTTCGCCCTCCAGCGCGGCCTGTACTTCTGCTTCGGCCACCCGCTGTTCACGTCGATGACCGGCATCGGCCTGGCCATCGCCTGCCGCCACCGCTCCAAGGTCGTCCGCGTCGTCGCCCCCCTCGCCGGCTACCTGACGGCCGCGTTCCTCCACATGACCTTCAACACGGTCGTGACGGCCGAACTCGTCCCCAGCGACTACCTCAACGTCATCTACATCGCCGTCCTGCTCCCCCTCGTGGCCCTGCTCGTCGGCGTCATCCTGGTGACGCTGCGGCGCCAACGCCGGCTCATCGCCGACCGCCTGACCGACTACGTCGTCATGGGCTGGCTCCCGGCGACCTACCCCGGCCTGTTCTCCCGCTGGTGGACGCGGACCAAGGCCCTGCTCATCTCGCCCTGGCACGGCAACGTCGTCTCGACCATCCGGCTCCAGTCCGCCGTGACGGAACTGGCGTATCTCCGCGACGCCGTCGCCCGCGGTACCGTCGACCAAGGCGGGCTCTGGCGCGAGCACGAGCTGATCGGCCGGATCAGGCGCCTCAGGTCTCAACGTGCCATTGAGAATCCCAAGGGACTCCGACCCTATTTCTGGCGCCGACGAGCGAAAAAGATAGGCTTGACGGGATCGTGGGGTCCACCCGCGAACGCCGCGGCGGGCCAGTTGACGGGTCCAACGGCCCAAGCGATCCCCTCGGGAGGGCCGTTGCGATACTCGGCGGTCGACCCGCGCTGGGGCCCGCCGAGCTGATCCGCTGGGCGGGGTGTTAGGAGGCTTCGATGGCGAGTGCCCTGGAGATGGCACTGGCGCGGCTGCGCGCTGCCCTCCAGGCCAGCCGCATCAGCCTCCCCCTCCCCAACGCGGCGGCGACGCAGAACCAGGTCAACCAGGCCCTCGACCAGCTCAACGACTACATCCTGCCGCGCCTACGCGAGATCCGGGCGCCCCTGTTGGTCATCGTCGGCGGCTCGACCGGCGCCGGCAAGTCGACCCTCGTCAACTCGATCATCGGTCACGCGGTCAGCCAGACCGGCGTCATCCGCCCGACGACGAAGTCGCCGGTCCTGATCCACCACCCGGAGGACACGGACTGGTTCACCGACGACCGCATCCTCCCCGGCCTGGCCCGCTCCTCCGGCGCCTACCACGACCTCCACACGCTCCGCATCGTCCCCGACGCCGCCATGCCGCGCGGCATGGCCATCCTCGACGCCCCCGACATCGACTCGATCGACGCGGAGAACCGCGCCCTGGCGGCCCAGCTCCTGGCGGCCGGCGACCTCTGGCTGTTCATCACGTCCGCGACCCGCTACGCCGACGCCGTCCCTTGGGAGTACCTGTCCCAGGCGGTCGAGCGGTCGGCCGCCGTGGCCGTGGTCCTCGACCGGGTACCGCCCGCGGCGATGGCCGACGTGCCGGCCCACCTGGCCGCGATGATGACCGAGCGCGGCCTCGGCAACTCGCCGTTCTTCGCCGTGCCGGAGACGGTCGTGGACGAGCAGGGCATGTTGCCGAAGGCGGCCGTCGAGCCGATCCGGAGCTGGCTGGCGGCGCTGGCGGCCGACCAGCGGACCCGCGGCCTGGTCGTCATGAAGACCCTCGACGGCGCGATCAGCTCGCTGACGGTCCAGGCGCCCCAGATCGCGGCGGGCCTGGCGGACCAGCTGGCGGTCGTGGACCAGCTCCGGCGCGACGCCGCCGCCCAGTTCATCGACGCCATCGACTACGTCGAGCGCGAGACGCGGGACGGCGTCCTGCTGCGGGACGAGGTCTTGTCACGCTGGCAGGACTACGTCGGGTCGGGCGACCTCATGCGCAAGCTCGAGTCGAGCTTCTCGCGCTGGCGCGACCGGATCAGCCACAAGATCAAGGGCGAACCGATCGAGTCGGACAACGCCAAGCTGGCGGTCGAGTCGGGCCTGGAGGCGCTCCTGGTCCAGGCGGGCCAGCGGGCCTGCGAGCGGGCCGAGGCGGCCTGGCTGGCCCACCCGGCGGGCCGCTCGATCATCGAGCAGTCCGGCTCGGACCTCGGCCACACGTCGCCCGACTTCGCCAACGCCGCCGCCGTCGCCATCCGCCAGTGGCAGGCCGACGTGCTCGGCCTCGTGACCCAGGAAGGCTCGAACAAGAAGATCCAGGCCCGCATCGCCGCCCTCGGCGTCAACGCGGTCGGCGTCTCGCTCATGCTCGTCGCGTTCGCGCACACGGCCGGCGTCACGGGCGTCGAGGCCGGCATCGCCGGCGGGACGGCGATCGTGTCCCAGAAGATCCTGGAGCTGATCTTCGGCGACGAGGGGGTACGCCGCCTCGCCCAGAAGGCCAAGCAGCTCCTGGACGACCGGGCCAAGGAACTGATGTCCGGCCAGCTCGGCCGCTACACGGCCGTCCTTGAGCGGTTGAAGCTCGACCCGGCGCTGCCGCGCCAGATCCAGTCGACCAGCCAGGAAATCGACCGGCTGCGCGGCGAGGAGCTCGTCTCGCTGTCGCTCCAGGCCGTGCTGACGCCGACCGAGCAGGCGGCGGTCCAGACGGTCGAGGGCAACGGCGCGCCCGGCGCCCCGGCGGCGGCCGCGCCCACAGGAGGTGAAGCGTGACCTCGACCCTGACCGTGCCCCAGAGCCTCTCGACCCTCCAGACCGTTATCGACGCGTGCCGCGGCCGGGTCGAGGACGCCCTGCTGGACCCGGCCCAGGCGATCGTCAACCGGGCCGGCCGCCGCCTGACGTTGGCGGGCGACACGACCGTCGTGGCCATCGCCGGGGCCACGGGCGCGGGCAAGTCGAGCCTGTTCAACGCCCTGTCGCGGACGGCGTTGGCCGAGACCGGTGTGCGCCGGCCGACGACCAGCCAGGCCATGTCGATGACGTTCGGCCAGGCGCAGACCGGCGACCTGCTGACCTGGCTGTCCGTGCCGCGCCGCCACTCCGTGCCGGGCCACGACCTCTCCGACCTCGTCCTGATCGACCTGCCCGACTACGACTCGACCGTCCAGCGGCACCGTGACGAGGTCGACCGGCTGATCGAGCTGGTCGACGTCATCCTGTGGGTCGTCGACCCCCAGAAATACGCCGACGCCGCGCTCCACGACCGCTACCTCATCCCGATGGCGTCCCACGCCGAGGTCATGATCTTCGTCCTCAACCAGATCGACCGCGTCCGGCCGGAGCAGATCGACCGCATCCGCGGCGACCTGGCCCACCTGCTGGCGTCCGAGGGCATTACGGGCGTCGACATCCACGCGGTGTCGGCGGCCACGGGCCAGGGCGTCGACCAGTTGCGCCGGGCGCTGCGCGACGTGGCGGGGCGCAAGCAGATGGTCGCCAAGCGGCTCGTGGCGGACGTCACGGCGGCCGCCCGCCAGCTCCAGGAGTCGGTCGCGCTGGGGCCGGTCCGCGAGCTCTCCAGCCAGTCGGTCGAGCGGCTCGACGCCGCCATCGCCGAGGCCGCCGGCGTCGACGAGGTCACGACCGCCGTCGAGGCGTCGTGGCGCTACCGGGGGCAGGTGGCGACGGGCTGGCCGATCCTGGCGTGGCTGCGCCGGCTGCGGCCGGACCCGCTGCGCCGGCTCCACCTGACGTCCGGCGCCGACCCCCGCAACCCCGCGCCGACGGACGTGTCGCACACGTCCGTGCGCGCGTGGCAGACCGTGCCCGCCGCCCGCGTCGACACGGCCCTGCGGACCCTGGCCGACGAGTCCGTCCAGCAGCTCCCCCGGGGCTGGCAGCAGGCCGTGCAGCGCGCGGCGCGCTCCCAGGAGGAGACCCTGCCGGACCAGCTCGACCACGCCATCGGCTCGGCCAACCTGGAACTCGACCGCAAGCCGGGCTGGTGGAGCCTGGTCAAGTGGCTGCAGATCCTGTTGTTCATCTGCTTCGTCGGCGGGCTCGTCTGGCTGATCCTGGGCGCGCTGGGCCGCGGCTTCTTCGGGTTGCCCGCGACGCCCAACCCGACCCTCGGCTCGATCCCCGTGGCGACGCTGTTCGTGTTCGGCGGCCTGATCCTGGGCGTGATCCTGGCGCTGGTGGCGCGGGCCGGCGTCCTGGCGCAGGCCAAGGCCAAGGGTGTGGCCACCGCCCGCCTGCTGCGCTCGGCCATCACCAAGGTCACCCAAGGCGCCATCGTGGCCCCGGTCAACGCCGAACTCCAGCGCCACAACGAAGCCAGACAAGGCATCACACTGCTGCTAGGCCGCTAAGGCCGCCAGGGCTGCTAGGCCGAGGTGTCAGGCGCCCCCGCCTGGGCGAGGAACGAGCGACAGGCCACGGGGTCGGGCACCGTGGCTACGGAGCGAGGAACGAGCGACAGCCACGGGGCCTGACACCGTGGCCCCGCGCCCCAGACACGCCGACCCCCTAATACCCGAGTTATCCACAACCCCCGGAAAATCGGCGAAGTTATCCACAATTTGCTCCCGACCCCGACACTTTTGCCCGATTCCGCCCACTGTTATTGGTGAGAGGTCCGCACACACCCCAGAAGGAGCACACCATGGACATCTTCACAACCCTGACCGGCAACCTCGGCACGGAGCCCGACTTCCGCCTCACCCCCGGCGGCATGCCCGCGGGCTCGTTCCGCCTGGCGACGACGCCCCGGCTGTTCAAGGACGGCCAGTGGCAGGACGGCGACACGACCTGGGTCACGGTCAACTGCACGTGGGCGCTGGCGGAGAACATGTCACGCTCGCTCAAGAAGGGCGATTCGGTCATCGTCGAGGGTCGGCTGCGCACTCAGAACTGGACGGACGCGAACGGCCTCAGCCGTGACCGCCTGATCATCGACGCGGTCGCCATCGGCCACGACCTGACCCGGGGCACGTCGACGTTCACGCGCAGCCCGAAACGCGAGCGCCCCGAGCCGGCCCCAGAGCCGGCCGACGACAGAGAGCCCTCCGACCGCTGGGAGGACGCCCGCCTGGCCGCGTGACAGCCGGTGGCCATCCCCATCCCCTTGTCATCCCGTTCCCTTGTCATCCCCGTTCCCTTGTCATCCCCGTTCCCTTGTCATCCCGGCGAAAGCCGGGATCTTTCCCGACGGCTGGTCGACTGCCACAGGAAAGATCCCGGCTTTCGCCGGGATGACAAAGGGGGGGCCGGGATGACCACCACTTACCCCTGCAACCATGCCAGCACCGCTTGCACACGGCGGTGTGCGGCTGCGTCGGGCGGCAAGTCCAGTTTCGTGAAGATGTTGGAGATGTGCTTCTCGACGGCCCCGTCCGTGATGACGAGCCGCTCGCCGATCGCCTGGTTGGATAGGCCCTCCGCGATGAGCGCCAGGACCTCCCGCTCGCGGGCGGACAACCGGTCGAGCGGCGAGCGGTCGTGGACGACGAGCAGTTGCGCCACGACCGCCGGGTCGAGGACGGAGCCGCCGGCGGCGATGCGGTCGAGCGAGTCGGCGAACCCGGCCAGGTCCGTCACGCGGTCCTTCAGCAGGTACCCCACTCCCCCGCCGCCGTCGGCTAGGAGGTCACGGGCGTAGGACTGCTCGACGTACTGCGACAGGACCAGCACGGGGAGGCCGGGGTGCGCGCGCCGGATCGCCACGGCCGCGCGCAGCCCGTCGTCCGTCAGCTCCGGCGGCATCCGCACATCCGTCACGACCGCGTCCGGCACCTCCGCCGCCACGGCCGCGACCAGGTCCGGCGCCGTGCCGACGGCCGCGACGACGACGTGGCCCATCTCCTGGACGAGCCGCACCAGCCCCTCCCGCAAGAGCACGGAGTCCTCCGCCACGATCAACCGCATGGTGCGAGCGTAGCGGCCGGTGGCAGGGCCGTGGCGCTCACTGCGTCACGGGCACGGTCACCGTCAGCGTGGTACCGCCGCCGGCCGGGCTGGCGACGTCCAGCGTGCCCTCGACCCCGGCCACGCGGGCGCGCAGGCCGTCCAGGCCGTGGCCCGGGAGGGGGAGCGCGCCACCGCGGCCGTCGTCGCGGACGGTCAACTCGAGGGCCGCTCCGGCGGCAGTCCAGACCTCGCGCAGGGCCAGGTCGACGTGACCCGCCCCGGCGTGTTTGGCGGCGTTGGCGATGCCCTCGGCGGCGGCGAAGTACAGCGCCCGCTCGACCGGCTCCGAGTAGCGCGCCCCGTCCGCCAGGCCGACCGTCAGCCGCGCCGGGACGGGCGACCCGCCGGCCAAGGACGCCAACGCCGTGGCCAGGCCCTTCTCGGCCAGGATGGGCGGCGCGAAGCCGCGGGCGATCTGGCGCAGTTCTTGGATCGTCTCGTTCGTCCGGGCCTGCGCCTCGGCCAGCAGCGCCTGCGCCGCCGCCACGTCGCCCTCGGCCAGCCGTCGCTGGACGGCCGACAGGTCCATGCCGGTCCGGATCAACCGCTGTTGGGGACCGTCGTGGAGGTCGCGCTCGATTTGGCGCAGCGACTGGGCTTCGGCCTCGGCCGTCGCCTCGTGGGCGGCGCCCAGGTCGGCCAGCCGCCGCTCGATCGTCCGGCGTGACGGCGTCAGGAACAGCCGCGCGAACGTGGCCGCGACCGACGACAGGCCCCACGTCACGAACGGCCACGCCGCCACCAGCCCGATGCCGATGAGCCGGTCGACCCAGCCCGGCCCCTCGCCGGGGACCGTGCCGCCCACAGAGCCCGGCGTGGCCGTGACGAGGACGCCCGACCCGGCCGACTCGACGAAGCCGTGGACATTGCGGAACCAGGGCGCGATGAACTCCATGACGCCGATCTGGATCCAGCCGAAGGGGATGAGCCCGAGGATGGCCAGGATGAGGCCGCCGCCGATGGCCAGGCCGACCTCGCGCCAGCGGTCGGCGGAGCCGAGGTGAAACTTGATCCACCCCCACAAGCCGCGTTTGGGTGGCGGCGCGGGCGGCAGGTCGGGCACGGTGTGGCCGAGCCAGCGGAGGAGGAGGCGGTGGCCGCGGGCGTGGGCGTGGGCGGCGGCGAACGCGAGCAGGAGGATGGGGAACCCGACCCACAGGACCATCAGCCCGAACCCGAGCGGCAGGAGCACCATCGTCAGGATGAACACGGTCAGCGACGCGACCGCGCAGTACAGCAGATAGGCGAGGCGCTGGCCGAAGCGGGCCGCCAGCGGCCCTGGCGGGGTCACGGGGTGCGCCGGTCCGTTCGTCACGGTCCCAGTCTGGTCCGGCGCCACGGCCAGCGCCAGGCCGCCGGGTTCCGGCGGGTCGAGCAGGCGGTACGACGGGGCGGTGGCCGGTGGTGTGTACAACATGGTCATGGCCAGAAGTCTGGTTGGCCCGGCCGCAGAGCACAGGCCGGGAGCCCCCCGAATGTGGGGTAGGGCTAGCCCCACCCCCTGGTCATCCCGGCCCCTTGTCATCCCGGCGAAAGCCGGGATCTTGTAGCCGGTGAAGTCAACTCCAGGAAAGATCCCGGCTTTCGCCGGGATGACAAGCGGTGTGGGATGACAAACGGTGTGGGCGGACAGACGCCACCCCCACTGGCCGAGGCATCAGACACCGCCGCCCGGGCTCGTTCCTCGCCCAGGCCGCGGTATCTGACACCTCGGCCTTACTCGTCCAGGTAGCCGCTGATTTCGTGGCGCAGGCGGAGGAATTCGTCGTCGGGGTAGCCCGCGGGGTGGGCGATGATGGTGCGCCGCCGCTCACCGTGGTACAAAGCCAACTTGTCGCGCCGCTTGGACAGGGCCACGCGCGTGACGTCCTTCCATGTCCCCGTGCGCTCGCCGGTGGGACCCCAGATGGCGTAGCCGTCGGCGTCGAGGTCGATGTACAGCCGGCGGCGGCGCAGGGCCACGACGGAGACCAGGACCAACAGCAAGCCGAGGCCTCCGGCTACCGCCGCGCCGACCCAGAACGCGAACCGGTAGGACCACGCCCAGCCGACGCCGAACGCCACAGCCGCCAGCACGACCAGCAGGGCGGCGAGGCCGAGGAGCCGGGGTGGACGTGGCTTCAGAACATACGTGGACATCGGTGGACCTCCGTGGAAGCCCACTCTAGACCGCTACCAGCCCGCGTTCTCGTTGTACGCGCAGAAGCTGTCGAGGAGCTGCGGCTCCCAGTAGTTGGCCGGGTCGGCCTCGCTCGGGTCGGCCAGGTAGTCGAAGCCCTTGGCCACGAGGTCCTGCATCAGCTCGAAGTTGGGCCGGGCGTTGGAGTAGCCCTGCTGGCCGCTGACGAACTGGAGCCCCGCCACCTTGGCGTCCTGGATCTTGAGCACGAGGTCCGCCACCGCGCCCACACTTTCGGCCGGGATGTCGCTGCGGAAGTCCGGGGACTGGAACAGCTCCAGGCCGCGGAACGCGCCGGAGTCGCCCGCCGACGCCTGGGTCAACAGGTCGTAGACGACGCAGCGGGTCCGCGCCATCCGGTGGGGATCGTCGTCGGCCGCGCGGCTCGTGACGTAGGCGACGAGCTGGGAACCGTCGCCGAACGACGTGTCCGCGCCGCGGGCGATGGTCCCGCCGTCGATCGGGATGTCCTTGTTGACGTTGACCGTGACGCCGCCGAGCGCCGCGGTCAGCTCGGACAGCGCGCCCAGGTCCATCGCCACGTAGTAGTCGATGTCGAGGCCGAGCATGTAGCCGACCGAGAGCTTCAGGGCGTCGGCGCCGAGGTTGGCGCTGACGTAGACGGCCTGGTCGACGTTCTTCGGCAGGTTCGAGTACATCGACCCGAGCTGGTAGGCCGTGTTGCCCGGGTCGGAGCCGTCGTACCAGCCCTTGGGGAAGGCGTTGCGGAACTCGGAGCCGTCGGGGAACTGGGCCGTGGCCAGGGCCTGCGGGACGGAGATGAGGAGCGTGTCGCCGGTCGCCGTGTCGACGCTGGCCACGATGATCGCCTTCGCCACCGGGTCGACCGTCGCGTCGGCGCCCGTCGTGTCGAGGCCGAGCAGGAGCAGGTTGAGCCGGGGCACGTCCGCCCAGGCGCCGACCAGCGGCAGGTCGCCGATGCCGGACGGCGCGATGGTCACGGCCGTGCCGTCGGGGAACGCGGTCTCGACGGCCTTGGCCTGGCCGAGCGCGAGCGCGCCGCCGCCGATGGCGCCGCCCGCCATGAGCGCGGACAGGATGACGGGCAGCAGCCAGCCGGCCTTGGACGCCCGCTCGGGCCGGAGCTTGAGGTAGGTCACGCAGACCAGGACGATCCAGAGCACCGCCGCGATGATCGCCACGATGACGCCGGCGCGGAGCAGCGCCGGGGTGAAGGCGAAGCGGACGAGGTGGCTCTGGCTCAGGACCACGAACAGGACGAGGGCGAGCAGGATCAGCGCCAGGATCAGCGCCAGGACGCCCCAGACCCGCTTCTTGGCCTTGATCAGGCCGACGCCGGGGATGACCGCGCCGAGGGCGGTCCACAAGAGCGCCGTCCGGTGGGCCTTACCGCCGTCGTCGATCGGGAACAACTGGTCGAGCGGCTTGAGCTCGGGCTTGGGCGGCTTGGGCGCGGTGGCGGGGGCGGCCGGCGTTTCCGTCGTCGCGGGCCGGGTCAGGCGCGACGGTCGGGGTTCGGCCGTGGTCGCCCGGGCGGCCGGCGTCACGCTCTCCGTCACGCTGGGCGCGGCCAGGCTAGCCGCGGTGTCGGCGGCCTCGGGCGCCAGCAGGGCGGCGCCGGCCCCGGCGTCGGCCTTGCGGGCCTTGCCGAAGCGGCCGCGCAGGCGCGCGGCGCGGGTCTCCTGGGGCGCGGCCTCGGCCGCCTCGGTGGTCTCGGTGGTCTCGGCCTTGGCGGAGCGCCTGCCCTTGGCCTCGCGCGGTTCGTCCTCCCACTCGGCGGGCCCGGCCAACGGCGTGTCCGCCCACTCGTCGGCGGGTTCGGCCCACTCGTCCGCCGCTTCCGGCGTCGCCAACGGTGTGGCCGTCTGCGCGGCCCAGACATCGGCGGCCGGCGGTTCCCAGCGCTCGGCCGGGCTGGCCGCAGCGGCGGCTTCCGGCGCCTGGTCCAGGGCGGCCTCGGCCGAGCCCTCGGCCGGCCACTCGCCTTCTTCCGCCCACTCGTCTGCCTCGGGCCACTCCTCCGCGGCCTCGGGCCATTCGGCTGCCTCGGGCCACTCGCCCTGTTCCGCCCAGTCACCCTCGGCCGCTTCGCCCTCGGCCCACTCACCCTCGGCCCAGTCGCCGGTCGCAGGCGCGGTGGCCGCGGCGGGCGCCGCCGGTTCGGCCCACTCGTCCTCGGTCCACTCGTCTTCCGCCCAGTCGCCGGTCGCGGCGGCGGTCTCGGCCCCCGCCTCAGTCGCCAGGGCGAGCGGCGCGGCGGCGCTGTCCCACTCGTCGGCCGCCTCGGCCTCGCCGGCCAGGGGCGTGTCGGCCAGGGGCGTCTCGCTCAGGGCGGGCGGCTCCGGCGTGGCCGGGGACGCGGCCGACACGGGCGTGGGCGGCGTCACGGCCGGCGGTTCCACGTCCTCGGCCGAGCCCGCGCTGGCCGCGGCCAGCAGGCCGGCCTCGTCGAGGCTGACCTTGCCCTTGGCCACGAGTTTGTCGAGGCGGGCCTGTTGCTTCTGGAGGCGGCGCTCCTCGCGGAGCTGCTTGCGCGTCTTCTTGGGCTCTACCAGCGCGCGCTTGGCGCCGGCCACGGCGGCCTCGCCGGCCGTGTCGGGCGACGCCGCCTGGCGCGACGCCAGGCCCTCGGCGATGAGGTCGGCGTCGGACGGCCCCCCGAGCGGGATGCGGTCCGGCTCCGCCGCGGCGGCAGGCTCGGCCCACTCGTCCGTGTCGACCCACTCGTCCTCGGCGGTGGCCCCCGTCCCGGCCTCGGCGCCCCACTCATCCGCGGTCACGAGCGCGTCGGCCCCGGCGGGAGCGCTGCCCCACTCTGCCGGGCCTTCGGCCCACTCGCCCTCGCCTTCGGTCCACTCCGTCTGGCCTTCGGCCCCTTCGGCCCACTCGCCGGCGGGTTGGGCGGCCCAGTCCGGGCCCGGTGTGGCGCCCCACTGGTCCGCGGGCTGCGCCCACTCGTCGGTCGCCGTGGTCTCGGCCCAGTCGTCGGCCACGGGCGGCGCGGCTTGGCCCCACTCGTCGGTCGCGGCCGGCGTGGCCCATTGATCGGTCGGTTCCGCCCACTGGTCCTCGGCCGTGGTCGCGGCCCACTCGTCGGCCGGTGGGGCGGCCCAGTCGGTTGCGGGAGCCGCGCCCCACTGGTCCGCGGGTTGCGCCCACTCGCCGGTCGCCGTCGTGTCCGCCCACTCATCCGTCACGGGCTCCGCGGCTGCCGCCTGGCCCCACTCATCGGTCGCGGGCGGAGTGGCCCACTGGTCGGTCTGGTCGGCCGCCCACTGGTCGGCCGGCGGCGCCCACTGGTCCGACTGGCCCGTCACGGGCTGGTCGGCCCAGGCGTCGGCGGCAGCCGGCGTGGCCCAGTCGTCGGCCGCCGGCGCGGTGCCCCACTGGTCGGTCGGCTCGGCGCCCCGCTCGGCGGCGGCCGCCCAGCCGCCCGCAGGCGGTTCGACGGTCCACTCGTCCTCGGCGATGCCCCCGGCCCACTGGTCGGTCGTGGGCGTCGCCCACTGGTCCGCGGCGGGGGTGGCCCACTGGTCGGCGCCGGTCTCCCCGGTCCACTGGTCTGTCCCCGGTTCGGCCGCCCACTGGTCGGCGGCCGGTTCGGCGGCCCACTGGTCTGTCCCTGGTTCGGCGGCCCACTGGCCCACCTCGGCCGTGGTCTCCCACTGGTCGGCTTCGGCCCCGGCGGTCCACTGGTCGGCGGTCGGCTCGGCGGCCCACTGGCCGGCCCCCGGCGTGGTCTCCCACTGGTCGGTCGGCGCAGCGGCCGCCTCGGCCGTGGCCCACTGGCCGGCCTCGGCGCCCGGCGCCCAACGGTCGGCGGCGGGCGCGGTTGTCTCATCGGTAGTGGCCCACTGGTCCGCTGCGGCGCCCGGGGCCCACTCGTCGGCGGCGGCCGTCTCGGCCCACTGGCCGGTCACAGGCTCGGCGGCCTCAGCGGTCTCGACCAGGTCCACCGGCTCGGCGGGCGAGGCGAGGTCGGCGTCCGGCCGGCCTTCCGGTTCGGTCACGCCCCACTCGTCGGCGGACGTCGGCTGGGCCCAGGCGGCGGCCCCGGCGGGCTCGGCCCACTGGTCCGCGCCGGGCCGGGCCGTCGCGGCGGCCCAGTCGTCGGCGGGGGCGGCAGTGTCGGCCGCCCACTGGTCGGCGGCGGGGGCCGCGGGGGTCCATGGCTCGGCGCTCGGCGCCGCCTCGGCCGCGGGCGCGGGCGCGGCGGCGACCGGGCGGGCGGCGGCCCAATCATCGGTCCAACTGGGGACGGCGGGCGCGGCCGGGGCGGCCGGGGCGGTGGCCTCGGGCTCCTCGAACTCGGGGGCGCGGGCGTCCCACTCGCCGGTCTCGTCGGCCTCGTCGTAGGGCTCCGCCACGACGGCCAGGCCGTCCGTGCTGGCGGACTCGTCCCAGGTCCCCTCCCACTCGGGGGTCTCCTCCTGGACGACCGGTTCCTCCCACGCGGCGGCCGGCGCCTCGGGCTCTGCCCACACCGGCTCGAACGGCGGAATCGGCTCCGTCAGGTCCACGGTCTCGACGGGCTCCGTCAGGTCCACGGGGACCGTCTGCTCAACCAACCGATCCCACGCGGAGGGTGCGG
>JAISTC010000089.1 GCA_031272805.1 Propionibacteriaceae bacterium
GTCGGCAACATGCCGCCGTTGGTGTCGCACAGGATCATGACCTCGGCCCCGGCTTCGGCGGCCGTGTGGACGACGGTCGTGGCGTAGTCGGGGTTGTCCAGGTAGCCGTTGAAGAAGTGCTCGCAGTCGACGAAGACGCGCTTGCCGTGGGCCCGCAGGAACGCGACCGTGTCCTGGATCATCTCGAGGTTCTCCTCGAGGGAGGTCTTGAGGGCGTCGCGGACGTGGCGGTCGTGGGACTTGGCGACCAGGCAGACGACGTCGGTCCCCGCGTCGACCAACGCCTGCGTCAAGGGGTCGGTGGCGGCGGTCAGGCCGACCCGGCGCGTCGCCCCGAAGGCCACGAGGGTGGCCCGGCCGAGCTTGAGCCCGGTCTTGGCGGCCTCGAAGAACGCCGTGTCCGACGGGTTGGCGCCCGGCCAGCCGCCCTCGATGAACGTGACGCCGAGCTGGTCGAGGAGGTGGGCGATGCGGAGCTTGTCCGGCACCGTCAGGTTGATGCCCTCCTGCTGCGCGCCGTCGCGCAGCGTCGTGTCGAAGACGTGGAAGTTGTCCGGCAGGGGTGAATAGAGCGTTGACATGGTGGTGGTGGCCTTTCGGAGGTCCAAGTAGCGAAAGATTGTGGAGTTGGTCTGGTCTTACGCGACTCGGGTCGTCCAGCCGAACTCGTCGGCCGCACGACCCCATTGAATGTCGACCAGTTGCCGCCGCAGGGCCGCCGTGGCCTGGCCGAACGGGTTGGCCAAGGTGGCGTCCTGGTCGCCGCCGTCCGCCGCGTAGCGGAAGGCCGAGATCGGGGTGATGACCGCGGCCGTGCCGCAGGCGAACGCCTCGGGGATGGCGCCGGAGGCGATGCCCTCCAGCAGCTCCGCCAGCGCGATCGGCCGCTCGACCGGCTTCAGGCCGAAGCGGGGCGCGAGCTGCAGGATGGAGTCCCGGGTGACGCCGTCGAGGATCGTGCCGGACGTCGGCGGGGTCACGAGCTCGCCGGCCTGCGTCACGATGAACACGTTCATCCCGCCCAGTTCCTCCAGCCAGGAGTGGGTCGCCGCGTCGGTGAAGAGGACCTGGCCGCAGCCGTGGGCGTAGGCCTCCTTGCCGGCGATCAGCGACGAGGCGTAGTTGCCGCCGCACTTGGCCGCGCCCGTCCCGCCGTCGCCCGCCCGGGACCAGGTCGTCGTGACCCAGATGTCCACGGGGCTGAGCCCGGTCTTGAAGTACGCGCCGGCCGGCCCGGCGATGGTCGCAAAGGTCACGGTCTTGGCCGACCGCACGCCCAGGAAGCTCTCGGCCGCGAACATGAACGGCCGGATGTACAGCGACTGCTCCTCCGCGCCCGGCACCCAGGCCGCGTCCGCCCTGGTCACGGCCGTGACGGCGGTAATGAAGTCCTCGGCCTCGAGGCGCGGCAGGTCCATCCGCTCGGCCGAGCGGATGAAGCGCTGGGCGTTCTTCTCGGGCCGGAACAGCCAGATCGAGCCGTCGGCGTGGCGGTAGGCCTTGAGGCCCTCGAAGATCTCCTGCGCGTAGTGGAGGACCGCGTCGCCGGGGTCGACCTGGAACGGCGCGTACGCCGTGACCTGGTCGTCGTGCCAGCCGATGCCGTCGGTCCACGTCGCGAGGGCCATGTGGTCACTGAAATGAATGCCGAAGCCCGGGTCCTGGGACAGGACTCGGGCGATCTCCTCGGGGGCAGTGACGGGCGTGCCGGGAACGAGGTCGAATGACAGTGACATGAGCGGGATACTACTGCGTCACCGTTCCCACGGGAACGTCACGCCCACCTGGCGGCGCACCTCGTCCATCAGCCCCATGACGTCCAGCGTGTCCTGCCAGGTCATGAGCGGCGACTCCAACTCGCCGCCGGTGATCCGGCGGGCCGCTTCCGCGGCCTCGAACTGGAAGCCGCCCTCGGCCTTGGTCTGGAGGACGTGGGGTTCTCCGCCGCGCGGCGTCACGGTGATGTCCTGGGGCGTGTAGAAGACGTGGCCGACGTCGGCGGTCGCCTCCGTGCCGACGACGGTCAACGTGTTGGGGCTGGCCGCGGCGCAGTCGGAGATGGCCGTGCCGATCAGACCGCTCCCCCAGCGGAGGACCGCGGTCTCGGCGCGGTCGACGCCGATGGCCGTCAGCAGGCCGGTCGCGGTCAAGGAGTCGGGGACGCCCGCCAGCATGTGGAGGGCGGACAGCGGGTAGACGCCGAGGTCGAGGAGGGCACCGCCGCCCAGCGCCGCGTTCATGATGCGGAAGGCGGGGTCGGGGTTGAGGGCCTGGTTGTGGATGGCCACGATGTGGCGGAGCTCCCCCAGCGTCCCCGCGGCCACGAGTTGGCGCAGCTTGGCGTAGTGCGGGAGCTGGCGCGCCCACATCGCCTCCGTGGCGAACAGGTTCTTCTCCCTGGCCGCGTCAAAGACCTGTTGCGCCTCGGCCCGGCTGGTGGCGAAGGACTTCTCCACGAGGACGGGTTTGCCGGCCGCGAGGGCGAGGAGGGCGTGGTCACGGTGGCAGGAGTGCGGCGTGGCGATGTAGACAGCGTCGAGGTCGGGGTCGGCGACGAGGGCCTCGTAGGAGCCGTACGCGCGGTCGAGGCCGAACTCGCGCGCGAACTGGTCCGCGCGGGCCTGGTCGCGCGAGCCGACCGCCGCGATGGTCGAGCGCGTGTAGCGGGGAATCTCGCGCGCGAAGCGGTGCGCGATACCGCCCGGGCCCAGAATGCCCCAGCGGAGCGCGGGCGCGGACATGGGGTCGGGAACGTCAAGCAGACGGGGGTCGGTCATGGGATCAGCGTAGCCGGGACCGTGGCCGTGGGGTCGGGCACCGTGGATACGGAGCGAGGAACGCGCGACAGCCCGGGGGCCCGACACCGCGGCGCTCCCAGAGGACTCCTCCCTCCGGCCAAGGTGTCAGGCCCGCCGGAGATCGTTCGTTCCTCGCTCCGTAGCCGGCGTGCCCGACCCCGTGGCTGGCTGGGCTAAGTTACTCACCGTGACCCGTATTGCAGTGATTGGCGGCGACGGCATTGGGCCGGAAGTGACCGCGGAAACCCTCAAGGTCCTGGACGCGCTGGACCTCGGCTTCTCCTATACCCACTACGCGCTCGGCGCGGCCCACTGGCAGGAGACGGGCGAAGTCCTGTCCGACGCCACGCTGGCCGAGCTGGCCACCGCCGACGCCATCCTGCTCGGTGCGGTCGGCGCGGCCCCCGGCTCGACGGCCGTCCCGTCCGGGCTGCTGGAGCGCGGCCTGCTGCTGAAGCTCCGCTTCACCTTCGACCACGCCGTCAACCTGCGCCCGGCCAAGCTCTACCCGGGCGTGCCGACGCCGCTGGCGCCGAGCGTGACCGACGGCCGGACCGTCGACTTCGTCGTCGTCCGCGAGGGCACGGAGGGCCTGTACGCCGGCAACGGCGGCCGCTTCCGGCCGGACACGCCGCAGGAGGTCGCCACGGAGGTGTCGCTCAACACGGCGTACGGCGTCGAGCGGGTCGTCCGCTTCGCGTTCGCCCAGGCGCGGGCCCGCCGCGGCCGGCTGACCCTCGTCCACAAGCACAATGTCCTCGTCCACGCCGGCACCCTCTGGCGCCGGTTGACGGACGCCGTGGCCGCGGAGTTCCCCGACGTCACGACCGACTACCTCCACGTCGACGCCGCCACGATCATGCTCGTGACCGACCCGGCCCGCTTCGACGTCATCGTGACGGACAACCTGTTCGGCGACATCCTGACCGACGAGGCGGGCGCCGTCACGGGCGGCATCGGGCTGGCCGCCGGCGCCAACCTCAACGTCGAGGGCCGCTACCCGTCGATGTTCGAGCCCGTCCACGGCTCCGCCCCCGACATCGCGGGCCAGGGCCTGGCCGACCCGCGGGCGGCCCTCCTGTCGGGCGCGCTGATGCTCGACCACCTCGGTCTGGGCGACGCCGCCGGGCTGGTCCGGGCGGCCGTCGAACAGGACATCGCCACGGCCGGGGCGGCCCGCCGCTCGACGACCCAGATCGGCGACGCCATCGTCGCGGCCCTGGGCCGTTAACATGGCCCCATGACTTTGATCCCGGCTCCGTTCGGGCGGCTCGCGACCGCCATGATCACCCCGTTCACGGCCGACGGGCTCGTCAACCTGCCCGAGGCGGCGCGGCTGGCCGCGTACCTCGTGGACGACCAGCTCAACGACGCCCTCATCGTCAACGGCACGACCGGCGAGGCGCCGACCACGACCGACGACGAGAAGCGGGCGCTGGTCGAGGCCACCAAGGCGGCCGTCGGGGACCGGGCCAAGATCGTCGCCGGGGTCGGCACGTTCGACACGGCCCACTCCGTCCACCTGGCCCAGGCGGCCGCCGCGGCCGGCGCCGACGGGCTCCTCGTCGTCACGCCGTACTACTCCCGGCCGCCCCAGGACGCGCTCGTGACGCACTTCCGGGCCGTGGCCGACGCCACGGACCTGCCCGTCATGATCTACGACATCCCGCACCGAGCGGGCGTGCCGGTCGAGGAGGCCACGCTCATCCAGTTGGCCGAGCACCCGAACATCGTGGCCGTCAAGGACGCCAAGGGCGCCCCGGTCAGCTCGGCCAAGGTCATGGCCGCCAGCGGGCTGGCCTACTACGCCGGGGACGACGCCATGCTCCTGCCGCTCCTGGCAGTCGGCGCCGCCGGCGTCGTCGGCACGTCCACGCACTTCACGGGGGCCCGGACCAAGGCGGTCATCGACGCGTATGTGGCGGGCGACGTGACGTTGGCCCTCGACCTCTACCGCGCCCTGCTGCCGGTCTACACGGGCGTCTTCGCCACGCAGGGCTGCATGTTGGTCAAGGCCGGCCTGGCCGACCGCGGCTTCGCGCCCGGCGGCCTGCGGCCGCCGCTCCAGCCGGCCAGTGTGGCGCAGACGGCCGCGTTCGTGGCGCTGCTGGACGCGGCGGAATTGTAACTGAAGCGGGGGCCACGGTGTCAGGCCCCGTGGCTGTCGCTCGTTCCTCGCTCCGTAGCCACGGTGCCCGACCCCCTGGCCCTCTGCCCGACCCCGTGGCCTCAGCATGACCTTGAGGGGCATTGGGGCCTCACTGGTCCCGCCATTACAGTTAGGGCCGTGACACCCCAAGCCAAGCCGGCCGCCCACGTTGCGTCGTGGGCCTACACCGAGTCGTTCATCCCCGAGTCCGACGCCGCCCGCGCCGCCCGCGCCGCGTCGCTCGAACACCATCTCGTCCCCATCAGCCGGGGCGCCGCCCAGACGTTGACCGTCCTCGCCCGCCTGATCCAGGCCAAGGCCGTCGTCGAGGTCGGCACGGGCGCGGGCGTCGCCTCCCTCGCCCTGTTCGCCGGCATGGACCCGGCCGGGACGCTGACGAGCATCGACGCCGAGAACGACGTGCTCCAGGTCGCCCGGACGGTCGTCAAGCAGGCGGGCATCCGGCCCCAGCGCCAGCGCTTCATCGCCGGGCGCGCCCTCGAGGTCCTCGGCAAGCTGACCGACGCCGCCTACGACCTCGTCTACCTGGACGCCGACCCGCTCGAATCCGGCGAGTACATCGAACAGGCCCTGCGTGTCCTCCGCCCCGGCGGCCTCCTGATCTTCTACCACGCGCTCATGGGCGACACGGTGGCCCGCGAGTCCAACCTGGACGACGAGACGCTGGTCGTGCGCGAGACGCTCGAAGCCGTGCGCGAGATGGACGGCCTGACGAGCGTGCTGCTGCCCGTCGGTGACGGGCTGCTGGTCACGGTCAAGGGCTAGGACTGACAGGCGGCCACGGTGTCGGGCCCCGTGGCTGTCGCTCGTGCCTCGCTCCGTAGCCACGGTGCCCGACCCCATGGCCTACGCTCGTTCCTCGCCAAGGCGGCGGCGCCTGACACCTCGGCCTAGCCTGACACCTCGGCCTAGAGCAGGAACTGTTCTGTGTGGTCGCTGAAGACGCGGACGTTCTTGGGCACGACCGTGACGCCGCCCTCCGAGACGTAGAGGCCCCTGGCCTCGTCCGCGCCCCGGTCCTTGCCGACCTCGACGCCGGGCTCGATGATCGAGTTCTTGTCGATGATGGCGCGGTAGATCATGGCGCGGCGGCCGATGTCGACACCCTCGAACAGCATCGAGTCCTCGACGCGGGACCAGCGGTGGATGCGGCAGCCCGGGCTGAGGACGGAGCGGTTGACGTCGCCGCCGGACACGATGCAGCCGTGGGACACGATCGAGTCCTCGGCCGAGCCCCGGTTGACGAACTTCGCGCCGGGCATCTGGACCTGGTTGGTCAGGACCGGCCAGTGGCGGTTGTAGAGGTTGAACTCGGGGTCGATCGAGACAAGGTCCATCTGGGCCTGGTGGTAGGCGTCGATCGTGCCGACGTCACGCCAGTAGTTGCGGTCCTTGTCGGTCGCCTCGGGCACCGTGTTGGTCGTGAAGTCGTAGACCTGGGCGTCGCCGTCGGCCACGTAGGCGGGGATCATGTTGCCGCCCATGTCGTGCTTCGACTTGGGGTCGGCCGCGTCCGAGATGAGCCGCTCGACGAAGTCGGCGGTCGAGAAGATGTAGTTGCCCATCGACGCGAACGACTGGTCCGGCGAGTCCGGCAGGCCGGGCGGGTCGGCCGGCTTCTCCAGGAAGCGGGCGATCTTGCCCGTGGCGTCGGCGTCGATGATGCCGAAGGCGGAGGCCTCGGAGCGGGGCACTCGGATGCCGGCGATGGAGGCGCCGCGGCCCGAGTCGATGTGGGCGTCGAGCATCTGGCCGACGTCCATCCGGTAGATGTTGTCCGCGCCGAACACGACGACGTAGTCGGGCTTCTCGTCGCGGATCAGGTTGAGGGACTGGTAGATGGCGTCGGCCGAGCCCTGGTACCACATCTTCCCCGTCCGCTGCTGGGCGGGCACGGTCATGATGTACTGCCCCAGCAGCGAGGAGACGCGCCACGTCTGGGAGATGTGGCGGTCGAGCGAGTGGGACTTGTACTGGGTCAGCACGGCGATCTTGCGCAGCCCGGAGTTGACCAGGTTGGACATGACGAAGTCGATGAGACGGTAGGTCCCGCCGAAGGGGACGGCGGGCTTGGCCCGGTCGGCGGTCAGCGGCATGAGCCTCTTCCCCTCGCCCCCGGCGAGGACAATGGCGAGAACATTCGGTCGGGGAGCCATGTACCGAACCTACGACCACCGGGTACCCAGGGGCAATGTCTGGAACAGGTTTTCATCGGCATGTCGCCAATGTGAGATTGGTCACGGGGTGGGGTGAGGCCCCACCCCTAGCCGCGGCCCAGCCGGGCCGTTACGATCACGGTATGTCTCTCAAAGTCTCCATCTTGACCCGCGAGTACCCGCCGAAGATCTACGGCGGCGCCGGCGTCCACGTCGGCCAGCTCGTCGCCAACCTCCGGCCGATCGTCGACCTGGTCGACGTGCAGTGCATGGGCGAGCCGCGCGAGGGCGCGACGGCGCACCCGGAAACGTACCCGGAAGGGGCCAACGCGGCGCTGCGCGTGCTCGGCACGGACGTGGCGATGGCGGCCGCCGTGCCAGACGTCGACGTCGTCCACTCCCACACCTGGTACGCCAACCTGGCCGGCCTCATGGCCGGCAAGTTCCGCTCGATCCCGCACGTCGTGACGTCGCACTCGCTCGAACCGCACCGGCCGTGGAAGCGCGAGCAACTGGGCGGCGGCTACGACCTCAGCCTCTGGGCGGAGAAGACCAGCTTCCTCGACGCGGCGGCCGTCATCGCCGTCTCCGCCGGGATGCGCCGCGACGTCCTCGCCTCGTACACGGAACTCGACCCGGCCAAGGTCCACGTCGTCCACAACGGCATCGACACGGCCGAGTTCCGGCCCGACCCGGCGACCGACCAGCTCGTCGCGTGGGGCGTCGACCTCGACCGGCCGCTCGTCACGTTCGTCGGCCGGATCACGCGCCAGAAGGGCCTCGTCCACCTGGTCCGCGCGGCCGAGCAATTCGACCCCGGGACGCAGTTGCTGCTGCTGGCGGGCGCGCCGGACACGCCGGAGATCGCCGCCGAGTTCGAGGGCGCGTTCGGGTCGCTCCAGGCGTCGGGCACGAAGGTCATCTGGATCGAGGAGATGGTGCCGCGCGCGGCCGTCCGCCAGGCCCTCACCCAGTCGACCGTGTTCGCCTGCCCGTCGATCTACGAGCCGCTCGGCATCGTCAACCTGGAGGCGATGGCCTGCGAGACGGCGGTCGTGGCGTCCGCCGTCGGCGGCATCCCGGAGGT
>JAISTC010000100.1 GCA_031272805.1 Propionibacteriaceae bacterium
TCTACGCCGCCCCCGCGACCCCTGCCCCCGAGCCCGCCGACGCGGCCCCCACCAGCCCGGCGCCCGTCACTCCGCCCCGCATCATCCGGGCGGGCGCGAGCGAGCCCGTGACCCCGCTCGTGACGACCCCGCCCCCGGCCGAACCCGAGGCCGAAGCCGAGCCCGAACTGGAGCCGACGCTGCCGCAACAGCTCGAACCGGAGCCCGCCGCCTCCCCCCACACCCCGGGCCACTCGGGCGCCGCCAGCGCCCTCCTCAGCGAGACGGGCAGCCAGCCCGTCCTCTCCGGCTTCGCGCCGCTGGTCAAGGGCCAGCTCCTGGCCGAGCGCTACCGCCTCGCCGCCCTCGTCGGCCGCGAGGCCCACGCGTCGCTGTGGCAGGCCACGGACGAGGTCCTGGCCCGCTCCGTCCTGATCGCCGCGCTGGAGGACGAGGAGACGGCCGATTCGGTCGTCCAGGCGGCCCGCCAGTCGACGGCCGCGACCGACGCCCGCTTCGTCCGCGTGCTCGACGCCGTGGCCGACGCCGAGGGCTTCTACATCATCTCCGAGTGGGTCGACGGGACGCCGCTGTCCCAGGTCCTCCAGGCCGGGCCGCTGACGGCGGTCGAGTCGGCCTGGGTGACCAAGGAGGTGGCCGAGGCGCTGACCACGATCCACCCCCTCAAGGTCTTCCACCAGCGCCTCGACCCGACCCGGATCCTCATCACCGCCTCCGGCGGCATCCGCATCTCGGGGCTGACCACGGCCGCCGCCCTCAACCCGCGCGACGGCGACGACGAGCTGACGCGCGAGGACCTCGAGCGCCAGGACGTGCGCGATCTGGGCCGCCTCCTCTACGCCTGCGAGACCGGCGCGTGGCCCGGCCCGGAGCCGGTCGGCCTGCCCGAGGCGCCCCAGGTGGACGGCGTCTACACGACCCCGCTGCGCCTCCAGCCCGCGGTCAACCCGGCCCTCGACCGGATCACGGACCAGATCATGGCCGACGCGCCCCGCGCCGACCGGCCCCGCCTGGCGACCGCCGCCGCCGTCCTCAAGGCGCTGACGCAGGTCCTCGGCCCGGCCGACTCGTCCGACGACCTGGCCCACCGCCTCGTCCTGGCCGCCAACTCGCCCGCCCTGTCGCCCGCCCAGGTCACGGGGGCCGCCAGCCCCGCGGCCGCCCCGGCCGGGCCCGTGGGCGAGCCCGAGGCGCCGGACGGCGACCTGAGCGTGGGCCCCGTCCGGCCGGCGGCCGGCCCGGCGGCGTCGCTGCGTTCGCGGCGGCCCTGGGCCATCGGCCTGGTCATCCTCATCGTCCTCGTCGTCATCGCCCTCCTGGCCGTCCTCATCACGAAGGGCTTCAACCAGAACAAGGCCGACGACGACAACCCGGCCGCCGAGCAGACCGCCCAGGCCGACCCCTCGGCCGCCGGCATCGCCCCCCTCGCCATCGCGGCCGCCTACGCCTTCGACCCCTTCGGCTCGGGCCTGGAGAACGACGACCAGCTCGACTACGCCCACGACGGCCTGGCCTCGACCGCCTGGCTGACCGAGGACTACCCCGGCCCGACGTTCACGAACGCCGCGGGCGACCCGAAGGCCGGCGTCGGCCTCGTCGTCGACCTTGGCCAGGCCAAGGCGCTGCGCGACATCAAGGTCACGCTCGCCGCCGACCCGACGCCCGTCACGTTCTACGTTCCGGCCGACCCCGACGCCAGCGAGCCGATCCTCGACGGGCTGACGGGCTGGAAGGCCGTGGCCAACGTCGGCCGGCCCCAGCCGACCGCCGGGACCGCGCCCTCGCGTGACCTCGACGTGACGGTCTCGACCACGGCCCGGTTCGTCCTCGTGTTCGTCCACGACGGCCTGCCGCTGCTCGACGGCCACTACCAGACCGGCATCGCGGAGATCCAGGTCCTGGGCTGAGCGCCGCTCCGACACCCTGTCCACCCCGTGTCTTCACCGAACCATCAAGAAACCATCAAGAATGGCCCCACAAGGCGTTCCCGGCCTTGTGGCCAGGGTCACTGAGCGACCATACTCAGGTTCTGGAGGAGACCCCCCCGGGCGGTACGGCGAAAGCCTCGCCCGGGGGTAGTCCTTTTTTTGGGGTGATTTGGGGTGAATCGATTACAGTGTTCCCCGTGGCCGATACCAACCCCACCTCCGCGGGGAGTGACCTTCCCAGGGCTGTTCTCGTCGAAGACGAGGAGCCGCTTGCCCGATTGCTCGTCGGATACCTGCAGCGCGCCGGCTTTGCCGTGCGCGCGGCGTTCGACGGTCCGAACGGCCTCCAGGCCGTCCGCGACCTCGATCCCGAGATCGTCATCCTGGACCTGATGCTGCCCGGCATGGACGGCCTCGAGGTCTGCCGCCAGATCCGGACGTTCTCCGACTGCTACGTCCTCATGTTGACCGCCCGCGCCGAGGAGACCGACACTCTGCTCGGCCTGTCCGTCGGCGCCGACGACTACATGACCAAGCCGTTCAGCCCGCGTGAGCTGATCGCGCGGATCGGCGCGCTGCGCCGCCGGCCGTTCAAGTCGGCCGCCGCCGTGTCGCCGCAGCGGACGTGGGGCGGGCTGTCGCTCGACACGGCCGGGCGCGAGGTCAAGTGGGCCGACCAGTTCCTCGACCTGACCAGGACCGAGTTCGACATCCTGTCCGTCCTGGTCGAGGAGCCGACCAAGGTCTTCACGCGCGAGGACATCCTCGACCACGTCTGGGGCCCCGGCTGGGTCGGCGACTCGCACGTCGTGGACGTCCACATCGCGCACATCCGCCGCAAGCTGGCCGACGTCGGCGGCGCGCCGGACTCGATCCGGTCCGTCCGCGGGGTCGGCTACCGGCTGGGCGACCCGCAGTGACCGCCGGGCTGACCTATCCGTGATGGCCGGATGATGGCGCAAGAGGAGAAGCCGACCCGCCTGCCCTTCCTGTGGCGCACGGGCTTGTACTCCTACCGCCAGACCATCGGCGCCATCGTCATCTCGATCATCTCCGTGGCGGCCGCCTGGGTCGTCGTCCACTTCTTCGGCTTCTGGCTGATCAAGCGCTACCTCAACGACGGCGGCGTGACCGACGACAAGGTCATCGGCATCGTCCAGACCGGCTACCTGCGGACGGCCCTCCTCGTCATCCTGGCGGCCGGCGGCACGGCGCTGATCTCGGCCGTGTTCTTCACGTGGCTGATGTCACGCTCGGTGACGACGGCCGTGACGCGCGTGCGACAGGTCGCCCAGCGCATCCAGGAGGGCGACCACGACGTCCGCGTGGCCTCCGGCACCCGGCTCGGCGCGGAGTTCCAGTCGCTCAGCCAGACGTTCAACTCGATGGCCCAGGAGCTCCAGGCGATCGAGCGGACGCGGGCGCGGCTGCTGGGCGACCTGGCCCACGAGATGCGGACGCCCCTGGCGACCCTCGACGCCTACCTGGAGGCGATCGGCGACGGCTTCGAGGAGGCCAACGCCGAGACGGTCGACCTGCTGCGCCACCAGACCGCCCGGCTGTCGCGCCTGGCGGCGGACGTATCGCTGGTGGCGCGGGTCGAGGAGGGCCAGGTCGACCTGCGGCGGCAGCCGCTGGCGATCGCCGGGCTCGTCCGCGAGTCCGTCGCCTCGATCGCGGGCCAGTACGCGGAGGCGGGCGTGGAGTTGACGGCCGTCATCCCGGCGGCGCTGGAAGCGGTCATGGTCGACGGCGACCCGGACCGGCTGGGCCAGGTCATGACGAACCTCCTGGCCAACGCCCGGCGCCACACGCCAGCGGGAGGCCAGGTCACGGTCACGCTGAGCCTGCCGTCGAAGGACACGGTCCGGATCGAGGTCAAGGACACGGGCGAGGGCATCCCGGCCGAACACCTGCCCCACCTGTTCGAGCGGTTCTACCGCGTCGACGCGGCCCGGGACCGGGCGACGGGCGGCACGGGCATCGGCCTGACCATCGTCAAGGCCATGACGGTCGCCCACGGCGGCCAGGTCCAGGCGGCCAGCGCCGGCCCCGGCCAGGGCGCGACCTTCACCGTGACCCTGCCCACGACCACGGCTTAGGCCACGGGGCCGCGCCAGGCCACGGTGTCAGGCCCGCTGGCTGTCGCTCGTTCCTCGCTCCGTAGCCAGCGTGCCCGACCCCGTGGCCTACAGCTCGCAGTTCACCAGCACGGGTTCCGGCACCAGCGTCACGCCGAACGCCGCCCGCACTCCGTCCCGGACTTCGCGCGCCAGGGCCAGGATGTCGGCGGCGCTGGCGCCGCCGCGGTTGGTCAGGGCGAGGACGTGTTTGGTCGAGAGCGTGGCCGGCCCCGCGCCATAGCCCTTGCCGAAGCCCGCCTGCTCGATCAGCCAGGCGGCCGACGCCTTGACCTGCCCGTCCGGCTGGGGATAGCGCGGCGCGCCCTCCGGCAGCGCGGCGGCGGCCGCCGCCGGCAGCACGGGGTTGGTGAAGAACGAGCCCGCGCTCCACGTGTCGTGGTCGGCCGGGTCGACCAGAGTCCCCTTGGACCGGCGGAGCTCGAGCACCGCGTGACGGACCTGGCCGAGCGGCGCGCGCTCGCCCACGGGGACGCCGAGGCGGGCGGCCAACTCGGCGTAGCGGATGGGCTCGGACAGGGGCCCGAGCTTGAGCTGGAACTCGACGGACAGGATGACGTAGCGGCCGGGGGCCTGCTTGAAGCGGCTGGTGCGGTAGCCGAAGCCGCAGTCGGCGGCGGCGAACGACGCCACGCGGCCCGTCGCCCGGTCGAAGGTCCGGACCCGGCCGATCCACTGGCCCGCCTCGGCGCCGTAGGCGCCGACGTTCTGGACCGGCGTCGCGCCGACCGACCCCGGGACGCCGGAGAGCGTCTCCAGGCCGACCCACTCGCGCTCGACCGCCCGCGCCACGAAGCCGTCCCACGGCTCCCCGGCGGCGACCGTGACGTAGGCGCCGGCGCAGGGCGACTCGTCGGCGATCTCGCCGGTGGTGGCGACGACGACGACCGTGCCGGGGAAGCCGGCGTCGCCGACGAGGACGTTGGAGCCGCCGCCAAGGACGAGGAGGGGCTCGCCGCGGGCGTCGGCCGCCCGGACCGCCGCGATCAGGTCGCGCTCCGTCGTGGCGGTCACGAGGTGCCGGGCGGGGCCGCCGACGCGGAAGGTCGTGTGGTCGGCCAGGAGGGGCGAGTCGGACGTCATGGCGGCCACTGTAGCCAACGGGCGGCGGGGACTAGTCCTGGTCCGGCGCCTTGACCTCGACGGAGACGCGGCTGAGGACCGGCTGGCCGGCGCAGGCGACCTCGAGCCGGACCGTCCAGGTCGTCTCGCCCTGGGCGACGACCTTGCCGATGACGCGGAGGTCGACGCCGTCGTCGTCGTCCGGCAGGAGGACGGGGCGGGCGAAGCGCAGCTTGTAGGAGACGACGCGGGAGGCGTCGCCGCCGAGCCAGTCGGTGACGGCGCGCAGGGCGATGCCCATCGTGTAGAGGCCGTGGGTGATGACGCCGGGGAGGCCGAGGTTGCGGGCCTGGCGGTCGGACCAGTGGATCGGGTTCCAGTCGCCGGACGCGGCGGCGTACAGCAGCGTGCCGAAGCGCGTGATCGTGTAGGTCTCGGGGCCGATCGTGAGCGGTAGGGCGGTCATGCTGCCGCCTCCTCAGCGTGCTTGTGGATGAGCAGGGAGCGGGACTGGACGACTTCCGCCTCGTCCTGGTCGAGGACGTGGACGACGACCGTCATGTAGTCCATGCCGCCGCGGATACGGAGGTCTTCCAACACGGTCACGGTCGAGATGACGTCGCCGACGCGGAACAGGCGGTGCCACGTGAACTCCTGGTCGGCGTGGATGATGCGCTTGAGGGCCAGGCCCAATTCGGGGTCGTCGATGAGCTGTTGCCAGGCGCGGACGGTCAGGACGGCGGCGAACGTCGGGGGGGCCGTCGGGTCGGGACCCTGGTACAAGGGGTTGTCGTCACCCAGCGCCCGGGTGAACTCGAGGATCTTGTCACGGCTGACGAGATACGGCTCGACGGAACGCAGGGTCTTCCCGATGTGGAGAGAGGGGTCAAGCATGATGCACAGCCTAATGGCCGACCCGGCGGGTGACGCGCGGATCGGCCATGTTCTTAACGAGATGGAGTCAGTTCGGCCACATCGCCTGGCTCGCCGTGTGACCTATCTCTCACTAGGGGCGTTCTAGCGGGTCTCGCGGTGCGGCTGGTGCTTCTTGCAGCGCGGGCAGTACTTCTTCAGCTCCAGGCGGTCGGGGTCGTTGCGGCGGTTCTTCTTCGTGATGTAGTTCCGCTCTTTGCATTCCGTGCACGCCAAAGTGATCTTGGGGCGGATGTCCGCAGCCTTCTTCGCCATCTCTCAATC
>JAISTC010000116.1 GCA_031272805.1 Propionibacteriaceae bacterium
GCCGGGTCCGCCGCCGCCGGGTCGCGCACATGGCACGTCCAGCCCGCCGCCGTCTCGCCCGTCAGGACGGAAGCGAGGATGCGGGCCCGGTCGACGTGCTTGTCGTAGGCGTCGGGGTAGGCCGACCGCTGGATCTCCTGCGCGATCACCCCGATGTCGGCCGTCTGCCAGTCCGCCAGTTTGACGAGCGCGTCGAAGAACGCGTTGGTCGAGTAGTAGGGGTCCATGATCTCCTCCGGCGTGCCCCAGCCGGCCGCCGGCCGCTGCTGGAAGATGCCGAGCGAATCGAGGTCGCCGTAGTCGAGGTTGCGGATGTCGGACTCCTGGAACGCCGTCGCCAACGCGATCGACGTCGCCCGCGGCTCCAGGTAGCGGGACGTGGCGATGCCCGCGATGAGGCTGGCGTTGCGGGCCTGCTCCAGGTCGAGGGTGGCGGTCCGGCCATCGTCCAGGGTGGCCTGGCAGCGGGTCGACGGCGGCAGGAAGGGGATCTTGGAACGCTCTCGCAGGGGCAGGATGACGGCGGTGGCGAGGCCGAGCACGACCACGGTCACGAGGACGGCGACGAGGCCGGTGCGGCTGCGGGAACGGGGCAGGGCTCGTTGGGACACGGCGGCCTAGTTGTGGTGGAGGGCGGCGTTGAGCTCGACGCCGTGGCCGGCCCGGTACTTGACGATGACGCGGCCGGTCTGCGAGTCGCGCAGGAACAGCAGGCCGGACTGGCCGGACAGCTGGCGCGCCTTGACGACCGTGCCGTCGGGGAGCGTGACCTTGGTCCCGGCCGTGACGTACAGGCCCGCCTCGATGACGCAGTCGTCGCCCAGCGCGATGCCGAGCCCCGACTCCGCGCCCAGCAGGCAGCGCCGGCCGATGGCGACGACCTCCTTGCCGCCGCCCGACAGCGTCCCCATGGTCGAGGCGCCGCCGCCGATGTCGGAACCGTCGCCGACGACCACGCCCGCCGACAGGCGGCCCTCGACCATCGACGTGCCGAGCGTCCCGGCGTTGTAGTTGACGAAGCCCTCGTGCATGACCGTCGTCCCGGGCGCCAGGTGGGCGCCGAGGCGGACCCGCGCGGCGTCGGCGATCCGGACGCCGCTAGGGACGACGTAGTCGGTCAGGCGCGGGAACTTGTCGACGCCGAACACCGTCACGTGGCCGAGCGCCGCCCGCAGCCGGAGCCGCGTCCGCTCGAAGCCCTCGACCGCGCACGGCCCGGCCGACGTCCAGACGACATTGGGCAGGACGGCGAAGATGCCGTCCAGGTTGATGGTCCGGGGGGCGGCCAGGCGGTGGGACAGCAGGTGGAGGCGGAGATACGCGTCGGGCACGGTGACGGGCGGCTGGTCCAGGTCGATCTCGATCCGCTCGACGCGCGTCACGATGTCGCGGAGCGGGTCGGCGCCCTCCGCCAGCGCGGGCTGGGCCGGGGCGTCCGGGCCGAGGACGGGCTCGGGGAACCACGTGTCCAACACGCCCGTCGAGTGGACCGTGACCAGGCCCCACCCGGAGGCCAGACGCTGTGACATGGGGGCAAGCCTACCCAACCCCCTGTCATCCTGAGCGCAGCGAAGGATCTCTACGTTCAGAGGCAGAGATCCTTCGCTGCGCTCAGGATGACAAGGATCGGCCTAGGCTAGCCCCATGCTTGAGCCACGTGGGAGTTTGGACGCCTTGTTCCAGGCGATTGTCGATGTCGAGTCCTGTTCCGGGAACGAAGGCGCGCTGGCCGACGCGGTCGAGGCCGCGCTCCGGACGGCCCCTCATCTCCAGGTCACGCGCTCCGGCAATACCGTCGCCGCCCGGACCGAGCTGGGCCGGGACAAGCGCGTCGTCGTGGCCGGCCACCTCGACACGGTGCCGTTGGCCTCGAATCTGCCGTCGCGCTGGGAGACGCGGGAGGGCGAGCGCGTCCTCTGGGGCCGGGGGAGCGTCGACATGAAGGGCGGGATCGCCTGCCAACTGGCGCTGGCCGTGGCGCTGGCCGAGCCCCGCCACGACGTCACGTGGTGCTTCTACGACAACGAGGAGGTCGAGGCGGCCAAGAACGGCCTCGGCCTGTTCGCCGCCGCCTTCCCCGCGACGCTGGCCGCCGACTTCGCCATCCTCATGGAGCCGACGGCCGCCCGCATCGAGGGCGGCTGCCAGGGCACGCTGCGCGCCACGGTGACGGCCCACGGCCGGGCCGCCCACTCCGCCCGGAGCTGGCTCGGCCACAACGCCATCCACGACCTGGCCCGCCCCCTCGCCCTCCTCCAGACCTTCGAGCCGCCCCGCGTCACCGTCGAGGGCCTGGAGTACCGCGAGGGCCTCAACGCCGTGGCCATCGCCGGCGGCATCGCCGGCAACGTCATCCCCGACCAGGCCAGCGTCACGGTCAACTACCGTTTCGCGCCCGACAAGACCGAACAAGACGCCGAGGCGGTCGTGCGGGCCCTGTTCGAGCGTGACGGCGTCGACGTCGCCATCACCGACTCCGCCCCGGCCGCCCGCCCCGGCCTCGACGCCCCGCTGGCCGCGGAGTTCGTGGCGGCGACCGGGACCGAGCCGGGCCCCAAGCTCGGCTGGACCGACATCGCCCGCTTCGCCGCCCTCGGCATCCCGGGCGTCAACTTCGGCCCCGGCGACCCCGGCCTGGCCCACGCCTACGACGAGCGCTGCCCCTTCGCCCAGGTCCAGGCCTGTCACGACGCGCTGGCCGCCTGGCTTGGGTAACCTGGTGGGATGACTCAGCCGCCGACCTACCGGACCCGCAAACAGGGCGCCGTCATCCGCCGCTCCCTCGACTCGCCCGCCGAGCCGACCTTCGACGAGAAGATCTTCTCGCGCTCGCGTGACCTCGACTGGCTGGGCTCCGACACGTGGCGCGTGCTGCGCATCCAGTCCGAGTTCGTCGAGGGCTTCGAGGCGCTGGCCGGGCTCGGCCCGGCCGTCTCGGTCTTCGGCTCCGCCCGGACCCCGTCGGACGCGCCCGAGTACGCGCTCGGCCTTGAGCTCGGCCGCCGCCTGGCCGAGGCCGGCCTGGCCGTCATCACGGGCGGCGGGCCCGGCGCGATGGAGGCCGTCAACCGGGGTGCCCTGGAGGCCGGGGGAGCGTCCATCGGGCTCGGCATCGAGCTGCCGCACGAGCAGGCCCTGAACGACTACCTGAGCCTCGGCATCAACTTCCGCTACTTCTTCGCCCGCAAGACGATGTTCCTCAAGTACGCCCAGGGCTTCGTCGTCCTGCCCGGCGGCTGGGGGACGTTCGACGAGCTGTTCGAGGCCCTCTGCCTGCGCCAGACCGGGAAGGTCAAGGAGTTCCCGATCGTCCTGGTCGGCCGCGCCTACTGGTCGGGGCTGCTCGGCTGGATGCACGACGTCATGCTGTCCCACGGCTACATCGCCGCCGAGGACCTGGCCAAGCTGGCCGTCGTGGACACGGTGGACGAGGTCATCCGCGCCCTGCTCCCGGCGGGCGGCCCGACCGGCTAAGGTCATCCCCATGGAGTGGTTCATCGCGCTCATCGCCGTCGTCGTCATCGGCTTCGCGGCCGTGGCCGCCAGCGGGCGGCTGGGCGAGTTCAAGCCCGTCCAGACCGACCGGCCCGAGCCGGCCTGGCCCGACGGCCCCCTGACCGCCGCCGACATCGACGGCCTCGGCTTCGCCGTCGTCCCGCGCGGCTACGCGATGGACCAGGTAGACGAGTTCATGGACCGGGTGAAAGAGCGCCTGGCCGAGCTCGAAGGCTAAGCCCGCTTTGGCGCGAACCCCCCTCAACCTGGAATAATGGGGGCCGTCCAGTTTTCCCCAGCGATACAGAGGTGAGTGCGAGCCATGGCAGCAATGAAGCCGCGGACCGGTGACGGACCGATTGAGGTGACGAAGGAAGGCCGTGGCATCCTGCTCCGCCTGCCCGTGGACGGCGGCGGCCGTCTCGTGGTCGAAATGAACGTAGCCGAGGCCACCGGCCTGTACGAAGCCCTCCAAGGCGTCGTCGCCCCGCAGTAGTCCAACCCTGTCGACGTCACGCCCGCCCCGACCATGGGGCGGGCGTTGGCATCCCACGGGGCGGTCAGCGTGACCGGAAGTCCGCGATCGCTTTCTCGTAGACCTGGACCGTTTGGCGGGCGATCGTGGCCCAGTCGAAGTGCTCGATGCAGCGCTGCCGGCCGGCCGCGCCCATCGCCTTCGCCTTAGCCGGGTCGCGCACGAGGTCGTTGACCGCGGCGGCGAACTTGGCCTCGAAGTCACGCACGTACGCCGCGTCCCCCGCCTGGTCCGGGTCATAGGCCACGAGGTGGCCCGTGACGCCGTCGTCGACGACCTCCGGGATGCCGCCGACGGCGGACGCCACGACCGCCGTCTCGCAGGCCATCGCCTCCA
>JAISTC010000137.1 GCA_031272805.1 Propionibacteriaceae bacterium
AGCGGCGTTGGCCGCTTCGGCCACCTCCACGAAGGGGCGGTCGTCTTCATCCGGCAGGGCCACGTTCAGCGGCGGGGCGATGACCGCCAGCCCCGCCGTGCGGATGCGGTGGATGATCGCCCCGCTGACCTGGGCGTCGAAGCCGAAGGCCGGCCGGGCCAGCACGTCGGCGTACTCGGCGAGAATGCGTCCGTCGTAACACGGCGTGACCCGGCCCGTCACGACCAGCGTGAGGAGGGCGGAAGGCCGTCCCTGGGGGCGTAGGAGGGCCGACACGATGATGTTGGTGTCCAAGACTGCCAAGCCGGGGTGTGACGCGGCGGCGGGCGGGGGCGCTTCAGTCGCCACGGCGGGCTGTCCGGGCGGCGGCGATCTCGGAGTCGATGGCCGCGTCGGTCATCAGATGCCGGCCCGACGCCACCGACTCCGCCTGCTGCCGGGCGATCAGGCGCATCAGCTTGGCCTGCTGCAACGCCTCTCGCGTGGCTTCCAGGGTGTCGCCGTCGACGTCGACCATCAGGGCTTGGGGCCGGCCGTTGTTCGTCAGGACCAGCTCCCCATCAGCCGCCAACGCCGCCCACACCTGACCAGGCGCCGACCGCAACTCGCGCACGGACACATACTTCATGGCCCACCTCCGTCACCCAAAAGAGTACACGCTGATCACCCGCCAGTGTGGAGGCGTGACCAGGCCGTTGTCCTGTGCCTTCTGGCCACGGCCATCGCCTCCCTGCCCGCCGTGATCGACGCCACGGCGGGCAGGGTGCGGGTATCGATCGGCGGCGCGCGGCCCGGCCGTTGGTCATGGTGCCAACTTGTGCTCGGCGACAAGCACCTTCACCACAACTCTGGTCTTCGTCCGGTGCCACGAGTGGGCGTACTCACCGGCCACAACGTTCCTGGTCTCCGCGACGACGTCCAGGTGGGCGTTCGCGGGGCACGACCGCGTCAAGCCTGTGGATCTGGCGGGTGGCATGGGCGCGGATGGAGGTTTCGTGTGGCGGGTTTCACAGTGTTGTCCCTTGTGGGGCCCAGGTTGACGGCTCAACTTATTGTTGTTTCACGAGGGAGGGAGGTGGAACGGCGGACACAGCCCTGGAGGCCGTCAACCCGGTCACCTCGAGGATGCCGCCGGGTCGCCGTGAAGAAAACATTGGTGTATATGGGGTTCGCCCTGTGCTGCCTGTCGGGCTGCCTGGCGGCGCTCCAGGGGGCGTGGTCGGCGTCGACGTTCGCGTTCGCGGGCGGCGTGTTTGCCTTGACCGGGTTCGAGTGGAAACGCCGCTAGCAACCGCAGTCGCCTCATGCCGACCTGCATGACGCGCGCGGCAGGCCGTCACGGGCCCAGGAGAGCGGCGGGCACAACAGCGACGCCGTCGGGGCGGCGGTAGGCCCGGGTCCCGGTCGTGACGACGACCATGTCCGACAACCCGGCGCCGAGTTCGGACTTGAGCCACAGGAGGTGGCGGACATCCTTGGGGTCGACGACTTGGGCCAGTTTGACCTCGATGGCGACGGCCCGCTGACCTCGTTCCACGACCAGGTCGATTTCGTGGCGGGCGTCGCGTTGGCGCACGTGGCCCACCAGGGCGCCCGCGGCCTGCGCGTAGACCAGGACCGACTGGGCGACCAGGTGCTCGAACAGGGGACCAAGCATGGGCCGCTGGTTGAGCGCGGTCTGCCGCACGTCGGTCCCCCGCACTACGCTCGTCGCGTCAAGCCCCAGCAGCACCGTGGCCAGGGCCGGGTCGGCCAGGTAGTGTTTGGCGGCCGTGGCCAACCGCTTCAGGGGGTTGAACCACGGTGTCCACGCCTCGACCGAGTCCAGGATGAACGTCCGCGCTAGGACGTCCCGGTAGACGGCGGTCGTGTCGCGGGCCGGCTTGTGGTCGAGCCCGGCCGTGGCGGCGTCGAGGATCGATGTGTAGGAGGCGGTCGAGGCCGTCGCGGCGGCGAACGCCCGCAGCCAGGCCAGCAGGGTCTGCGGGCGCCGGACGACAACGCCCTGCTCGGCGAATTCCCGTTCGATGGTGGCTCGAACGTATCCCTCCAAGCGTTCTCGGCGCAGCCTGGGGCCCAAGGGCCGGATCCCCGGAAAGCCGGAGGCGAAGATCTCTTCGACGTAGTCGTCCAGGCCGATGGCCGTTTGGCCTGCGATGGTGTCCTGCGTGCCCGCCAGCAGCCCCGCCAACGACACCGTGGGCCGATCCAGGCCGCGTTCGGCCAGCGACAGCGGGCGCAGCCGCCGGACGACGATCCGGCCGGCGCCTGAGTGGACTGCCGCGCCCGTCGGGGCCGAGGACCCGGCCAGGATGAACGAGCCTGGCGGTGCCCCGGCGTCGACGGCCCGGCGGACTTGATCCCAGGCGGCGGGGTAGCGCTGCCATTCGTCCAGCAGCAGGGTGCCGTCGGGGGCCAGGTCGAACGGGGCCGCAGCGAAGGCCTGGCGTTCGGCTGCGGCATCGAGGCGGATCACGCGCGTCGCCCGGCGCTCGGCTGTGGCTGTCTTGCCGACACCCTTGGCGCCTTCCAGGGCCACCGCGGGCAGCCCGTCCAACAGCTCGTCCAGATCGGCGTCAACAATCCGCCGGACATAGCCGCCAGGCATCCCGAACCTCTCCTAATGTACGTTTCGCACGTAGTTTAACCTACATTTTGCACATACTCTAACCTACGATCCGCACAAAGGCGGGAGGGCTGATCTCCCACTCCCGCCAGCCGCCGCGTGACCCACTGGCGGGCGGCCGTCGGCCGGATTCCCCGCTGGGTGACCACGGCGCTCCCGATGCACCGTCACGGTGGGCGCAGACGGGCTCGAACCGCCGGCCTCCTCCTTGTAAGGGAGGCGCTCTGACCAACTGAGCTATGCGCCCCAGGGTCGAGTCGAGCGTACCGGACGCGGTCGGCGGTTGACAGCCCGGGCAAACTGTCGGTCACGCTCCGTAGAGTCTGCGCCATGACTGACGATCTCCTCCGGGCCGAGGCCCGCTCCATCCTCCGGACGCTGACTGGGCGGCCCGACGCCGAGTTCCACGACGGGCAGTTCGAGGCCATCGCCGCCCTCGTCGCGGACCGCCGCCGTGCCCTCGTCGTCCAGCGGACGGGCTGGGGCAAGTCCGCCGTCTACTTCATCGCCGCTCTCCTGCGCCGCCGCCAGGGCTTCGGTCCGGCCCTGATCGTGTCGCCGCTCCTCGCGCTGATGCGCGACCAGGTGGCGGCCGCCGCCCGCGCCGGGGTCCGCGCTCTGACGATCAACTCGGCCAACGTGACCGAGTGGTCCGCCGTCGAGGCCGACCTGGCGGCCGGGACCGTCGACGTCCTGTTGATCTCGCCGGAACGCCTGGTCAACCCCCGGTTCCGCGCCGAGCAACTGCCGCGGATCGCCGGGTCCGCCGGGCTCGTCGTGGTCGACGAGGCCCACTGCATCTCCGATTGGGGTCACGATTTCCGCCCGGACTACCGGCGCATCCGCGACCTGCTGGCGGACCTGCCGGACGACGTGCCCGTCCTCGCCACGACGGCGACGGCCAACGCCCGCGTCGTGGCGGACGTCGAGGAGCAGTTGGCGGCAGGCGGCCACTCTGTCTACACGCTGCGCGGCCCCCTCGCCCGGCCGTCGCTCCGCCTCGGCGTGCTCACCATCGGCTCGAACTCCGAGCGGCTGGCCTGGCTGGGGCAGCACTTGGGCGACTTCGAGGGCTCCGGGATCGTCTACTGCCTGACCGTCGCCGGGGCCGAGGACACGGCCGCCTACCTGGCGCGGGCGGGCCACGCCGTCCGGGCCTACACGGGCCGGACGGACGACGCCGAACGCCAGGCGGCCGAGGCCGCGCTCAAGGCCAACCGGGTCAAGGCCCTGGTCGCCACGTCGGCCCTCGGCATGGGCTTCGACAAGCCCGACCTCGGCTTCGTCATCCACCTGGGCGCGCCCAGCTCGCCGGTCGCCTACTACCAGCAGGTCGGCCGGGCCGGGCGGGCCACGCCCAACGCCGACGTCCTCCTCCTACCGGGGACCGAAGACGCCGACCTCTGGCATTACTTCGCCACCAACGCCATGCCGACCAGGGAGCGGGCCGGGGCCGTGCTGACGGCGCTGGCCGAGGCCGGCGGGCCGCTGTCCGTGCCCGCCCTGGAGGCCCGGGTCGACCTTCGGCGCAGCCCCCTGGAACTGCTGCTCAAGGTCCTGGCCGTCGACGGCGCGGTCGACCGGGTCGAGGGCGGCTGGGTCTCCACCGGCCGGCCCTGGACCTACGACCAGGCGCGCTATGACCGCGTCG
>JAISTC010000153.1 GCA_031272805.1 Propionibacteriaceae bacterium
CCTCGGCCTCACCTGGCCCCCGCCCGCGCCCTGACCGCCCAACGTGAGCTTGCCACGGGCCGACTGCACCAACCCACAGACTGGCCGCGGTTGGTGACTGGCCCGCTGGCTGAGGCGCGGAGGGATGGCGTTCGCTCCGCCCGCAGTGCCGCCGCCGCCCGACTGGCGCACAGCGTGACGGTTCGGCGGCCGAGGACGGAGAGAACGCCGTGCCTTCGCGCCGGACTTCCGCCCAACGTGCGAGCGCAGCGAGCAGCGGAGAAGTGTGACAAAAGGAACCGTCCCCAATGTCACGCCCAACTCGGCCACGGCCGCGGCGTCGGACACCTTGGCCTCACACCTTGGTTTACGGGACCAGGAAGGTGGTGGCTTTGGCTAGCGCGTCGGTCAGCGGGGCGGGGTACAGGCCGATGAACAGGGTGCCGACGACTGAGAGGACCAGGACGACGACTGTGGCTGGGCCGGGGATGCGGAGCTCTACCGTCGAGCCTGGTTCGGGGTCGCGGAAGAACAGGACCACGATGACGCGGAAGTAGATGTACACCGCCACGACCGAGGCCAGGATCGCCACCAGGACGAGCCACCAGAGCCCGCCGCGCCAGGCCGCGGCGAAGACCGCGAACTTGCCGACGAAGCCGGCCGTCAGCGGGATGCCCGCCAGCGACAGCAGGGTCACGATCAACGTCGCCCCGAACCACGGGTGGCGCCGCCCCAGCCCGCTCCACGACGCCAGGTCCGTCGCCTCGCGCCCCTGGGACTGGACCAGGGTGACGCAGGCGAAGACGCCGAGCGTGGCGAAACCGTAGGCGATGAGGTAGACGGCGACGGCGGCGACCGAGCCGAGCCCAACCCCCGGGGCCACCGACATGGCGCCCGTCGCCACGTCCGCCGACGTCTCCAGGATGACGAACGCGCCGGCCACGCCGACGAGGACGAAGCCCGCGTGGGCGATGGAGGAGTAGGCGATCAGCCGCTTGACGTCCGTCTGGACGATGCCGACGACCGCGCCGAGCACCATGGTGACGATGGCGACCACGACGAACAGGGGCCGCCACGTCCACAGGGCCCCGCCCAGCGCCACGTAGAACACGCGCAGCAGGGCGGCCACGGCCGCGACCTTGGTACAGACCGCCATGAAGCCGGCGACCGGCGTCGGGGCGCCCTGGTAGACGTCCGGCGCCCAGTTGTGGAACGGCACGGCGCCGACCTTGAACAGCAGGCCGACGGCCATGAGGCCGAGACCGGCCAGCACGAGGCTGTCGGCCCCCGTCTCGGTCGCGTAGGCGGTGGCGATGACGCCGAGGTCGAAGGACCCGGCGTAGAAGAACAGGAGGGCCACGCCGAACAGGAAGATGCCGGACGCGGCCGCGCCGAGCAGGAAGTACTTCAGGGCGGCTTCCTGGGAGCCGAGGCGGCGGTGGCGGGCCAGGGCGGACAGGACGTAGAGCGGCAGGGAGAGGATCTCCAGGGCGACGAAGAGGACCAGCAGGTCGTTCCCGGCGACGAAGAGCAACATGCCCGACAGGGAGAACAGGGCGAGGGGGAAGACCTCGGCGTGCTCCATCCGGGCGGCCGCGGCCTCGGCCTCGGCGCGGGAGCCGGGGATCGACGCGGCGGCCGACGTGAAGGCAGTGGCCCCGCCGTAGGCGGCCCGCTCGGCGAACAGCAGGACGCCGAGGAGGCCGAAGCCCAGGAGGATGAGCCAGAAGACCTGGGTCGGGCCGTCGACCAGGAGCGAGCCGGACGAGCCGGTCGGGTCGATCAGGCCGTAGTCCGCGCTCCCCCACTGGAGGACGACCGTCACGATCGCGCCGAGCAGGGCGAGGACGGCCAGGCCCGTCTGGACCTCGTGGCGCCACGCCTTCGGCACGAACGCCTCGACCAGGACGCCGACGCAGGCCGCGCCGATGACGATGAGGAACGGCGCCAGGGCGGCGTAGTCGATCGTCGGCGCGGAGAACTCAAGGAGAGTCAGCATCAGTTGACCCCTTCCACGATGATGACGGGCGCCGGGTCGACCGCGTCCGCCGTCGCCACGATGGCCTCACTGGCCGGCTCGATGATGTGGAGCGCGGGCTGGGGGAAGAAGCCGAGGCCGAGGATGGCGATGAGCAGCGGGATGACCGCGACCCGCTCGCGCAGCGTCAGGTCCCCCGTGATCGCCTCCCCCACGTCGTCGGGCACCGGTCCCGTGAACACCCGCTGGTACATCCACAGGATGTACAGCGCGGCGAAGATGGTCCCGGCCGCGGCGATGGCGGCCACGACGTGGAAACGCGGCCAGGTCCCCGCCATGACGAGGAACTCCGACACGAAGCTCGACGTGCCGGGCAGCGCCGCGCCGGCCAGGCCGGCCAGCAGGGTGAACCCGGCGAGGACCGGGGCCAGCTTGACGACGCCGCCGAACGAGGCGATCTCGGCCGAGCCGCGCCGCCGGATGAGGTAGCCGACGAGCAGGAACAGCGCGCCGGTCGAGAGCCCGTGGTTGACCATGTAGAAGATCGAACCCGTCACGGCCGGGGTCGTCAGCGCGAAGATGCCGAGGACCATGAAGCCGAAGTGGGAGATCGACGTGAACGCGACGAGGCGCATCAGGTTCTTCTGGCCGAGCGCGGCGAGCGCGCCGTAGAAGATCGAGATCAGCGCCAGGACGACCACGACGGGCGTCGCCCAGTCGGTCTCGCCGGGGAAGAGCTGGAGGCAGAAGCGGACCATGCCGAACGTGCCGAGCTTGTCGAGCACGCCGACCATGAGGGCCGCGCCGCCCGGCGTCGACTGGGCGGCCGCGGCGGGCAGCCAGGTGTGGCCCGGCACCATCGGCGCCTTCAGGGCGAAGGCCACGAAGAAGGCCACGAACGTGACCTTGGCCAGCGTCGAGCCGCCGAGGTCGAGGCCCGCCAATTCGGCGATGTTGAGGGTCGGGGAGCCGCCCGCGCCGGCCGCCCCGGCCGACAGGGCCGCGACGCCGACGACGCCGAACAGCATGATGAGGCCGCCGGCCAGGCCGAACAGCAGGAACTTGAGCGCCGCCGCGCGGGCCGCCACCTGGTCGGAGCCCCAGCCGCCGATGAGGAAGTACATCGGGATCAGGGTGGCCTCGAAGAAGATGTAGAACACGAGGACGTCGCCGGTCAGGAACACGAACAGGCTGAACGACTCGACCAGGAGCGTCAGCGCCGCGTACGAGCCGCCGCGTTCCGTCGCCCACTCGGACAACAGCACGAACGGCACGAGGAACACGGTCAGGAGCGCCATGGCGGCGCCCATCCCGTCGAGCGTCATGGTGAAGCCCGCGCCGAGCTGCGGCAGCCAGTCGTAGCTCAGGTCGAGCGCCGTGCCCTGCCAGAACAGGATGCCGACGACGACGCCGAGCGCCAGCGTGGCAAAGCTGACGAGCAGCCCGACGGTCCGGGCGGCCTCCTTCGCCAACGCCGTCACGAGCGCGCCGGCCAGCGGCAGGAGGGCCAGGATGGTGGTCAACCAGGTCATCATCACCACTCCCCTCAGACCAACTGGGTCAGGATCAGGACCACGCCGGCGGCCACCAGGCCGATCAGCATCGTCAAACCGTAACTGCGGACGTAGCCGTTCTGGGTTCTTCGCACCACCGAACCCGTGGCCAGCGTGACCGCGCCGAGCCCCTCGACCGCCGCGTCGACGCCGTGGTCGTCCACGAACGCGACCCCGTTACCGAGCGCGTACGTGCCGCCCGCGATGCCCTTGACGTAGGCCTCGTCGATGTAGAGGTCGTGCCGCCCGATCGTAGTGAACGGCGAGACGTCGGCCGGCGGGGTGGCCGGGACGGGCTTTCTGCCGAACAGCAGGTAGGCGATCCCGACGCCGATGAGGACGACGACGAGGACGACCCAGGAGATCCAGTGGGAGAAGTCCGGCAGCCACGTCGCGTGCTCCGGCGCCTCGGCGCCGATCGGCTCCAGCCACGAGCCGATCCAGCCGTTGAGGATCATGCCGAGGCAGAACGAGCCGAGGGCCAGGACGACCAGCGGGATCCACATGAGGGCCGGCGCCTCGTGGGGGTGGACGCCGCTCTGCCAGCGCTTCTCCCCCAGGAACGTCATGAGGATGAGGCGCGTCATGTAGAACGCCGTGATGCCGGCGCCGAGCAGCGCCAGGATCCCGAGGGCGGGCTGGGACTCGTAGGCGGCCTCGATGATGCCGTCCTTCGAGTAGGCGCCGGAGAAGAACGGGATGCCGATGATGGCGAGGTAGCCGATGCCGAACGTCACGAACGTAATGCGCATGGCCTTGGCCAGACCGCCGTAGTGGCGCATGTTGACGTCGTCGTTGGTCGCGTGCATGACCGACCCGGCGCCCAGGAACATGTTGGCCTTGAAGAAGCCGTGGGTCAGCAGGTGGAAGATGGCGAAGGCGTAGCCCGCCGGGCCGATGCCCGCAGCCAGCATCATGTAGCCGATCTGGGACATCGTCGAGCCCGCCAGGACCTTCTTGATGTCGTCCTTGGCGCAGCCGATCCAGGCGCCCGCCAACAGCGTGACGACGCCGACGATGGCGACGGCCAACTGGGCCTTCGGCGCCTCGGCGTAGATGGCGCCGGAGCGGACCACGAGGTACACGCCCGCCGTCACCATCGTGGCCGCGTGGATCAGCGCCGACACGGGGGTCGGGCCCTCCATGGCGTCGAGCAGCCACGTGTGCAGCGGCACCTGCGCCGACTTGCCGCACGCGCCGACCAGGAGCATGAAGCCGATGAACGTGACCCAGGCCGGCGAGAGCTGGGCGGCGCCCGCGTTGACGACCGAGAACTGGGACGAGCCGAACATCGCCAGCATCGTGAAGATCGCCAGCAGCAGGCCCAGGTCGCCGACGCGGTTGACGATGAACGCCTTCTTGCCGGCCGCCGCGGCCGACGGCCGCTCCTGCCAGAACGAAATCAGCAGGTAGGACGCCAGGCCGACGCCCTCCCAGCCGACGAACAGGACGAGGTAGTTGTCCGCCAGGACGAGGATGAGCATGGCCGCGATGAACAGGTTGAGGTAGCCGAAGAAGCGGCGCTTGTTCGGGTCGTGGGCCATGTAGCCGAGCGAGTACAGGTGGATGAGCCCGCCCACGCCCGTCACGAGGAGCAGGAACGCGACGGACAGCGGGTCGAGGAGGATCGCCACCTCGAAGTGCCAGTGGCCCGCGGCGATCCACTCGTACACGCCGTCGCGGACCGCCCGCTCGGAGGCGGGTTGGCCCAGGAGCTGGACGAAGTAGGCCAGGCCGAGGGCGAAGGAGGCGAACGGGGCCAGGGTAGCCAGGTACGGGCCCCAGGCGTTCGTCGCCTTGCCGCCCGCCAGGAGGATCAGCGCGCCCGCCAGGGGGATGGCGATGAGGAGCCAGGCGTAGGAGAACAGGCCGGTGGCGGCCACGGGAACCAGGGTTTCGAGTACGGTCATCGTCCTAGCCCTTCAACAGCGATTCGTTGTCGACCGAGGTCGAGCGGCGGGCCCGGAAGATCGTCACGATGATCGACAGGCCGATGACGACCTCCGCCGCCGCCACGACCATGACGAAGAACGCGGCGACTTGGCCGTCCAGCACGCCGTGGACCCACGACGCCGAGACGAGCACGAGGTTGGCCGCGTTGAGCATCAGCTCCGTCGACATGAACAGGATCAGCGCGTTGCGCCGGATCAGGAAGCCGACCAGCCCGATCGTGAACAGGATCGCGGCCAGCACGAGGTAGAGGTCCGGGGTCACTTGGCGCCTCCCTTCTCCGCGTCCGGGTCAGGTGGGGGCGTGTAGCCCGCGTCCAGGTCGGGTTCGGGTTCGGGGGTTTCCACGGCGGTAGTGGGGGCGCTGTCGTCTTGGTCCGCGGAGAGATCCTTCGCTTCGCTCAGGATGACAGAGGGGGCGCTCGGGCTGGCAGAGGGAGTGCTCAGGATGACAGAGGGGCCGCCTTCCAGGGCCTTGACCGCGGACTGCATCGGGCCGGTCAGTTCTTCCGGGGTGCGGAGGCCGACGCGGCTGACCAGGGTCGGGGTGACAGACGCCTCGGCCACCGTGCCGTCGGGCAGCAGGGCCGGGGTGGCCATCGAGTTGTGCCGGGCCGTGACGCCGGAGGCGGGGGCCGGGCCGGGGTGCGCGCCCGTGGCGGCGTAGGCGGCCAGGCGTTCGCGCAGGCGCGTCGTCTGGTCGGGCTTCGGGGCCAGGCGCTTCGGGTGGGCCAGGACCATCGCGGCGACGGCGGCCGTGATGAGCAACGCGGCGGTGGCCTCGAACGGGATGACGTAGCGCTGGAAGATGAGCTGGGCCAGCGCCTGGATGTAGCCCTCCTCCTGGACCGTGTCCAGTCCGGCGGGGTCCGACGTGACGACGTTGCCCGTCGCCAGGGCCAGCAGCACGACGAGGCAGCCGCCCGCTACGAGCGCCGGAACGCGGTGGCCTCGGAGCGTTTCGACGAGCGTCTCGTGCGTCGTGACGCCGACCATCATGATGACGAACAGGAACAGCATCAGCACGGCGCCCGTGTAGACGATGATCTGGACGGCGAACAGGAACTCGGCCTGGAGGCTGGCGTACAGCGCGGCCAGGGAGACCATGACGACGGCCAGGCACAGCGCCGAGTAGATCGGCCGCGAGCTGGCGATGACGCCGACGGCGGCGATGACGGCGAGGACCGCGCAGATCCAGAACGCGACCGTCTGGCCCGTCGAGACGAGGAGCAGGAGGCCGGTCATGCGGCCACCTCCTCGGTCCGGCGCGCCACGCGCGTGTCCTGGCCGGAATCGGGCAGGCCGAGGAAGTACGCCTTCTCGTCCGCGCCGAGGCGGCGGGGATGGGGCGGGGCCTCCATGCCTTCGAGCAGGGGAGCCAACAACTCCTCCTTCGTGTAGATGAGCTTGGCCCGGGACGTGTCGGCCAGCTTGAACTCGTTGGTCATCGTCAGCGCCCGGGTCGGGCAGGCCTCGATGCACATGCCGCAGAAGATGCAGCGCAGGTAGTTGATCTCGTAGACCTTGCCGTAGCGTTCGCCGGGCGAGTAGCGCTCTGCGTCCGTGTTGGCGCCGGCCTCGACGTAGATGGCGTCGGCCGGGCAGGCCCAGGCGCACAGCTCGCAGCCGACGCACTTCTCCAGGCCGTCCGGCCAGCGGTTGAGCTGGTGGCGGCCGTGGTAGCGGGGCGCCGTGACCTTCTCCTTGCCCTTCTCCGGGTAGCCCTGGGTGAAGGGCTTGCGGAACTGGGTCGCGAATGTGATGGCGAAGCCCTTCCAGGCGTCCAGTGCGCCCATGGCTAGGCCTCCTCTCCGGTCGGGGCCGCGTCAGGGCCGGGCTCGGCCACCCCCGCGGGCACCAAGTCGGGGTCGGGCCCGGCCTCGACCAGGGCCTCCAACTCCGGCAGGGTCTGGCCCGGCAGCGGCGGGACGGGGTAGCCCCCCGCCAGCGCGTCGAACGGGCCCTTGACCTCCGGGCGGCGGCTGACCTCCGAGCGGACCTCGGGCGCCTCCCCCTTCGAGCCGAGGAAGATCAGCGCCAGGAGGATGACGACGAGGACGCCCAACAGGATGAGCAGCACCTTGCGGTCGAGCCAGCCGCCCCAGCGGACGACCAGGACGCCCGACATCAGGACGATCCAGCCGAGCGAGATCGGGATGAGCCAGCGCCAGCCCAGGTTCATGAACTGGTCGTAGCGGAAGCGTGGCAGCGTGCCGCGCAGCCAGATGAAGACGTAGATGCAGATGAAGACCTTGAGCGTGAACCAGACCGGCCCGAACCAGCCCGAGTTGAGCACGTCGAGGACCGGCTGGAGGAAGCCGTGGTACAGCAGGCCGGTCGTCTGGCCGTCGACCGTGACCGTGTTGAGCGGCCACGGCGCGTGGTAGGAGCCGAAGAACAGCGTCGTCGCCATGCCCGAGACCGTCAGCATGTTGAGGTACTCGGCCAGGAAGAAGCAGGCGTAGCGGAAGCCCGAGTAGTCCGTGCAGTAGCCGGAGACGAGCTCCTGCTCGCACTCCACCAGGTCGAACGGCGCGCGGTTGGTCTCGGCCACGACGGACAGGCAGTAGATGAGGCACGCCGGGATGAGCGGCAGCGCGTACCAGTTGGGCAGGTGGAGGACGTTGAGGACCCCCATCTCGGCGCCCTGGGCCTCCGCGATCGAGCCGGTCGACATCGTCGAGGAGTAGAGGAAGACGGAGACCAGCGAGAGGCCCATGGCGACCTCGTAGGAGACCATCTGGGCGGTCGAGCGGATCGCGCCGAGGATCGAGTAGGGCGAGGTCGAGCTCCAGCCGGCCAGGACGATGCCGTAGATGCCGACCGACGCGACCGACAGGACGAACAGGACGCTCATCGGCAGGTCGGTCAACTGGAGGGACGTCGTCTGGCCGAACATGGTGACGGTCCCGCCGACCGGGATGACGGACCACGCCGTGAAGGCGGCCGTGGCGGCGATCAGCGGGGCCAGCGTGAAGACGACCTTGTCGGCGCCCTTGGGCCGGAAGTCCTCCTTGGCCAGGAGTTTGACCGCCTCGGCCACGGTCTGGCCGAGGCCCAGCGGGCCGTTCATGATCGGGCCGAGCCGGTGCTGCATCTTGCCGACGGCGCGGCGTTCGAACCACACCTCGATGATCATGCAGACGAGCAGGTACACGAAGATGCCGACGAGCTTGATGAGGAAGATCCACCACTTGTCGCCCAAGATCAGGGTGTCGAGCGGGATCATGCGGCCACCTCCTTTGCGATCGCCACGGGTCGGCCGGCGGCGAGGCCCGCCGCCGCCAGGTTGAAACCACGCGCCCGGGCCGGGGCCCAGACGACGCCGTCCGCCACCGTCGGGTCGATCAGGGCGTCGAACGTGACGCCGGGCACGCCCGCTTCGGTGCTCAGCGTCACGCGGTCGCCGGGCTCGATGCCCGCGGCCTTGGCCGTCGCGGGGTTGAGGCGGGCCACGATCGGGCGGGCCGACGCGATCAGGGCCGGTTCGCCGTCGAGCAGGCGGGAGTCGTCCAGCAGTTCGCGGTGGGTCGCGAGGACCAGGGCGCCCTGCGGGGTCGGGGCGGGAGTGGGGGCCGTCTCGACGGACACAGTCCGCGGGGCCGCCGCCCGGGTCGGCGAGTCCGTCGGGACGGTGCCGGGCCGGCCCAGCGCCTCCGCCAGGGCCTGCAACACCCGGATGTCCGTCATGGGCGAGCGGGTCCGGCTCAGGACCTGGGCCACGGGAAGGGCCCGGCCCTCCCAGTTGACGAAGGTCCCGGCGGTCTCCTCCAGGAGCGCCACGGGGAAGACGACGTCGGCCCGATGGGCCGCGTCGGACAGGCGGGTTTCGAGCGAGACGACGAACAGGGCCTGGTCGAGCGCGGCGGCCGCGGCCGCCGGGTCGGGCAGGTCGGCCAGCTCGACGCCGGCGATGACGAGGGCCTGGAGCTCGCCGGACTGCAGCGCCGCGAGCTGGGCCAGCGTGTCGCGGCCGGCCACGGGGAACGCGCCGGCCTGGATCGCGCCGATCTCGCCGGGGCGGCGCGGGAGCCACGCCCAGCGGGCGCCCTTAGCGGCGACGCCGGCCAGGGCGGCCAGCGCGCCGGGGCTGGCCGCCAGGCGCTCGCCGCCGAGGACGATCGTGTCCGCGTCGAGGTCGAGCCCGGCCAGCGCCGCGGCCTCCTGGCCGGGGGCGGTCGGGACGACCGTGGCGGAGAGCTTCTTGGACCCGAGCGAGCGGTACGGCGCCAACGCCGTGACCTGCAACTTGTTCTTGCGCACGGCCTTGCGCAGGCGCAGGAACACGATGGGCGCTTCGTCTTCCGGCTCGAAGCCGACCAGGACGACGTGCTTGGCCTGCTCCAGGTCCGCGTAGGTGACCGGGGAGGCGTTCAGGACGGCCGGGGCGGTGGGCACGACGGCGGTCTCTTCGGCGGACAGCGCGCGGGCGCGGCAGTCGATGTCTTCCGTGCCCAGCGTCTGGCGGGCGAACGCCGCGTAGGCGGCGGCCGCTTCCCGGGTCAGGCGGCCGCCGGTCAGGACGCCCGTCTGGCTGCCGGCCTTGGCCAGCCCGGCGGCGGCGGCCTCGAGGGCCTCGGGCCAGCTCGCCGGGACCAGCTCACCGTCCTTGCGGACCAGCGGCGTCGTGACCCGGTCGTCGCCCCGGCCCGAGACGAAGCCGAAGCGGCCGCGGTCGCAGCTCCACTCCTCGTTGACCGCGGGCAGGTCGCCGGCCTGGCGGCGCTTGACCTGGCCGTGGCGGTGGTCGGCGCGCAGCTGGCAGCCGGCCGCGCAGCCGTCGCAGGTCGTGACGGTCGAGACGAGGTCGAACGGGCGGGCGGAGAAGCGGTAGGCCTCCGACGTCAGCGCGCCGACCGGGCAAATCTGGACGACGTTGCCGGCGAAGTAGCTGGTGAACGGCGCGTTGCCGTAGAAGCCGACCTGGCTCTTGGCGCCGCGCTCGGTCAGCGAGATGAGGTCGTCGCCGGCGATCTGCTCGGCGAACCGGGTACAGCGCTGGCAGAAGACGCAGCGCTCGCGGTCGAGCAAGAGCTGGGGCGAGAGCCGCAGCGGCGTCGGGAACTTGCGCTTGACGCCCTCGTAGCGGCCCTGGAGCCGGCCGTTGGCGACGGCCTGGTTCTGGAGCGGGCACTCGCCGCCCTTGTCGCAGATGGGGCAGTCGAGCGGGTGGTTGATGAGGAGCAGCTCGAGGATGCCCTCCTGGGCCGCCCTGGCCTTCTCGGACGTGGCGGCCGTCTTGACCTGCATCCCCTGGGCGGCCACGGTCGTGCAGCTCGCCTGCGGCATCGGGAAGCCGCGACCGTTGCCGGCGTCGGGAATCTCGACGACGCACTGGCGGCACGCGCCCGCCGGGTCGAGCAGCGGGTGGTCGCAGAAGCGCGGGATGGCGATCCCGGCCTCCTCGGCCGCGCGGATGACGAGGGTGCCCTTGGGCACGGCCACGTCGATGCCGTCGATGGTGACGGTCACGAGGTCCGGGTTCGGAGCGATTGCCTGGTCGGTCACTTCGCGGCTCCTTCCACTGCGGGGGTGGCCCACGCCGTGGACCGCTCGTACGGCAACAACTCCCAGGCCGGGGTGTTGTACCCGGCCTCGAACTCGCTCCGGAAGTGCTTGACGGCCGTCGTCACACAGGTCACGGCGCCCGCGGCCAGCGGGCAGAAGCTGACGCCGTTGATCTCGTCGGCCACGGAGAGCAGCTTCTCCAGGTCGCCCTCCTGGGCCTGGCCGGCCTCGAAGCGCTTGAGGAGCTGGACCAGCCACCACGTGCCCTCGCGGCAGGGCGTGCACTTGCCGCAGGACTCGTGCTTGTAGAACTCGACCCATCGCAGGCACGTCCGGACGACCGAGGTCGTCTCGTCGAAGATCTGCATCGCCTTCGTGCCGAGCTGGGAGCCGACCTTGAGCAGGGACTCGTAGTCCATCGTGACGTCGATGGCCTCTTCCGTCAGAATGCCCGTCGAGGAGCCGCCGGCCGTGAAGAACTTCAGGTGGTGGCCGTCGCGGATGCCGCCGGCCAGGTCGAACAGCTCGCGGAACGTCACGGACAAGGGCGCCTCGTACTGGCCCGGGCGCTTGACGTGGCCCGACAGCGAGTAGATCGTGACGCCCTTCGACTTCTCCGTCCCCAGCGACAGGAACCAGTCCTTGCCGCGGGTGATGATCGCCGGGACGGTGGCGATCGACTCGACGTTGTTGATGACGGTCGGCAGCGCGTAGAGGCCGGCCACGGCCGGGAACGGCGGGCGCAGCCGAGGTTGGCCGCGGCGGCCCTCCAGCGAGTTGAGCAGCGCGGTTTCCTCGCCGCAGATGTAGGCGCCGGCGCCGGCGTGGACGACGATGTCGAGGTCGTAGCCCGAGCCCAGGATGTTCTTCCCCAGGTAGCCCGCCTGGTACGCCTCCTCGACGGCGGCGCGGACGCGGCGGATCGGGTGGAGCGCCTCGCCGCGGATGTAGCTGAACGCCTTGGCCACGCCGATGGCGTAGCTCGAGATGATGACGCCCTCGACCAGCGTGTGCGGGCTGGCCATGAGCAGCGGCATGTCCTTGCAGGTGCCCGGCTCGGACTCGTCGCCGTTGACCACGAGGTACTTCGGGTTGAGGTCCTTCGGCACGAAACTCCACTTGGTCCCGGTGGGGAAGCCGGCGCCGCCACGGCCGCGCAGCTGGGAATCCTTGACCTCGGTCAGGACGTCCTCGGGCGTCCGCTTGAGCGCCGTCTTGAGCGCCCGGTAGCCGCCGGTCCGCTCGTACTGGGCGAGCTTCCACGACTGGTCCTGGCCCCAGTTGGCCGTCAGGACCGGGACGAGCACTTGCTTGTCGCTCACTTCTTGTCCCCCTTCGCAGCCTTGGCGGCCGGCGCCTTGGCGTCCGCCTTCGCCTTGGGCTTGGGTTCGGCCTTGGGCTCGGCCTTGGCCGTGGCGGCCTTGGGCTCGGTCTTGGGCTCGGCCGGGGGCGCCGCCGGGGCATCCGGCGGCGCGGGCGCCGCCCCCGTCACGCTGTCCGCCGTCCAGCCCTTCTCGGCGGCCAGTTGGACGCCGCGCAGGCTGGGTTCCCCGGCGCTCGGGCCCTCGTCGGCGCGGCCGTCGGAGAAGCCCGCCAGGACCCGCTCCGAGTCGCGCCAGCCGGTCAGAGTCGCGCCGCGCGTGGCCTGGACCGGCTTGCCGGCCCGCAGGTCGTCGATCAACTGCTCCGCCTTCTCGGGGGTCATGTTGTCCATGAACTCCCAGTTGGCCATGACGACCGGCGCGAAGTCGCAGGCCGCGTTGCACTCGATCCGCTCCAGCGAGAACTCGCCGTCCGGCGTCGTCTCGTCGGCGTGGATGCCGAGCTTCTTCTCCACACAGTCGAGCAGGGCGTCGCCGCCGAGGACCGCGCAGAGCGCCGTCGTACAGACCCCGATGTGGTGCTTCCCGGCCGGCTTCTTGTGGTACATCGTGTAGAACGTGGCGAAGCCCTGGACCTGGGCGGGCGGGATGTCCAGCAGCGCGGCGGCGATCTCGACGCCCGGCGCGGAGACCCGGCCGTCGACCGACTGGACCAGGTGGAGGATCGGGCCCAGCGCCGACCGCTTGTCGGGGTACCGGGCGATCAGCTCGTTCATCTCGGCGATGGTCGCCTGGTCGATGTTGGTCGACCGGTCGTCCAGGTCCATCGTGCCGGTCCCGGCGAAGTCGTACTCGAACTCGTGACCGCTCATGCGCTAGCTCCTTCGCCCATCTGGGTACGGCGGGGGCTCAGGGGGCCGCTCATCGGTCCACCCCCCCGAGCACCGGATCGATACTGCCGACGGCCACGACGACGTCGGACATCATGCCGCCCTCGCACATGGCCGGGACGGCCTGCATGTGGTGGAAGCCCGGGTCGCGGAAGTGGGCCCGGTACGGCCTGGTCCCGCCGTCGGAGACGAGGTAGCAGCCGAGCTCGCCCTTGGGCGACTCGATCGCCTGGTAGGCCTGGCCGGCCGGGACGTGGAAGCCCTCCGTGACCGTCTTGAAGTGCTGGATCAGCGCCTCCATCGACTGGCCCATGACCTCCTTGACGTGGGCGAACGAGTTGCCCTGGCCGTCGGGGCCGACCGTCAGGTGGCCCGGCCACATGAGCCGCGGGTCCTCGACCATGACGGGCTGGCCATTGGTCTGTTCCAGCTTGTCGTAGCACTGTTCGACGATCTTGAGGGACTCCCACATCTCCTGCAGCCGGACCCGGAACGCGCCGTAGGCGTCGCCCGTGTCCCACGTGATGACGTCGAAGTCGTAGGACTCGTAGCCGCAGTAGGGCTGGTCCTTGCGCAGGTCCCAGGGATAGCCGCAGCCGCGCAGCCGGGGCCCCGTCACGCCGAGTGCCATGCAGGCGGGCAGGTCGAGGACCGAGATGTTCTGCATCCGGCCTTTGAAGATCGGGTTCTCGTTGCAGAAGCCGGCGTACTCGGGCAGGTGCTTGTGCATCCACTCGATGACCGTCCGCAACTGGGCCAGCCCCGACTCGGGCAGGTCGATCGAGACGCCGCCGGGGCGGATGTACGCGTGGTTCATCCGGGTGCCGCAGAGGGCCTCGAAGAAGTCGAGGATCATCTCGCGCTCGCGGAAGCCGATCGTCATCAGCGTCAGCGCGCCGATCTCCATGCCGCCCGTGCCCAGGGCCACGAGGTGGGAGGCGATGCGGTTGAGCTCCATGACGAGGACGCGCAGGACATTGGCCCGCTCCGGCGCCTCGATCTCGAGGAGCTTTTCGACCGCCAGGCAGTAGACGGCCTCGTTGAACATCGGGGCGACGTAGTCCATCCGGGTGCAGAGCGCGGAGCCCTGGGCCCAGGTCTTGAACTCCATCGACTTCTCGATGCCCGTATGGAGGAAGCCGATGCCGGGCCGGATCGACGTCACGGTCTCGCCGTCCATCTCCAACTCCAGGCGGAGCACGCCGTGGGTCGACGGGTGCTGCGGGCCCATGTTGACGACGAAGGTCTCGTCGCCGCGCGCCTGCTGGGCGGCGACGATGTCGTCCCAGTCGCCGCCGTTGGCGACATACTCCTGGGCCACCGCCTCGTCCAGGACGTCGGCCGGGGCCAGGTCCGCCGCCTCGGCCTCGTCCAGGACCTCGGCCTCGATCAGGCCCTCATCCAGCGTCTCGTCGACGACCTCGCCGGCCAGTTCGCTCGTGACCTCGCTCATCAGTACGACCTCCGCTCGTCCGGGGGCGGCACCTCGGCGCCCTTGAATTCGACCGGCACGCCGCCCAGCGGGTAGTCCTTGCGCTGCGGGTGGCCGATCCAGTCGTCGGGCATCAGGATGCGCGTCAGGGCTGGATGCCCGGGAAACTCGACGCCGAACATGTCCCAGGTCTCGCGCTCGTGCCAGTTGGCCATCGGGTAGGTCGCCGTGATCGACGGGATCTTGGCGTCGCCGTCCGGGGCCGTGACCTCGAGCCGCAGGCGGCGGTTGTGCGTGATCGACAGCAGCTCGTAGACGACGTGGAACTCGGCGCCGGGCTCGTCGGGGTAGTGCACGCCCGTCACGGACGTGCAGATCTCGAAGCGGAGCAGGGCGTCGTCGCGCGTGGCGCGGACCACGTCCAGGAGCAGGTCACGCGGGATGTAGGCGATCATCTGGCCCCGGTCGACCGCCACGAAGTCCTCGGGCAGCGCCGGGACCAACGCGCGGAGCCGGCCGGCCACGGCGTCGAAGTAGCCGCCGTAGGGGCGGGTCGAACGCTGGTGGCGGAGCAGGGGGCGGCGGAGCCCGCCGTAGCCGGACACGTCGCCCGGGCCGGAGCCCCACATCCCCTCCTTGACGGCGACGGCGGTCGGCTGGGCCGCGGCGGCGGCCACGACCTCGCCAGCGGTGGCGCTCATCGCATCAGTCCCTTCATCTCGATCGTGGCGGGCGCGTCGAGCTGGCGTTGCTCGATCGCCGCCTCCATGGCCGCGCGCTTCTTCCCGGTCGGGTAGCGGCTGACGGGCACGCGGGCGCGGGCCGGGTCATCGGCCGGGAGTTCCAGGCCCTGGCCCTTGCGCAGCTTGAACATGGCGTCGATCAGCATGTCCGGCCGGGGCGGGCAGCCGGGGATGAAGATGTCGACGGGGAGGATGTGGTCGCAGCCCTGGACGACCGCGTAGTTGTTGAAGACGCCGCCGGTCGAGGCGCAGGCGCCCATCGAGATGACCCACTTGGGGTTGGGCATCTGGTCGTAGACCTGGCGGACGATCGGGGCCATCTTCTGCGAGAGGCGGCCGGAAACAATCAGGACGTCGGCCTGGCGCGGCGAGGCCCGGAAGACCTCTTGGCCCCAACGGCCGGCGTCGAAGCGGGGGGCGCCGAACGCCATCATCTCGATGGCGCAACAGGCCAGGCCCATCGTGGCCGGCCAGAAGCTGGCCTGGCGGAACCAGCCGATGACGCCCTCGACCGTCGTCGTGATAAAGCTGTCGGCGGGGAGCTTGTCCTCGATACCCATGGCGCCTCCTTCAGTCCCAGGTCAGGCCGCCGCGGCGGACCACGTAGATATAGGCGATGAACACCGTGACGATGAACAAGAACATCTCGACCAGGCCGAACAGGGCGACCGTCCCGGCCGAGGTCTGGCTCATGTCGTGGAACGACACCGCCCAGGGGTAGAGGAAGACGATTTCGATGTCGAACACGATGAACAGCATCGCCGTGATGTAGTACTTGATCGGGATGCGGCCGCCGCCCTCGGGCGCCGGGGTCGCCTCCAGGCCGCACTCGTAGGCCTCGTACTTAGCCCGGTTGAAGCGGCTCGGCCCGACGAACTTCGACAAGATGATGGATACGCCAATGAAGCCGCCCCCCAAGACCATCAAGCCGATGATCGGGACATAAACACTCATCGTTCGCCCTCGATTCCAGTCAATATCCAGTCCATCACCCTAATGGGTAAGGGGGTGCCGCGTCGCACGGGAGCGACCACGCCGGGGAGTTCCCGGGGGGGCCCACCGCAGCGCCTCGACTTCCGTCGATCCTAGCCCCTCTGCCGGGTACCCAGAACACCGGCCGTGGGGTGCGGCGTCACGATTGTCAGGCCCGTCACGCGCGGCGGGCGGGTCCGGCGGCGGCGCGGAAACCGTGGGGAAACGGTAGGGTGGGCCACTGGCAATTGACCCAGTTGAGGAGAAGCCCGATGGACTTGCGGAAGCCTGTGGCGGTCGCGTTGGCCGCGTTGACGGCGGTGGGGTTGGCCGCGTGCGGCTCGGATGAGACGCCGGCGGTTGAGGGAGGACCGGTCACGATCACCGTGGCGGCGCCCGCCGGTACCTGGCAGGAGACGCTGGGCGACGCCTTCCACGAGGCCTACCCCGACGTCACGGTCGAGTTCACAGACCTGGCCGCCGGCGGGGCGGCGGACGCGCTGGGCAGCGCGGACGTCGTGTCCGTGGCCGACCTCTCTCAGCTGGCGGGCTGGATCAACGACAAGAAGGTGTTGGACGTGACGGACATCGCGTCGACCGTGACGGCGCCGTCGGTGACGGCGTACGCCGTGTCCGCGACCGACGCCTCCGGCAACACCACCCAGACCGCGTACGGCGTGCCGTACGCGCAGGACCCCTACCTCCTGTTCTACAACGCCGACCTCTTCACGAAGGCGGGCGTGGCCGCGCCGGACGGCAAGTGGCTGTGGTCGACGTACGTGACGGCGGCGACGACGCTGACGGACAAGCTCAAGTCGTCGGGCGTGACGGGCACGGCGCTGGGCGCCGGGGCCGCGGCCGGGCCGGGCTTCGCGTACGCGCAGGCCGGGACCGCCGACCTCATGGGCGGGACCGACTACACGTTCCTCAAGACCGCCTACACGACGATCGCCGGGCTCGTCACGGCGGGGGCCGTGCCGGCGGACGCCTCGACGACGCCGGCTGACCTGTTCACGTCGGGCAAGGCCGCGATGGTCCTGGCGCCCGCGTCGCTGGCCCTCGACCTGGCCGGCTCGGCCTCGTTCACGTGGGGCCTGGCGCCCGTCCCCCAGCGGGACAACCTGACGACGGGCTACGACAAGACGCCCGTGACCATGGGCGACCCGGTCGGCTTCGTCATTCCCTCGGCCATCGACCCGGCCCACCTCGACGGCGCCAAGCAGTGGCTGACGTTCATCTCGTCCGAGACCGCCGCGATCCTGCTGGCCGGCGAGGGCGTCGTGCCCGCGATCGCGGGCGACGGCGAGTCCAACGCCTACTGGAGCCACGACGGCCTCCCGACCGACACGCTCTCGGAGTTCGCGTTCCTGACGCGCACGACCAACCCCGTGACGCCCTTGGACGCCAAGGCGGCCGACGTCTGGCAGGCGATCAACGACACGACCGCGCAGATCGTGGCGGACGGCAACGCCGACGACATCGACAGCGCCATCACGGACCTGACAGACAAGATCGCCAAGATCGTGAAGTAGGCGCTCAGGCAGACAGCGCCTGTTTCATCGGCAAGAGCTTGGCGTCGGTTTCCGCCAGCTCCAGCTCTGGGTCGGAATCGGCCACGATGCCGCAGCCCGCGTACAGGCGCAGGGTCCGGTCCGACTCCAGCAGCCCGCAGCGCAGCGCCAGACCGATCTCGCCGTCGCCGTCGGCGCCCAGCCAGCCGACCGGCCCGGCGTAGCGGCCCCGGTCGAACCCCTCCAACCCCCGGATGAGGTCACGCGCGGCGCCGGTCGGCGTACCGCAGACGGCGGCGGACGGGTGGACGGCCTCGGCCAGCCGCGCAACGGACGCGCCGGACTGGGCCACGCCCGTGATGTCGGAAGCCAGGTGCATGACGTTGGGCAGCCGCAGGACGAACGGCGTCTCCGGCACGTTCATGCCCGAGCAATAGGGCTCCAGCGCCCCGGCCACGGACGCGACGGCAAACTCGTGCTCCGCCAGGTCCTTCGAGGAACTGGCCAGCGCGTCGGCCAGGTCGTCGGCGTCCGAGCCGCCGCGCCGCCGGATCGTCCCGGCCAGGACGCGCGAGGTCACGAGCCCGCGGTCGCGCCGTACCAGCAGTTCCGGCGTGGCGCCGACGAGGCCGGCCACGGCGAACGTCCACGTGTCGGGGTAGGCGGCGGCCAGGCGTGACAGGAGCCACTGCTGGGTCAGGGGGCCTGCTGTCCGCGCCAGCTCGTCGCGCGCCAGGACGACCTTGTCCAGCGCGCCGCCGGCGATGGCCGCGACCGCCGCGGCCACGGCCGCGCGCCAGGCGGCACGGTCCTTGGCGCCCGGGGTGAACGTGACGGGGCCGGGGTCCGGGGGCGGGGCGACGGGCCCGCCCAGTCCCTCCGGCGGGTCGCCCCAACTGGTCACCCAGCCCGCGCCCCGGGCCCGGCCGACGACGGTTTGGGGGACGACCAGTTCGCAGCGCGCGGCCGTGTGGCCAGGGTCGAACGGACAGGACAAGAACGCGATCGGGCCGAAGGAGGCGGGCGCGGCGGCGGACTCCCGCCCGGCCAGGCCGGCCCACCAGTCGTCGGCCTCGGCCGGGCCGGCGAACGTCTCGTGCCAGGCCTCGCCCAGCCCGACCAGCCCCGCGCCCCGGCGCACCCACGCGGCGCTGACATCAGGCCGCCGCAGGAGCTGCCCCAGATCCCCGGGATCGGCAATCAGAGTAGTCGTAGGGCGGAGTCGCGTAGTCGGCACAAAGCAGGAGCTTACTGGCCACGGAGGCCACGGGGTCGGGCACCGTGGCTACGGAGCGAGCTCTGCGAGCGACAGCCACGGGGCCTGACACCGTGGCGCCGCCGGGGAGTCTCACCAGCTCGGCCACGGTGTCAGGCCCGCTGGCTGTCGCTCGTTCCTCGCTCCGTAGCCAGCGTGCCCGCCCCCATGGCCCGTCCTCGGCCTACGCCGAGGGGACCAGCGACCTCAGCAGGTGGACGATGCGGTCGTAGACGTTGCTGGGGGGGTCGTCGACCAGGTTGGCCAGCGTGCGGTGGACCAACTGGGCGACGCCGGGGAGCGGCAGCAGGTAGTGGGAGGCCAGCTTCATGATCTCCGGGCGGCCGATCAGCTCCAGGAACAGGTTGCCCAGGCGGAAGTGGCGGCCCCAGGCCGAGCGGAGGGCCGCGGGATAGGCCTCCAGGGCCCGCTCGGCGGGCCTTGTCCCCACCCCGGCCGCGAGGGCCGCGGCAATGTGGCGGGCCGCGTGACGGCCGGATTCGAGCGCATAGGAAATACCCTCGCCGTTGAACGGGGAGACGAGCCCGGCGGCGTCGCCGACCAGGACCAGCCCCGGGCGGTACTCGGGCGGGCGGTGGAAGCCCATCGGCAGGGCGGCGGAGCCGATCGGGCCGACCTGGCAGGCGTCGCGGAAGCCCCACTCCTCCGGCGTCGTGGCGAGCCAGCGGCGGAGGAGGGCGCGGTAGTCCGTGTGGCCGAAGGCGGGGGATGTCGACTCGAGGCCGAGGCCGACGTTGCACGTGCCGTCGCCGGCCGGGAAGATCCAGCCGTAGCCGGGCAGCAGGTGGGAGCGGCCGGGCTGGCCGTCCCATAGCTCCAGCCAGGATTCGAGCCAATCCTCGTCGTGGCGGGGGCTCGTGTAGTACGCCCGCACGGCCACGCCCAGCGGGCGCGAGGCCCGGCGCTGGAGACCCAGCGCCAGGGCGAGGCGGGCGGAGTTGCCGTCGGCGGCGACCGTGACGGGGGCGTGGAATTGCCGGCCATCCTTCGTGGTCACGCCGACGACGCGGCCGTGGTCGTCCAGGAGGGGCCCGGTCACGGTCACGCCCGGGCGGAAGTCGGCGCCGCGGGCGACGGCGTGGTCGGCCAGGGTCTGGTCGAAGTCGGCGCGGCGGCGGACGCAGCCGACCGGTGGGAAGTCCCTGAGGTCGGGCCAGCGGAGGAGGTAGGGGTAGGGGCGGTGGGCGTAGATGCGGAGGCCGACGTTGCGCTGCCAGGTCGAGTGGTCGACGCCCAGGAGGTCGAGCTCGCGGACGGCCCGCGGGGTGAGGCCGTCGCCGCAGACCTTCTCGCGCGGGAAATGGGCCTTGTCGAGCAGGAGGACGTGGCGGCCGTGCGTGGCCAGGTGCGCCGCCGTGGACGCGCCCGCCGGACCCGCCCCGACCACGATGACGTCTGCTTCGCTCACCCGGTCCTCCTATGTGAGGCCATGGGGTCGGGCCCCGTGGCTGTAGCTCGTTCCTCGCTACGTAGCCACGGTGCCCGACCCCATGGCTTAGGCCTAGCGACGGCGCGGCGGGGCGATGACGGTCTTGGGGCCGCCGGGCTTGTTGCCGCCGGCCTTCATGGCTTCCCGCTCCTTCTTCAGCTCGGCCTGCATCTGCTGGGCCTCGGACATGTCGAAGGTGCCGGACACCAGGTACAGGACCACGAGGCCGATGACGACCGAGACCCAGGGGGACCAGCCCAGCATCAGCGGGCCCGTCACGACGACCGCCACGTCCAGGCCCTTGAACAGGTTGAACATCAGGCCCGGCGGCAGCGCGCCGAAGCCCGTCTGCATCATCGGCGTCGAATAGTCCGCCGGCTTGGCCGACGTCCAGCGCACGCCCGCCAACACACCCGCCCCCGCCGTGACGAGGGAATAGACGAGGGCCCGGCTGAGGCTCATCGGATGGGAGCCGGAGCCCAGGCCGTAGAACGCCGGGGTCGCCAGGATCGCCCAGACCGCCGCCAGCCCGGCGGCCACGGCCACGCAGGCCAGGCGGAGCCGCGCGTTCGTGAACGGGAACAGGCGGGCCAGGCCGCGCGTCCGCGTGATGACGCGGAGCGAGTTGAGGAGCGGCACGAACGCGATCAGGAGGACCAGCGCGGAGATGAACGGGTTGAACGTCGTCAGGCCGAGCGCGCCAACCGCGTAGGGGACGCCCAGCGACACGACGAACAGGACGAGGCGCTTGGGGTAGCGCCAGAGCCGCTGGACCTCGCGGCCGACGAGCGCGCCGAGGCCGCGGCCGATGCCCAGGGTCGGGCGGACCTGGCCCTTGGCCATGGCGTCGCGCTCGACCAGGATGTCGCGCATCAGGCCCAGGTCCATGGCGAAGGCCGCGCCCTGCATCCCGGAAATCAGGGTGCCGCCGGAGACGAGGCGGGCGCGGTGGATCTCGCCCAGGCGGAGCACGGCCAGCACGCCGAACAGGACGAGCAGGACGACGCCGCCCGCGGCCACGCCGATGACGATCTCGGTCGTCAAGGTCGTGTCGAGGTCGAGGCTGAACCAGCCGGCGGCCACGCCCGTGATCAGGACCAGGGCCGCGAACGCGGCGGCGCCCAACAGCCACTGCAAGACCTTGATCAGCCACGTCCGGGCGAAGGTCTGCTCGAACGCGGCGAACGCCGTCAGGCCGCCCGCGCCGAGGCCGAGCGCGGCGGCCCACTCCGCGATCTCGCGCGGCGGGTAGCCGGTCAACGCGGCCAGCACGGCACCGAGCAGCGCCGCCCCGAACGCCACGGCCAGCAGCACGGCCACGAGGCGGCCGCGCAGCAAGCGGGCGCGGCGGATGGGCGCGTCGAACAGCCAGAAGCCCTCGGCCGCCGACGCCACGACCGGCCCGAAGATGCGGGAGACGACCAGGGTCAGCGCGAACGCGGCGAACAGCATGACCCAGGGCAGCAGCGTCCGGCCGACGCGGCACGTCTGGGTCTCGCAGGCGGCCGACGCCGTCTGCGCGCGGAACACCGCGCCGCCGATCATGGCGACGATGACGAGGACCGAGAAGATCGTGACGTAGCCATCCGCCAGGACCTGGGAGATGCGCTTGGTCGCCCGGCCGCGGCGCCAGCTCTTGAGCAAGCCCTTGAGGTCGGACTCGTACACCGGGTCGACGTCGTCCAGGTCGATGAGCGAGTGGTGCCACTCCGGGACGACGAACTCGGTGGGGGATGCCGGGGACGTGGGGGAGGCGGGGGTGGCGGGAGTCTCGAGGACGGGGGCCACCGTGTCAGGCCCGGTGGAGATCGTTCGCAGAGCTCGCTCAGTAGCCACCGTGCCCGACCCCATGGCCTGACTCGCCGTAGCCACCGGAGCCGGCCCCGTGGCCTGACTCGCCGTCGCCACCGGGCCCGACCCCGTGGCCTTAGGGCGGCTGATCTTCTTCTTGCTCACTTGTCGCCGCCTACCCGGACCGTCTTCGTCGCCACGGCCTTGACCAGCGTCGGCTCGTGGCTGGCCATGACGATGGCCAGGCCGTCCTTGCGCTCGGCCGCCAGCCGCTCGGCCAGCCACTCGACGCCCTCGACGTCGAGCCGCTGCTCGGGCTCGTCCAGGATGAGGAGCTGGCGCGGGCGCACGAACGCGGTCGCCAGGGCCAGGCGGCGGCGCTGGCCGGAGCTCAGCGTCCCGGGGAGCTGGCCGGACTGGGGAACGAGCTGGACCTCGTGGAGGATCGAGTCGACGGCGTCGTCGGAGTCGGGCAGGCCGTGGGCCCGCGCCAGGAGGTCGAGGTGTTCGACGACGGAGAGGTCGGGGAAGAAGTCGAGGTCGTCGATGACCGTGGCGACCGTGGCGCGGATGACGGGGTTCGACTCGCGCAGGGTCTCGCCGTTGACGAGGATCGTGCCGTCATCGGGCTTGTCCGCGCCGACCAGGCAACGCAGGATGGTCGACTTGCCCGCGCCGTTGCGGCCGGTCAGCGCGACCGCCTCGCCGGGCCAGACCTCGAGGTTGAAGTTGTTGACGATGACGTGATCGCCATAAGCCTTCTTGAGGTTCTGGACTTTGAGAACTGGAGTACGCGCCTTAGCCATGAGCCGTATTCTCCCTCATCTCGCGGGATCGTGCGCGCCGGGCGGCCGGACCCCGGGTGTGCGCCGAAAAAAGGGGCGATCTAGGCTTACGCCCGTGCTGATGAGACGGAGGACGACAATTGACCGACGCGCCACACTGGAGAAGGAGCCAACCGCAGTTGCGCGGATGTTCGACGCCGTAGCCCCCCGCTACGACCGGATGAACGCGCTGGCCTCGCTCGGTTTGGAACGGCACTGGCGGCCCGCCGTGGTCGAAGCCCTGGCGGTTCAGCCGGGCGAAACCATCCTCGATCTCGCCGCCGGCACGGGCACATCCTCGGCGCCCCTGGCCGCCGCCGGCGCCCACGTCGTGGCCGCCGACCTCAGCCTCGGGATGCTGGCGGAAGGGCGGCGCCGCCACCCGGACCTGACCTTCCTCTTGGGCGATGCGCTCAACCTGCCCTTCGCGGACGCCAGCTTCGACGCCGTCACGATCTCCTACGGCCTGCGCAACGTCGAGGACACGCTGGCCGCGCTGACCGAGATCCAGCGCGTCGTCAAGCCGGGTGGGCGGCTCGTCATCTGCGAGTTCTCGACCCCGACGTGGAAACCCTTCTTGGCCATCTACCGGCGCTGGATCACGTACGCCATGCCGGTCGTGGCCAGGTTCAGCAGCCCCGACCCGGCGGCCTACGAGTACCTGCGCGAGTCGATCATCGACTGGCCCGACCAGAAGGGCTTGGCCCGGCTGATGGAGGCCGCGGGCTGGCGCCAGATCGAGTGGCGCAACCTGTCCGGCGGCATCGTGGCGCTGCACCGAGCGGTCCGGCCGGAGTAG
>JAISTC010000180.1 GCA_031272805.1 Propionibacteriaceae bacterium
GCGACGGGCGGCGTCACGGAGGGGTCGGGCCCGGTCGTCGTCCCGGCCCGGCCGCTGGTCCAGATCAAGCGCGAGCCCATGTACGTCCGCCGCCGCATCGGCCTGGCCCTGCTCCTCACGATCGTGGTCCTGGGGCTGGTCGGGGCCGGGGTGGGCGGCTGGTGGTGGCGCGTCGGCCGCTGGACGGAGCAGCCGGCTGTCCTCGGGTTCGACGCCACGGACGCCCGTTCCTTGCTCGTGGGCCAGGGCTTCCAGGTGGCGGCCGACACGTACGCCTACTCCGAGGACATGGGCGCCGGGCTCGTGCTCTCGTCCGACCCCGGCGACGGGGCGCGGATCATCAAGGGCGGCACGGTCAGCCTGACCATCTCGAAGGGCCCCGAGCGCTACACGATGCCGACGATCGTGGGCCTGACCCAGGCGGACGCGGCCAAGGCGCTGGCGGACTGCGGGGCGGCGGCCGACGAGGCGGCCGAGAAGTGCCCGAAGATCGGCGAGGCGACCGGCACGTGGGACGACACGGTGGCCGAGGGGCTGATCGTCTGGCAGTCCCAGGAGCCCGGCGCCAGCCTCGTCCCCGGCACGGTCGTCAACATCTCCTATTCCAAGGGGCCCGAGCCGGTCGAAGTGCCGGACTACACGGGCCAGTCGGCGGCCGACGCCCAGGCGGCGCTGGAGGCCCTGCAATTCGTCGTCAGCGTGACGGAGGAGCACTCGGCGGACGTGGCCGAGGGCCTCGTCATCAGCCAGACGCCGAACTCCGGCACGGGCAAGCACGGCGACACGATCGCGCTCGTCCAGTCGCTGGGCCCGGTCATGGTGGCGGTGCCGAACGTGGCGACGGCGTTCCCGGTGACGACGGAGGATTCGGCCAAGGCCCAGATCACGGCGGCCGGGCTCATCCCCGTGGTCGAGGCGGACGGCGGCTACATCGTCCTCCACATCGTCCGCGGCCAGGACCCCAAGCCCGGCACGATGGTCCCCCAAGGCTCCACGGTCACGATCACCGTCGTCTAAACAACGATCCACAGTACCGGTACCGGCGTACCGTTGTTTTTCAGCAACGATACAGCGGTACCGGTACTTAAATGACCGCGCTTGACGTTCAAGTACCGGTACGGGCGTACCGTTGTTTTTCTTGTCAGACCGCCCAGGGCTGGCCGCCGCGCAGGTCGGTCAGCGTGGTCGGGGTCATCTCGTTGAGGCGGCCGAAGCTGAGATCCCAGCCCCGCTCGTTGACCAGGCCGTCGTGGATGAGGAAGCCGCGCGGCGCCGCCAGCGCCCGGGCGAAGTCGATGATTTCCTTCATGGCCGACCACGGCCCGTGCGCCGGGATGGCCGCCACGTCGATCCCCGCCGGCACCGTCTCCAGCATGTCGCCGGGGTGGTAGAAGCGCGGCTCGCCGGGCGCCTCGACGATGACGCCGATGTTGCCGATCTGGGGGATGTCGCGGTGGATGATGGCGTGGCGGCCGCCGGCGGCGGTGAGCGTGACCGGCCCGACCGTGACGGAGTCTCCGGCCGCCAAGCGCCGCGCGGTCGGCAGGTCGTAGACGTCCGGCACGGACGGCTCGACGATGAGCGCTGCGCCCGGGTTGGCGGCCAGCAGCGCGGGCACGTGGGCGGGGTCGATGTGGTCGGGATGCCAGTGGGTCACGATGACCGCGTCCAGGTCCGCCAGCCCGTGCCAGGCGGAAGAAAAGTTGCCCGGGTCGAGGAGGAGGCGGAGGCCGCCGACCTCGAGCAGGACGGCCGAGTGGCCGAGGTGGGTGATGTTCATGCCAGCAACTCTGCCACGACCTCGGCGCCCTCGCGGCACTGCGCCTCGGTCACGTCCAGGTGGGTCACCAGCCGGACCGTCGTGGCGTTGAGCAGCGACACGAGGACCCCCTGCTCCTTGGCCCCGGCCACGACCGCCGCCGCGTCCGGCACGGTCACGACGACGATGTTCGTCGGCACCGTGGCGGCGACCGCCCCCGGCGCTTTGGCCCGGATGATGTCCGCGATCAGCCGCGCGTGGGCGTGGTCGTCGGCCAGCCGGTCGATGTGGTGGTCGAGCGCGTAGAGGCCGGCCGCCGCCAGGATGCCGGCCTGGCGCCAGCCGCCGCCCAGCCGCTTGCGCTCGGCCCGGGCTCGCGCGATGTTGGTCCTGGACGACGCCAGGACCGTGCCGACCGGGGCGCCCAGGCCCTTGGACAGGCAGAGGCTGGCGGACGTGGCCAGCTTCGACCAGTCCGACAGCGGCCGGCCCAGCGCCACGGCCGCGTTGGCCAGCCGCGCACCGTCCAAGTGGAGCCCCAGCCCCTTGTCGCGGCAGAGTTCTGCGATCTTGGCCATAGATTCGACCGGCTGGATCGTGCCGCCGCCGAAGTTGTGCGTGTTCTCCAGTTCGACGCCGCCCGTGGCCACGAGGTGCGCCGCCCGGTCGGCCACGATCCGCTCGACCACGGCCGGGTCCGCCACCCCGTCGGGCGACGCCCAGGTCCTTGTCTGGATGCCGTGGAGGGCGGCGTGGGCGCCGACCTCGGCGCGGACGATGTGGGCCTGCTCGTCGCAGACCAGTTCCGAGCCGCGTTCGGCCACGAGCCAGACGCCGAGGAGGTTGGCGAGCGAGCCGGAGACGCAGAACAGGGCGGCCTCGTGGCCGAGCAATTCCGCGCCGCGGGCCTCCAGTTCGTTGATGGAGGGGTCCTCGCCGTAGACGTCGTCGCCGACGGGCGCGCGGAACATCGCCTCGCGCATGGCGTCGGTGGGTTTGGTGAGGGTGTCGGAGCGGAGATCGATCAATGCCATGCGCGGCATCCTACGCTCGCCCCGCGCTCCCCCGCGCCTACAGGACGTCCGGCATGACCGGCGCGCGGCGTGAGGCGTGTTCGAGGTGGCTGAGGCGGTCGGCGACCATGAACGCCAACTCCAGCGACTGCTGGCGGTTGAGCCGCGGGTCGCAGACGGTTTCGTAGGCGTTGGCCAGGTCATCGACCGACACGTCGGCCGCCCCGCCGACGCATTCCGTCACGTCGTCGCCGGTCAGTTCGAAATGGACGCCGCCCGGCCAGGTCCCCAGTTCGGCGTGGACGTCGAAGAAGCCGTCCAACTCGGCCGTCACGTCCGCGAAGGAGCGGGTCTTGTAGCCGGTGCCGGACTCGAACGTGTTGCCGTGCATGGGGTCGCAGACCCAGACGACCTTCCGGCCCGTCGCCTCCATCGCGTTGACCAGCGGCGGGAGAACGCTCCGGACCCGGTCCGCGCCCAGGCGGGTGATGACCATCAGGCGGCCGGGCTCGTGGGCCGGGTCCAGCTCGTCGGCCAGGCGGAGGATGTCGTCCGGGTTGGCGTTCGGCCCGGCCTTGATGCCGAGCGGGTTGCGGAGGCGCTTCAGCAGTTCGGCGTGGGCGCCGCCGGGGAGCCGGGTCCGCTCGCCGACCCACAGCAGGTGGCCGCCGACGTTGTAGGGCAGCGCAGTCCGCGAGTCGATCCTTGTCAGAGCGTGTTCGTAGTCGATCAGCAGGGCCTCGTGGGAGGCCCAGAAGTCGACTGTGCGGAAGGCCTCGCCGCCGTCGACGCCGATCGTGGCCATGAAGGCCAGCGCCCGGTCGATCTCGCCGGTCAGCTGCTCGTAGCGGGCGGAGACGTGGGCCTTGCGGACGAAGTCGGCGTTCCAGGAGTGCATCGCCCTCAGATCGGCGAAGCCGCCCTTCACGAACGCGCGGACCAGGTTCAACGTGGCGGCGGAGGCGTAGTAGGCGCGCAACAGGCGGTCGGGGTCGGGGCGGCGTGACTCGGGCGTGAAGTCGAAGCCGTTGACGGCGTCGCCGCGGTAGGCCGGCAGTTCGACGCCGCCGCGCGTCTCCGTCGGCTTGGAGCGGGGCTTGGCGTACTGGCCGGCCATGCGGCCGATCTTGATGACGGGGACCTCGGCGGCGTAGGTCAACACGACGCCCATCGACAGGAGGACGCGGAGCCGGCGCTGGATCGACGCGGCCGTCACGGTGTCGAAGGTCTCCGCGCAGTCGCCGCCCTGGAGGACGAAGGCCTTGCCCGCGGCCGCCTGGGCGAGGCGGGCCTTGAGGTCGTCGCATTCGCCCGCGAACACCAACGGCGGCAGGCGGCGGAGTTGGCTCACCACCTCGTCGACGCGCGCCGGGTCGTCGTAGACCGGCTGCTGGGGCGGGTTGAGCGCCCGCAGCGCGTCCAAGGCGGGTATGAGGTCGGTCACGGGGGTCAAGACTACTGGTTGGGGCAACTACTTCGGCGGCGGCTTCTGGCGGCGGGCGTACTCGTCGACGTACTCCTGGCCGGTGATGGCCTGGATGGCGCGCATGACATCGTCGGTGACCTGGCGGAGGATGGCCCCGGATTCCTCCCGCGTCGGCGCGGCCAGGTAGGCCTGGCGGACCTGATCGGGGAAGCGGATGGGCTCGCCGAAGTGGAGTTCGGGCTTGTAACACCAGGGCCAGGGGAGCCAGCCCTGGCGGAAGTCGGTGTGGATGCAGCCGACCGGGACGACGACGGCGCCCTGGTCGAGCGCGAGGCGGGCGAAGCCGGTGTGGCCCTTGTAGAGCCGTCCGTCCGGCGAGCGCTTGCCCTCCGGGAAGAAGCCGACGACCCCGCCCTCGGCGAGGACGGTCTCGACGGAGCGCAGCGCCCCGGCGGAGGCCGACCCGCCGGCCCGGTCGATCGGGACCTGGTGGATGGCGAGCAAGAGCCGGCGGGCGAAGCGGCGCCAGAGCGTGGTGCCTTGGAAGAGTTCTTTCTTGGCGGCGAACGTGAGAGGGCGCTTGATGAAGGCGGGGAGGAGGAAGGTCTCGCCGGTCCCGATGTGGTTGCCCGCGATGACGAC
>JAISTC010000183.1 GCA_031272805.1 Propionibacteriaceae bacterium
TGAACCGTACCGGGTTCTGTAGAGGGTGGATAATCCCAACACCGGTTGGTGTTGGGTTCTTGTTCTGATGGTAGTGGTGGCAATGGGGGTGTGTTGCTGTTGGGTGCCGGGGGACGCGGTCGGCGGGCCTGTCAAGGGGACGGCCGGAGGCCGTCTCCCGAAGGGACGCCGTAGGCGCCCTTGACTGGCCTGCCGACCGTGTCACAATGACGGCGGCAGCAACACCGGGCAGCCCGGCGGTCGCTTCAGGCGACAACGAGACTGTCATGGTGGGCCTGTTCGTATTCGATCGGTGTGACGTAGCCGATGGACGAGTGGAGCCGGTAGCGGTTGTAGTAGTCGACCCAGGCGCAGGTCGCCAGTTCGAGGTGTTCCAGGCTGTGGAACGGCCCGTCCCGGTGGACGCACTCGGCTTTGTACAGGCCGATCACGGACTCGGCCATCGCGTTGTCGTAACTGTCGCCGACCGTGCCGACCGAGGCCAGCAGACCGGCCTGGGCCAGCCGGGCGGCGTAACGCACGGCCGTGTACTGGGATCCGGCGTCGGAGTGATGGATCAGGCCGGTGACGTCCTGGCCGTCACGGCCGCGCACCCACAGGGCCATCTCCAGCGCGTCCAAGGGCAGGTCGACCGGCATCCGGCCGCTGGTGCGCCATCCCACCAGCCGGCGTGAGAAGGCGTCCTTCACAAAGGCCGTGAAACAGTACCGGTCATGTGTCCACACATACGTGAAATCCACGATCCACAAGGCATTAGGCCTGTCCGGATGGAAATCGCGGTGGACCAGGTCAGGCGGGCGCGTAGCGGCCGGGTCGGCCCGTGTCGTGACCGGTTTCCAACCGCCCCGGCGGACGCCTTTCAACCCGAGTTGGCGCATGATCCGGGCAACCGTGCAACGGGCGATCTGGTAGCCGTCGCGGCGCAGCAGATGCCACATCTTGCGGACCCCGACGATCCGGCGGCCCTTGGTCGGGTCGTCGAAGACCGCCTGGATGATGTCGGCCCACATCAGGTCCGACAACGCCCGCGCCGGCGGCGGCCGCGACCTGGCCGCATAGTACGTCGACACGCCGATCCGCCATCCATGGGCGGCCAACACCCGGCAGATCGGCTCGACCCCGAACCGGCCCCGGTACTCGTCGATGAAATCGACTACCACGGCAGTCGCGGGTCGAGCGTCCGGGCGAAAAAACTGGACGCCGCCAACAGAATCTCGTTGGCCCGCTTCAGCTCCTTCACCTCTCGCTCCAACTCTTTGACCCGGGCCGCGTCCGCGGTCGTCACACCGGGACGCTCACCCTGATCGACCTGGTCCTGGCGGACCCACGTGCGCAACGTGTCGGGAGACACCCCGACCCTCTGACCGATCCGAGCCACCGTCGCCGATAACGACACCGACGGCTCCTCAGCCATCGCTTCACGGACCAAACGGACCGCCCGCTCATGAATCTCAGCCGGATACTTCTTCCCAGAAGGCATAACAACATCCTTTCGGATTCCCAGACCCTCCACAAAAGCCGGGGCGATTCAGTACGCACTGCCGTTCAACGGCGACGCCTCCGTCCTCTTCTACAACAAGGACCTCTTTACGCAGGCAGGCCTGGACCCGGACCAGCCGCCGACCACGTGGGCGGAAATGAAGGCCGCAGCCGAAGCCATTACCGCCCTCGGAAACGGCAACTACGGCTACTACTTCCCCGGATCGGGTTCGGGCTGGAACTTGTTCACGTTCACGCCGTTCATCTGGGCCAACGGCGGCGATGTCCTGACAGGGGACGGCGCCAACCAGACGGCCACGCTCGACACCACCGAGGTCAAGGAGGCCCTGGCCTTCTACCGGGAACTGTGGGAGTCGGGCGTCATCCCCGAATCCGCCCAGACCGATGACGGCACCGACATCCTGACGATGTTCGCCGCCGGCAAGATCGGCATGCTGGCCAATGGATCGTTCGCCTACTCCGAGCTGACGGCGAACTACCCGGACGTCAATTTCGGCATCACCCCGATCCCCGGCAAGGACGGCGGCTCGGCCTCGTTCGCGGGCGGTGACACGATTGCGATCACGGCGGCCACGAAGAACGCTGACGCGGCCTGGGACTTCGTGGCCTGGGCCACGAGCCAAGCCACCCAGCAGGACTTCATCGCGGCCGCGGGCATCGTGCCCATCAGGCCCGACGCGGCTCCGGTCGACGCGTCCGCCAACTTCCAGGCGCTTGTCGCGGCCATGGCCGCGGGCCGCACCCCCAAGTCGACGGTGTACTCCGAGTTGTTCGAAGATCCCAATGGCCCGTGGGCCAACCTGATCCACAATTCCGTGTTCAACGGCGACATCGACGCGCAGGCGGCCACCGCTCAAGCCGACTGGACGAAGATCCTGCAGGCCGCTCAGTGACACCCGCCAAGGCATCCCATACGGCCCGGCGGCGGCAAGGCCCAATGGCCCGCCGCCGCCGGCTGGTGGGCCTCGCCTTGACACTGCCGGCGGTGGTGTTCGTCGGCGTGTTCTTCTTCGCTCCTCTGGTGACGATGGGCTGGATGTCCCTACACGACTGGCCCTTGGTCGGCCGCACCAAGTGGGTCGGCCTGGGCAACTACAAGGATCTGGTGACCGACAGCAGTTTCCTCCACTCGCTGGGGCTCAGCCTGCTGTTCGTTCTGGTCGCCACACCCCTGTCGGTTCTCCTCGGGCTCGCGTTAGCCGTCCTGGTCCAGAAGAACCGGACCGGGGCCGGCGTGTTCCGCAGCGTCTTCTTCCTGCCGATGGTCATCGGTTTCGCCGCCGCCGCCTACATCTGGCTGTGGCTGCTCAACCCCGACGTCGGCCATGTCAACCAGATCCTGGGCGACCTGGGGCTGATGGACAAGCCGATTCTGTGGCTCGCCCACACCGGTACGGCCCTGGTGGCGGCCGTGTCGCTGTTCGTCTGGAAGAACGTCGGCTTCTCCATGTTGCTGCTCATGGGTGGCCTCCAATCGATCCCGGACGAGATCCGCGAGGCCGCCGCCATCGACGGCGCCGGCCGCATGCGCACCTTCGGGTCGATCACTCTCCCGATGATGCGGCGCACAATCGCCCTCGTCCTCGTGTTCTCGACGGTCGGATCAGTCCTCGTGTTCGAACCCTTCTACATCCTGACCCGCGGCGGCCCCGGCAACAGCACCACAGGCGTGGTCCAGTGGGTGTTCTCGACCTCGTTCTTCAACTTCGACCTGGGCTACGGCGCCGCCGCCTCACTCGTACTGCTGGCACTCCTGGTCTTCTTCTCCGCCTTCCAACTCCGCGCCATGCGAGACGAATCATGACCCGGTTCCGGCGGCGGCGAGATCGGATCAGGCGGACCGTGGCGATCGCCTGGTGGACCTGCTGCCTGGTCCTATCCTGCGTATTCCTCTTTCCCCTGGCCATGGTGGCCATGACGGTCGTGAAGACACCGGCCGAGGCCGTTGCCAGCCCACCGACCTATCTCCCCCGGCAACTGTCCTTCGACAACTTCAAGGAGCTCTGGCAGGCCGGGCTCGGTATGGACACCTACCTCGGCAACTCGATCAAGGTGTCCTTGCTGACCGTAGTCATGACCGTGATTCTGGCCACGCTGGCCGGCTACGGCCTCGCCAAGCTGCCCTTTAAGGGAAGCAACGCCGTGTTCATGGCTCTCCTCGCGCCGATGATGGTGCCGGTCCAAGTGCTCCTGACCCCCTTGTATCTGGTGTTGCTCCGCCTGCACCTGAGCAATTCGCTCGTCGGCCTGGCCTGCGTCTACACCATGTCCCAGATCCCGCTCGGCGTATTCGTCATGCGCAATGCCTTCGCGTCCATCCCCAACGAGATCGAAGAAGCCGCCTGGATTGACGGCTGCTCCCTCGTGCGGGCCGCCCAGTCGGTCTCGCTGCGTCTGGCGACACCCGGACTCGCCACCGTGGCCCTGTTTGCCTTCTTCACCTCGTGGAACGAGTTCCTGGCGGCCCTCATCCTCCTCAATTCGGATGACCACTACACGGTGCCCGTCCTCCTGCAGAACCTCATCACAGGCCGGTTTGGCACCATCGACTGGGGCATGCTCCAGGTCGGCGTGCTGGTGACATCGCTGCCCTGCATCATCGTCTTCCTCATTCTTCAGCGCTACTACGTCGAAGGCCTCCTCGCCGGATCGGTCAAGTCATGACAACAACACCGCGCGGCAACCTGCGCCCTCTCCCCCCCGGCTCCGTCCGGTTAACTGGCGGTTTCTTGGCCGCACGGCAACGCACCGTGCGCGACACGAGTCTCCTCGCCGGGCTGGACCGCCTGCGCGTGGCTGGGAACATCCATAACTTCGAAGTGGCCGCTGGGCGGGCATCCGGGGGACACGGCCACGCCGACGCCCTGGACGGCGACGTCAAGAACTTCGTCGATTCGGACCTGTACAAGTGGCTGGAAGCCGTCGCCTGGACTGATTCCGGCGCCGTCCCACAAGCTGTGGCCCAAGCCGCCGATGAGGCGATCGAATTGATCGCTGCGGCCCAGGCGGACGACGGCTACCTCAACACGTGGTACCAGATGGGGCCACCGTCCGAGCGCTTCTCCAACCTGCAATTCGGCCACGAAATGTACTGCCTCGGCCACCTCATCCAGGCGGCCACGGCCTTCCACCATGCCAGAAGTGACGCTCGCCTCCTGGCTGTCGCCGTGAGAGCCGCCGACCTTCTCGTCCAGCGGTTCGGGCTCAACGGCCAGCCGGTTGTGTGCGGCCACCCCGAAATCGAAATGGCCCTAGTCGGGCTGGCCCGTGCCACCGACCGCCGCGACTACGTCGACCTGGCGGCAGCGCTCATCGACAGGCGGGGCCACGGCACTCTCGGTCCGGGGCGGTTCGGTGCCGCCTACTACCAAGACCGCCTACCGGTCAGGGACCTGGTCCGACTCGAAGGCCACGCGGTCCGCGCCCTCTACTTGAGCAGCGGGATCGTCGATGTTGCCACCGCCACCGGCGACGACACTCTGTTGGCGGCGTCGCGCCGCCACTGGGACGCCCTGGTTGCCGGCCAGACGTACATCACGGGCGGTGTCGGGTCGCGCCAGCTCGGCGAATCACTCGGTGAACCCTACGAACTGCCCCCTGACTTGGCCTACTGCGAGACCTGCGCGGGTATCGCGTTGATCATGTGGTCGTGGCGGCTCCTCCTGGTCGAACGCGACGGCCGCTACGCCGACATGATCGAACGCGCCCTGTACAACGCCGTCCTCCCAGGCATGGGCCTGGAAGGCGCTACCTTCTTCTACGACAACAAGCTGCAAGTCCGGGCGCCGTTCCAACGTCAACCGTGGTTCGAGATCGCCTGCTGCCCACCCAACCTCATGCGCCTCCTGACATCAATCGACCAATACACCGCCACCCAGGACGACCACGGTATTCAGATCCACCAATACGGGGCCTGCCACGTGGCGGCCGACCACGGCCGCACCCTGGCAATCGCGACTGCCTACCCCGCCGAAGGCCACATCGAAATCCTCGTCAACTCGACCGATTCCGTCCCCTGGACCTTATCCTTGAGGATTCCCGCCTGGACCGGCCAAGATGCCACTGTCGCCATCAACGGCCGACCACTGCCCCTCACCAGCGAGGACGGCTACGCCCAGCTCAGCCGACAGTGGGCGCCCGGCGACACCGTGACGCTGGACCTGGCCCCACAGCCCCGCCTGACCTGGCCCGACCAGCGCATCGACGCGGTCCGCGGGACTGCTGCCATCGAATACGGGCCCCTGGTCTACTGCCTCGAGTCAACCGACCTGCCCCACCAAGCCACGCTTACGGCCGACCAGGCCGGCTGCGACGCGCTCAACGGTATCCGGCTCTGCTTGGGCCCCGCACCGCGTCGTGACGGCCAGGACATCGGCGGCCTCCCGACCCTGGTAGTCGACGCGGTCCGTGACCAGGTTGGCGGCCCCGCATGGCCTTACTCGGCCGACCGCTATGCCGCCAACGGCACACCCGGGACCAGTCCCGAGTCAGTTCGCCTGATCCCCTACGCCCTGTGGGCCAACCGCGGCCCCTCCACCATGCGGGTCTTCCTGCCCACCTGAGCATGTCCACGCTGGACTTGTCTCAGTGAGCGCCGCGACCGAGAACCAGGCGCCGTGGCACGAGTTGCTCGGAGGGTCAGCCGGTGGAATCCGTTTGGCCTCGCCGCGGCTGGCTCGTCCGGAATGGGCAAGCCGATCGCCCGGTAGGCTCGCTCCCGCTGGCGCCGATCGTTTCGGCGAGGACGAAAGGAGGGTGGACGATGGCGATGGTGGACATGTCTGTACCACAGGTGCACTTCCGGGACATCAAACCGTACTTCGCGCCCGACAGCCTCGACGCGCTCTCCGGGCCCGACGGCGGCGTGATCAAACTACCCAAGCGCGTGTTCTGGGTTCCTGGCGACGGCCGGGTTGACCTTGATCGTCCGGGCGGCACTGCCCTGGCCTACGAAACCCTGCTCCAAGAAGCCGACGCCGAACTCCAAGAGCAGCTCATCAACCGCCGCCGACTGATTGAGATCTGGCCCGAGTTGGTTCTCCCCTTGCGAGTCCGCCGCCTCTGGGAGGATCGTTTCCCCCAACTGATGGCCTTGGCGGCGGCATGAGCCGAGTGCTTGAAGTCCAACGCGATGTCACACGTCTAGCCTTGGCTCAGGTCGCCGACTCCGGTTTCGCGTTGGCCGGGTCGGGCGCCATCCGGGAGCACGGCCTTATCAGCCGCCCCACCGAAGATGTCGACCTGTTCACCCGCGCCGACTTCGCCGCAGGGCTA
>JAISTC010000205.1 GCA_031272805.1 Propionibacteriaceae bacterium
AGCCCGAGTCCGTCCCCTTCGCCGAGTCCGAGCCCGAGCCCGTCTCCCTCGCCTAGCCCGAGCCCCTCGCCTTCACCGAGCCCCAGCCCGTCGCCGAGCCCCAGCCCGTCGCCGTCGCCGGACGTGACGCCGTCTCCCAGCCCCTCGCCCGACGTGACGCCGTCACCGAGCCCGTCGCCCAGCGTGACGGTGTCGCCGTCGGCCAGTCCGACGGGGTATACGCCGTTGGATGACACCTGTGCGGCGTTCGAGTCGCATAATCAGGAGTTGCAGGATGCCATTGCGGCGTGGAATGCGGTTCAGTCTGAGCAGGATGTGGTCAACGCGGCGACTGCTCTGATCGACACGCTGCAGGCGGTCAAGGCGACCAACCCGGGGCCGGCTATTGCCGAGCCGTTGGAGGTGGCGCTGGCGTTCTATACGGATATGCGGACTGCGGTGGAGACCCAGGATGAGGCCTTGGGTCAGAGTTTGGCGCAGCGGCAGCCGGCGGCGATGGCGGCTGTGGACGAGTACATGGCGGCGATCGCGGAGCACTGTGGGTACATCGCGCCGTCCGCCAGCCCGAGCGCCGCGGTGAGCCCGAGCGCGTCGCCGTCGCCTAGCCTGAGCCCGTCGCCCAGCCCGTCGCCGTCGCCGGAGGTCACGCCGTCGGCTTCGCCGTCGCCGGACGTGACGCCGTCTCCGAGCCCGTCGCCGGATGTGACGCCGTCGGCTTCGCCGTCGCCGAGCCCGTCGGCTTCGCCCAGCGCGTCGCCCTCGGCTACGCCCAGCGTGACGCCGGACTTCTGCTCGACCAACAACGAACTGGCGCGTGACTACCCCAATTTCACGGCGGCGTTCGACCAGTTGGCGGTTGCGGACGCGATCTACACCCTGGGCGATGTGTTCGCCGACCTGCAGGGCATGCAGGCGGGGGCGCCGGCGGGCCTGCAGGACTACGTGGCCAACGTCTGGGACCAGGTCGCCACGCTCAAGACCGGGCTCGACAACCTCGACCTCGGCGTCATCGCGCAGGTCGACACGATCCTCGCCACGGTCCGCGACAACATGGCGGCGCTGCAGGACGCGGCGGCCGACGAGTGCGGCACGGTCACGCCGGCCGCGCCCAACCCCGACCAACTGCGGTTGTCGCGGTCGGTCTGGGCGACGCGGGGCGTGGCCGGGTCCGTGACCGAGCGCGTCCTGGCCGGGCCCGCCTGGACCGCCACGGCCAGCGCCGACTGGATCACGGTCTCGCAGACCAGCGGGACGGGGGCCGCCAAGCTGACGGTCAGTGTGACGGCGAATCCGGGCGCGGCCCGGACGGGCAGCGTGACGTTTGCGGCGGTCGACGGGTCCTCCTCGCGGACGTTGACGGTCGAACAGCAGGCCGGCCAGCCGTTCGTCGTGGCCACGCCGGCCGGGCGGTGGAATGTCCTGGCCGCGGGCGGCGAGCAGGTCTACACCGTGGCGACCAACCAGGCGGGCTGGACGGCGACGTCCAACGCCGCGTGGCTGACCGTGGCACCGGCGTCCGGGGCGCCGCAGGGGCAACTGGTGTTGACCGCGGCGGCCAATCCGGGCGCCGTCCGGTCGGCCAAGGTGACGGTCACAGCGGGGTCGGTCACGACGACCATCACCGTCCGGCAGGTGGCCGGGCCGAAGATCACCCTGAACCGCCACCGCGTGTCGATCTCGGGGGTCAACGACCTGGAGGCCGTGCGCGTCACGACCAACACGGGTTCCTGGACGGCGGTCGCGGACCAGCCGTGGGTGCACCTGTCGGTCGACACGGGGAAGTCCGGGACGGTCACGGTCGTGTCCGCCGACGCCAACGACACGGGCGCTGTGCGGACCGCGACTGTGACGTTCTCCGCCGCGGACGGGCAAGTGGTCGACACTCTGACCGTGCGGGAGAAGTAGGCGGCCGGTGGGAGCCTGGGGTCGGCCGCGGTAGCAGGTGCCCCCGCCTGGGCGCGTTCCTCGCCAGGGCGGGGGCGCCTGACACCTCGGCCTGGGCAGCGCCCGACCCCCTGGCCTGAGGGGCGCCTGACACCTCGGCCTTGGGTACACTCCACCCCGTGACGCCGCTGCAAGTCCTCCGCGATGTGTTCGGGTACGACGCGTTCCGGGGACATCAGGCGGACGTCATCGACCATGTCGTGGCCGGCGGGGACGCCATCGTCCTCATGCCGACCGGCGGCGGCAAGTCGCTCTGCTACCAGATTCCCGCGCTGATCCGGCCCGGCACCGGCGTCGTCGTGTCGCCGCTGATCGCCCTCATGCAGGACCAGGTCGACGCGGTCCGCCAACTGGGCATTCGCGCCGCCTACCTCAACTCGACGCAGGACGCCGGCTCCCGGCGTGACGTCGAAAGAGCCTTCCGGCAAGGCGATTTGGACCTCCTCTACGTCGCCCCGGAGCGGCTGCTGACCGACTCGTGCCTGGCGCTGCTCGACCAGGGCCAGATCGCGCTGTTCGCCATCGACGAGGCCCACTGCGTCTCCCAGTGGGGCCACGATTTCCGGCCCGACTACCTGGGGCTCGGGCTGCTGGGGGAGCGCTGGCCGGACGTGCCGCGGCTGGCGCTGACGGCGACGGCGACCGAGGCGACGCACCGCGAGATCACGGAACGGCTCGGGCTCGGGCAGGCCCGCCACTTCGTCAGCTCCTTCGACCGGCCCAACATCCGCTACCGGATCGAGCCCAAGCGCTCGGCCAAGGAACAACTCTTGTCCTTCATCCAGTCGGAGCACGCGGGCGAGGCGGGCATCGTCTACGCGCTGGCGCGGGCGACGACGGAGGACGTGGCGGCGTACCTGTCGGCCCACGGCGTGACGGCGCTGGCCTACCACGCCGGGCTGTCCGCCGACGAGCGGCGTGACGTCCAGCGGCGCTTCCTGCGCGACGACGGGGTCGTCGTCGTGGCCACGATCGCGTTCGGCATGGGCATCGACAAGCCCGACGTCCGCTTCGTCGCCCACATCGACCTGCCCAAGTCCGTCGAGGGCTATTACCAGGAGACCGGGCGGGCCGGGCGTGACGGGGAGGCGTCGGACGCGTGGCTGGTGTACGGGCTGGGTGACGTCGTCCAGCAACGGCGGTTCATCGCGGAGTCGCCGGCCGACGACTTCCACCGGCGGCTCCAGACCCGGCTCCTGGACGCCATGCTGGCGCTCTGCGAGACGGCCGAATGCCGGCGCCAGAACCTCCTGGCGTACTTCGGGGAGGCGATCGAGCCGTGCGGCAACTGCGACACGTGCCTGGACCCGCCCGCGACCCTGGACGGGACCGTGGCGGCGCAGAAACTGCTGTCGACCGTGGTCCGGCTGGAGCGCGAGCGGCGCCAGCACTTCGGCGCCGGGCAGGTCATCGACATCCTGCGCGGCCACCGGACGGAGAAGGTCACGCGCTGGCGGCACGACGAGCTGTCGACGTGGGGGATCGGCGCGGACCGGTCGGACAGCGAGTGGCGGGCGGTGGTCCGGCAGTTGCTGGCCCGCGGGGAGCTGGCGATCGGGCCGGGCGGCCACGGGGTGCTCGTCACGACGGACGCGAGCTGGGCGGTACTGCGCGGGGAGGTGGCCGTGGCGCTGCGGCAGGACGTGGCCGTGGCGCGGGGGCGGGCGAAGAAGGACAAGGCGGCCAAGGCGGCCAAGGCGGGCGCGTCAGCGGCGGCGGCCGCGGAGTTGACGGCAGAGCAGGCGGAGTTGTTCGAGCGGCTGCGGGCGTGGCGCGCCGGTGTGGCCCGGGAGAAGGGCCTGCCGGCCTACGTCGTGTTCCACGACTCCACCCTGCGGGCGGTGGCGGCGGCGCGACCGACGGCAGTGGCGGAACTGAAGGGCATCCCCGGCATCGGCGCGGCCAAGCTGGAGGCGTACGGCGAGGCCCTGGTGACCGTGACACAGGGGACGGTTCCTTCTGTCACACCTGCGTGACATTGGGGACGGTTCCGTTTGTCACACTTTGTCGCCAGCCAATTCGCGTGGTGCGGCCGCGGTGTCAGGCCCCGTGGCTGTCGCTCGTTCCTCGCTCCGTAGCCACGGTGCCCGACCCCGTGGCCTGGGGGAGCGGGACATTGGGGACGGTTCCGTTTGTCACACTTTGTTGCCAGCCAATTCGCGTGGTGCGGCCGCGGTGTCAGGCCCCGTGGCTGTCGCTCGTTCCTCGCTCCGTAGC
>JAISTC010000217.1 GCA_031272805.1 Propionibacteriaceae bacterium
CGGACGAGGTTGACGGTGGCGGCGGCCAGGATGACGGCGGCGTAGCCCGCCATGATGGCGGCGCCGCCCCAGTGGCCGCCCCAGGTGTGGACCGGGTCGGCCGTGGCCAGGCTCATGCCGATGTTGGAGGGCCAGTAGTCCATCAGCTTCTCGCCCCACGAGGTCGAGTAGACGAAGCTCAGGACCATGGGGGCGATCGTGAAGATGCCGTACGCGGCGACCAGACCGCCCGCGCTCGAGCGGATCAGCCAGCCGAGCCCGTGGCACATGGCCGCGAGCAGGACCGTGTAGAGGAGGGTCCCGCCGAGGACCCGCCAGTCGGTCGCGCTCAGGCTGATGTGGCCGTCGGCGCCGGGGGCGAGGAGCCAGGAGAGGCCCACCCCGCCGGCCAGGGTCACGGTCGCGGCGACCGCGGCGACGGCGCCCACGACGGCCGTCTTGGCGGCGAGGACGGCCGGGCGGCTCGACGCCGCGGTCAGGGTCGCCCGGATCTGGCCGGTGCGGTACTCGGAGGTCGCCGGCACGACGGCGAACGCGATGAGGACGAACAGGGAGGCCATGCCCGCGCCGCTGGCGGCGATGTCCACCGCCTGGGCGCCGGCCTGGGCCGCGCTGACGCCGGCGCCGGTGACGATGCCCGCGTCGACCTTGAGGAACGCGAAGGCCAGGAGGAGGCCGGCGGCGCAGTAGGCGCCGAGCGTGATCCAGGTGGACCGCAGCGTGGCCAGCTTGAGCCATTCGGACAAGAGCAGATGGGGCGCGGTCACGCGGCCGCGGACAGTGGCGGCACGCGTCGGCTGGAAGGCGGGGGTAAGGGTGGCGGTAGTCATGATGGAAGCTCTCGGTCTGTGTCGTGCTTGGTCCTAGACCGCTACCGCCTGGGCGCGGTACTCGGTGGCGGATTCGGTCAGTTCGAGGAACGCGTCCTCGAGGCTCGTCGTGAGAGGCGTGTTCTCGTACAACACCCAGCCGCGGCGGGCGGCGATCTCGCCCACGGCGGCGGAGTCGAGGCCCTCGATCTTCAGCACGTCGCGCTCGACCGCACGCAGCGTGACGTCCGGCCCGGCCAGGACCGCGGCGATGTCGGCGGCCTGGGGGGAGCGGACGCGGGTCACGGCGCCCGAGGCCTGGGCGATGAAGTCGGCCATCGGCTGGTCCGCCAGGAGGCGGCCCTGGCCGAGGACCAGCAGGTGGTCGGCGGTCATGGCCATCTCCGACATGAGGTGGGAGGAGACGAGGACCGTCCGGCCCTCGGCGGCCCACTGGCGGGTCAGGTTCCGGATCCAGTGGACGCCCTCGGGGTCGAGGCCGTTGACCGGCTCGTCCAGGATGAACGTGGCGGGGTCACCCAGCAGCGCGGCGGCCAGGCCGAGGCGCTGGCCCATGCCGAGCGAGAACTGCCCGGCCTTCTTGTCCGCCACGGCGCCCAGCCCGGTCAACTCGATGACCTCGTCCACGCGGGACTGGGGCAGCCCGTGGGTAGCGGCGAGGACGCGGAGGTGGTTGCGGGCGCTGCGGGCGGGGTGGACGGCCTTGGCGTCGAGGAGCAGGCCGACCTCGTGGAGCGGGGCCCGGCAGTCGGCGAAGCTGCGGCCGTTGACGGTGGCGCGGCCGGCGGTGGGCCGGTCGAGCCCGGCGATGAGCCGCATCGTGGTCGACTTGCCGGCGCCGTTGGGGCCGAGGAAGCCCGTGACGCGGCCCGGCTGGACCGTGAAGGAGAGGTGGTCGACGGCGGTCTTGGCGCCGAAGACCTTGGTCAGGCCATCGAGTTCGATCATCGGGGGTGTCCTTTCGTGGGGGCCTTGGTGGGGGCGTGACACAGAAACTACGGGCTGGCCACCCCCGCGGGCGTGGCCCGCAAGTCGTCAGACCAGGCCCCAGGCGATGTAACTCCGGCCGGCCGCCCGTACATCTCCCGGAGTAGACGGGGCCGAGGTGTCAGGCGAGGCCGAGGTGTCAGGCGCCCCGGCCTTGGCGAGGTACGAGCCCGGGCCGGGGCACCTGATACCGCGGCCGCCGCCACCCAGCGCGCGGCATCCGACACTTCGGCCCCGTTGACGGGCTAAGCTCTGCCGGTCGGATTGCCCATATCTACGAAAGTTGCGCGAGTGAGCCCTTCAGCCAGCCACCCGAAGCCTGTTCTCCCCGCCCCGCCCGCCGACGCCCAGCTCGGCGCCACGGTCTACCACGACGGGACCGGTTTCGCCCTCTGGGCGCCCCGGGCCACACGCGTCGAACTGAGCCTGTTGACCTCCGACCGCCAGCAGTCGAACCTCGACCTGCACCTGGGCGACGGCGGCGTCTGGTCCGTCTTCGCGCCCGGCGTCGGCCCGGGCCAGCTCTACGGCTACCGGGTCCACGGCCAGTGGAGCCCGGAGACCGGCCAGCGGTTCAACCCGGCCCGCCTCCTCCTCGACCCCTACGCCCGCGCCATCACGTCGGGCGTCGACTACGCCGGCCCGATCCGCGACCACACGACCGAGTCGGACTACCTGCCCGACACGACCGACTCGTCGATGGCCGTGCCGCTGTCGGTCGTCGTGGCGCCGTCCGCGCCGCCGGCGCCGCTGGCGCAGCCGATCGACCCCAGCCGCCGCGTCATCCTGGAAACCCACGTCCGCGGCTACACGTGGAACCACCCGCTCGTCCCCGAACACCTCCGGGGGACCTTCCTGGGCCTCTCCTACCCGGCGGTCATCGAGCACTTCCTGAAGATCGGCGTGACGACGATCGAGCTCCTGCCCGTCCACCACTTCGTCTCGGAGCCCTTCATCGTCCGGGCCGGCCTGTCGAACTACTGGGGCTACAACACGCTCGGCTTCTTCGCGCCCCACGCCCACTACGCCTCGAGCGGTACGACCGGGCCGCAGGTCGACGAGTTCAAGCGCATGGTCTCGCAACTCCACCAGGCGGGCCTCGAGGTCTTCCTCGACGTCGTCTACAACCACACGGGCGAGGGCAACCACGAAGGCCCGACCCTGGCGTTCCGCGGCATCGACCACGCGGGCTACTACCGGCTGACCGAGGACCTGCGCAACGACTACGACGTCACGGGCTGCGGCAACTCCGTCGACACGTCCCAGCCCGGCGTCCTGCGCCTGGTCCTCGACTCGCTGCGCTACTGGCGCACGGAGATGGGCGTCGACGGCTTCCGCTTCGACCTGGCGACGGACCTCATCCGCAGCTCGGAGCACCACGTCGACCACAACCACGCCTTCAAGACCGAGATCGCCGCCGACCCGGCCCTGAGCACGGCCACGATGATCGCCGAGCCGTGGGACGTCGGCCCTTACGGCTACCAGCTCGGCAATTGGGGGCCGGGCTGGCACGAGTGGAACGGCCAGTTCCGCGACTACGTCCGCGATTTCTGGCGCGGCGCCACGCCGGGCGTCCAGGACCTGGCCACGCGGCTGTCCGGCTCGCCCGACCTGTTCCAGGACGACGCCCGCCCGGCGGCCGCGTCGATCAACTTCGTCACGGCCCACGACGGCTTCACGTTGCGCGACCTCGTCTCCTACAACGTCAAGCACAACGAGGCCAACCGGGAGTCGAACCGCGACGGCTCGAACGACAACCGGAGCTGGAACTGCGGCGCGGAGGGCGAGACGGACGACCCCGAGATCATCGAGTTGCGGCGGCGCCAGGCCCGCAACCTCCTCGCCACGCTGCTGCTGTCCCACGGCACGCCGATGCTGACGGCGGGCGACGAGATGGGCCGCACCCAGGGCGGCAACAACAATGCCTATTGCCAAGATTCGCCGATCTCCTGGGTGTCGTGGGACCCCGAGGCGATCTGGGAGGACCTCGTCGGCTTCACGGCCCAGTTGACCGACCTGCGCGACGGCCACCCGGCGCTCCGCCCCGCGGTCTACCTCACGGCGGACGAGGTCAAGGACGCCTCCGGCAAGGGGCTGGGCCGCCCGCAACTGGCCTGGCTGAACGGCTACGACGGCCCGATGAAGGACGCCGACTGGCATGACGGCGGCCGCCGCCTGCTCGGCATGTACGTGGCGACGGCGGACGAGGCGTTCATCGTCTGGTTCTACGCGGGCGCGAACCCGGCGACCGTGACGCTGCCCGGGGCGCCTTACGGCAAGGCCTACCAGGTCGTCCTCCACACGGGCGACGCGGGCGAATTCGACGAGGGGGTCACGTTGAAGGCCGGCGCCACGATGGAGGTCCCGGCCCGGACTGTGGTCGTCCTGCGCGCCGCGTGAGCGGGCCCGGACCTGAACCCGGGGTGTCAACCGACGCTGTTCTCGCTAAGTTTGGTCCCATGACCAGCGACGAGGCACGCCCACCTGACGTGGGCAGTTCAGCCAATCGCCAGCGTCCTCTCCCGCCCCTGCCCCCCCGCCCGGCCGGGCCGACGCTGTCGGCCGCCCTGGAGGCCCGCGCCGCCGCACGCGGCCTCCCCGTCAGCCCGCCCACTCCCCCGCCGCCGCTGCCCGACCCGGTCCCGGAGGGACCGGCCGTCACCCACGCCAGCTTCGAGCCGGAGCCCCCCGGCCCGCCCGCCGTGTCAACCGACTGGCTGGAAGGCACCAGCGGCATCCGCATCCCCCACGCCGAGGCGATCCTGGCGCAGATCCTGAACACATTCGCCGCCGAAGAAGCCATCCAAACCGCCCTGGCCCGCACCGAGGGTGACACCCCAGCGCCGTCATCCCCGCCGTCGTCGTCCCCACCGTTGTCGTCCCCAGCGTCGTCGTCCCCGCCGTTGCCACCCTCACCCTTGTCATCCCCCCCACCCTTGTCATCCCCCCCGCCCTTGTCATCCCGGCGAAAGCCGGGATCTTCCCCCGACGCCGAGACGGACACCCCGAAAGATCCCGGCGTCCGCCGGGATGACAACGAACTGGCGCAGCCTGTTGTCCCCGTGACCCCGAAAGATCCCGGCTTCCGCCGGGATGACAACGAACTGGCGCAGCCGGTCGTCCCCGTGACGGGCGAGATCCTTCGCTCCGCTCAGGATGACAGAGGGGGCGCTCAGGCTGACAGAGGGGGCGCTCAGGCTGACAGGGCTGAGGCCACCGGGGCGGCCGAGGCCATAGGGTCGGGCACCGTGGCTACGGAGCCAGCTCTGCGAACGATCTCCACGGGGCCTGACACCGTGGCCGCCGTGCCAGAGGTCATCGCGCCGCCCGCTCCCCCCGTGTACCCGATCCGGCAGGCGGTGGCGGAGCCGGCCGAGGACAAGGCGCCGGGCGTGATCGTGCTGAATCCGTCGGACTGGGCGCGGTTCGAGCCGCGGCGCGTGCCGACGCGCCCGGGCGGCGGCGTGACCGCGCCGATCGCCGCGCCGCAGTATTACCCCAGCCAGTCGTGGCCCGGCGTGGACGACCTCAACGTCGAGCCCACGATCCCGCTGACCGAGAGCCGCCCCCGCGCCCCCGGCTCCCACGTCAGCGCCGAGTTGTTCGGGCCCGCGGCTCCCCACGCGCAGCCGTCGCCCATCCTCGTGCCGGAGCAGCCAGAATTGCCCGATGAGCCCGAGCCGGCGGCCGCAGCCGAACCGGCGGCGGCACCGAGTCCGGAGCCTGTGCCCGAACCCGTCCCCGAGCCCGTGTACGCGGTGCCGACGTTCGCCGACGTCGTGGCCGCGACGCGCCACCGGCTGGCCGCGGAAGGGGTTGACGCATTGCCGTCCACCGCGGCGGCTGTCCTGGCCGACGCGCCCGGCGCGGCTGTGGTCGCAG